>JANNEF010000255.1:0-5248 GCA_031378375.1 Verrucomicrobiota bacterium | reverse complement strand
GGCCGAACGCAACCTCAAGCCGCAGCGATACGAATGGCGTGCGGAAGGGAAAACGATCCTGGAGAAGATTCGCCGCGCCCGGGAGGTGCTGGCCCGTCAACAACCGGTTCCGAAAGACACTTTAGAGACACTACACTAGCGCCCCAGGTTCGCGAGCGAGCGGGAGGTCGGGGGCTGGTTCGCTCCCCGGAAAATGGTTGTATCAGTCAGAGGGATTTGATGCGACAGTCACTGCTCGTTTCCGAGTATGCACATATCATCCGCCATTTTCGACCGCAGCGCTCCGGATCTGGATTCGTGTCCGGACGAGTCCCTGCCTGAATTCGCCTTCATCGGCCGGTCCAACGTGGGCAAGTCCTCCCTGCTGAACATGCTCGCAGGCCAGCAGGGGCTGGCGAGGGTCTCCCCCATCCCGGGGTTCACCAAGCTCATCAACATTTTCACGATGAACAAGACCTGGCGGCTGGTGGATCTGCCGGGATACGGTTTTGCCCAGGTGGCGCGCAAGGACCGATCCCAGTTCAACCAGGCGGTGGCCGATTACCTGGAGCAGCGCACGAACCTCTGCTGCGTCTTTGCGCTCATTGACTCCGGTCTTCCACCGCAGAAGATTGATTTGGAGTTTGTGAAATGGCTCGCCACCAACTCGGTCCCGTTCGTCCTCGTGTTCACCAAGACCGATAAAATATCCCCCACCAAGGTGCAGACCAACATCGAGGCGTTCACCGATCACATCTCCGGATGGTTCGAGAAATTGCCCGAGATCTTCACCTGCTCCGCGACGGCGCGTCAGGGCCGCGATGAACTGCTTGGGGTGATCGAAACCGCCATGGCCGAAGCGCAAGCTGAGTCAGAACCATCACCGCTGGAGGCAGCGTTGCCTCCGGAAAGCTTGCCGACAACGGGTCGGAAGGTGACCGCCCGGCAAAGCCACGGGAAGCGTCCCAATCCCGCCCGGCCCTGGTAAGTTCGCGGTGGCGTTGAGGTTCGTTCAAGCTCTTCGCACCCATCTGGCCGACACCACACCTTCACCGTTGTGGCAGCGGCGTGGACGCCCGTACGCGCCCAACCTTTCCATCTGCTCGTTCTCCCCGGACGATCACTGCACCGCCGCCGTCTGCCGGCCGGCGGCGGTCATGCGCTTGGTGATGAACTCGCGCACTTGCGGAATCTTCGTCTTGGCCAGCAGCGGGACTGCTTGCGCGGCTCCCTGCGCGGCCACCGCTTCGCTCGCATACCAGTACATGAGCGGCAGATTGTGGTCTCTCGCGTCTTCCTCGTGGGCGACGAGGTGTTCGAGGATGGGCAGGCGCTGCGCGACGTTGAGGCGCTGGCAGGCCGACGCCAGATAGAGCCGCACCACCGGCGATGGATCATTCTTCGCCAGGTCCGCAAACGCTGCGAGCGCGGTCGCGCCTGGCTTCCGGTCCTCCATCATCAGTTGGATCGTCCAGCCGCGCACAAATTCGCTGGGGTGTTTCAACTGCGCGAGCGCGACCGGCTCGTCCAGGCCGCCGGTGTCATGCAGCGACCAGAGCGCCCGCAATTTATGGGCATCAATGTGGGAGCCGCTGATGATTTCACGGAGCGCCTGGTGAACGGTGGGGTTCGCGCCGCGTTCCTGCAAGAGCCGGCGGGCGTGGCGGGCGACCCAATCGTTGCTAGACATTTGCCAGGCGACCAGCTCCTTGTCGTTCAGCTTGGCCAGATCCACTGGCGTCCACTTCGTGTCGCCGTAAACAATCTTGAAGATGCGTCCGTTGCTCCGGTCGTGCCCGTTCATGTCGTTGTGATGGCACTGGTTCTTGTCGTACCAGTCGATCATGAACACCGAGCCGTCCGGGCCGGTGCGCAGGTCAATGATCTGCGACCACTTGTCGTTGAAGTTCGCGAAGTCCGCGCCGTGTTTGCCCACGAAGCCGCTGCCCTTGCGCTCCGGAACGTCCATGTTGATGCGCTGGCCGTGGATGTTGTTCATGAAAATCTTCCCGCGATACTCCGCCGGGAAACTGTCGCCCTGATACACCAGCAACCCCGCGTGCGCGTGCCCGCCGCCCGCCGCGTCGCTGCGGTTGTTGCCCGCGTGCGGTCCCTTGGTGCCGGCGTAGTGGACGTGATCGCCGTGCGCCTGGATGTCCGCGTAGGTGTAGGGGAAAATGGGCTTGCGCGATTTCGCATCGCGATGCTGCTCGTTGCGCGCCGTCTCCTCGATGGTCGTGCAATAATGCTCGCCGCCCTGCCGCAGGTAACGCGCGCCCTGGATGATGTGCCAGAAATGCGGCACCACGCACGCCTCGATGAAACACTGCCCCCGCTCGTCGAAATCAATCCCCCACGGGTTGCTCGTCCCCTCGGCAAAGATCTCGAAAGCGTGCTTCGTGGGATGATACCGCCACACCGCCGCGTCCACCCACTGCCGCTCGGCTTCCGGCGCACCGGGCTTGCCCACCAGCGACGGACAGAAAACCCCGTGACAACCGTACAGCCACCCGTCCGGTCCCCACTTGAACGTGTTCAACGTCTCGTGCGTGTCCCGCTTGTAATCCCAGCCATCCAGCAGAATCTTCGCTTCGCCCGCCGGCTTCGGGTCGTCCCTATCCTTCACCGGCACGAACATCAGATGCGGCGCCGCGCCGATCCACACGCCGCCGAAACCCACCTCGATGCCGCTGATCAAATTCTGCTTCTCCAGGAACACCGTCCGCTTGTTGAACTTCCCGTCGCCGTCCGTGTCCTCCAGAACGAGGATGCGGTCGCGGCCTTCGCCCTCGGGCCGGCGCTTCGGGTAATCCATCCCCTCCACCACCCACAGCCGCCCCCGGTCATCAATGCAAAAGGCAATCGGCTGCACCACGTCCGGCTCGCCCGCGAAGAGCGTGGCCTTGAACCCCGGCGGCAACGTCATCTCCTTCGCCGCCGCCTCACCGGAGAGGCCGGCGAACTTCACGTCATCCGGCGGCGGCGGTGGCGGGCCTTCGGCGGCGGGCTGGCGCGCGGCGGTGTTCGCCTGGGCGAAGGCGGGCAGCGCGGCGTGCAGCCGGAAGGCGTCGAAGTTGATGTGGCCCCAGTGCCCGCCGTGCTGGTCCACGATGCGGATGAAGATCTCCCGGCCCTGCTGCTCGCGCAGGTCGGCCACGACGGGGCGCAACTCCTCCGACGCGTCATTGGACTTCGCGAACGCCGCGCCGTCGTGGCCGCTGGTCTTGAAGATGACGGCGTTGTTGTCCTGGCGGACCAGCTCGACGCGCGTGCCGGCGTAAGGCCCCGCGCCCACGAGGAAGCTGGCCCACGGTTGCGTGACCTTGAACGGGGCGGACGTGAGCGTGCCTTGCACCGGGTCCAGGCCGCCGCCGTCGAACGTGCCGATCCAATACTCCCCCTCGTGCGCGCTGCGCATGTCCTTGCGACGTTTGGCGACCACGTCGCCCTTGATGGGCTGGCCCTTGAAGGCGGCGCCCGTGGCCGTCCAATCCTTGAGTGTGCCGGTTTCGAAATCGAGATTCAGCGGCTGGCCGTCCGCGCCGAGCGGTCTGAGGCCGGGCACCTCTGCGGCGAAGAGCGACGGCGCGAGCAGGAGGAAGTTTGCGAGCAGGAGATGAGCGATGGTTTTCATGGTGAAATGTGTGGTGCGTTTGTAACCCCGCCGCCCCGCCCGACGCCAATCATTTTTCTGGCCCGGCGCAGACGCGACGCGATGCCGCCGTTCGCTGCGCATGGCCGCGTTGGTGTAGTCATGTGCATCGAAGTGCTGGGCCAGAACCGCCCCAATGCTCGGCAGGTGAATACCACGGATGACGACTGACATCGGCTCGGAAGTAGCCCCAATCGTTGAGCGTCTCAATGAACGCCGCTCTGTCGTAGTGACTGTAGCCCGTCCCCAACTCGGAAGTGTAGTAATCGTCGTCGCAGGGATACTGCGAGCGCGACGACGGCTCACCGAATACTGAGATGAGCGTGCCCTCGTGACGGCCAAAGTGGTGAACCAGTCCGAGACACTCGAAGCGACGACCGTCGGGAGTAGTCGCAACAAACGGCGAAGTAAACGTGATGCCCAAATCGAGTGCGGCCTCGCGCCATGCTGCGACTACTTTGGCTTCGATGGTGGTCATGCGTGCGAAGCGGCCTAACGTCCCAAGCTCAGCGACCCGGCCCACGGGACGCAACGATTGCAACCGCGCGGCGATGGCCGGGTTCGCTGCAGCGCATGGTTAGGCATCATCATTTTGTCGTGGGTGTAACCGACACCAATCAACAACCCGCAAAATCAAATAGTCAACTGCCTCGGTGGCGCTGCGTCCTGACTCGCCCTGCTGCTCAAGCTCTCGACCGCACGCGATGATCTCATCGAGAGACCAGCGAATCTTCGCGAGCTGCTCCGAAGAATACGAACTCTCTGTGGTCAGGTGCTCTCGCAACGTATCGAGATACTCCGTATAGTCCGACTCGACCCAATTGCAGCCGCCGTTCCCGTTCATCTCGTGGTCAATCCGGCTCATCGCTTCAAGAACGCGCTCCTGTGACGAATCGCCAACCGCGAACTGCTCGCCCAACTCGCGGAGAAGGCGGCGATACTCGGCCTGATACTCCTCCGCTGTCATCTCCTTTGGTTTGCGCTTGAAGCCGAACATACGTGGATGATGCCTAACGACCCAAGCTCAGCGACCCGGCCCACAGGAGGTGCCTCTTGAAACCGCAGGGTGATGGCCGGGTTCGCTGCAGCGCATGGTTAGGCGGACGGAATCTAGTCCTCATGTGTGCTGTCCTGCTGGATGCGAAATGCACTCGCGGGGAACTCTGCATCGGTGGCTCCGCGTGTCTGTGCCCACGCCACAAAGGCAATCATCGGGCCGCTGTCGAAGGCACCGCCGCACCGGCACCGCATCTCGCAAACGTGGAACCACTTGATGCTCTCCACGGCCTCAGTGCCGCAACTGAGGCAGCGGGTTCGGATGCCGAAATGCTCCATCGGGCCGCCGGGACGAAGCGCGCGGATGGCGTCGCTCACCGAATGACCGGCTGCCTGCAATCCTCGGATGAACGTGTCGTCGAACATGACGTGCGCGTGAGTCCGCCTAACAGGTATTCGGCCAAACGTAGGTTTGGCCTAGCACGGCGTGGTTTGGCCGAGCGGGTTTCATTGATGCGGATTTTGGGCAGGATGCACCACGGTTGGCAAGCAATCGCTTGGTCTATCATGAGCGGGGGCGGCATCCCACGCGCCGTCGTTTGACGCGGCTGTTGGAAGGGT
>JANNEF010000249.1:0-1667 GCA_031378375.1 Verrucomicrobiota bacterium | reverse complement strand
CTGCGCGCCGCGATGCCTTCCAGCTCCTGCGTGCCGAAGGGGAACTTGAAGAGAATGTCCACGCAGGCGCGGGCGTAATGCGCGAGTTCCTCCGCCGTCTGCCGGTGAAAGCCGAGCGTCTGCCGGGACAACCCGATGCCCTCGTAGAAGCGCACGCGCTCCTCGACCCAATATTGATGCCACGCCTGCCAGCCCCAGGCGG
This sequence comes from Verrucomicrobiota bacterium, assembly GCA_031378375.1. Classification (GTDB taxonomy): domain Bacteria; phylum Verrucomicrobiota; class Verrucomicrobiia; order Limisphaerales; family JANNEF01; genus JANNEF01. Next base: position 1,465 of record JANNEF010000249.1, on the reverse strand, counting down.
GCTGCGGTTCGCCGGGATGACCGGTCTCCGGCACCGTGGTCACGCTGCCGGTGATGGCTTCGATGGCTTCATCGGGCTTGATGAAGAACTCCAGTTCCATCTGCTCGAACTCGCGCGAGCGGAAGGTGAAGTTGCGCGGCGTGACCTCGTTGCGAAACGCCTTGCCGGTTTGCGCGATGCCGAACGGGACTTTCTGCCGCGACGTTTCCAGCACGTTCTTGAACTGCGCGAAGATGGCTTGGGCAGTTTCGGGGCGGAGGTAAGCGACATCTTCCTCCGTCGCCGTCGGGCCGACGTAGGTTTTGAACATGAGGTTGAAGGGGCGAGGTTCGGTGAGAAGGGCACCGTTCTCAGGGTTGAAGGCACGGGTATTTTCAATCTTTTCCGACGCTTCGCCGAGCAAGGTTGGATTCGTGAGACCGCGTGTAGTGTAAAATTGCACGCCGACTTTCCGCGCGCTCTCCGGTGGCTTGCCTTGTGGGAGCAGCACGCTGAAAGGCAACCAAAGCTCGGCTGACAGCAAGTTTTCTATTATTTCTTGGTGATGAGGTCTTACGGCTCGCTCTTTCACCCACATTGCCTCGAGTGCTTCCTTCAGATTCCCCCCCCCTTTTCGGATCGCGCACAACTCGTCCCAGAAGCGGGGAACTAAGACATCTAGCTCTTTGAGTATCGGCGCGACTTCTTTCTCAAATATCGCACTCACGACATTGTCAGTTTGTTCACCTTTCGCGCCAGTCCACGAATAGACCACGCCCGATGTTGGTTCTACCTGATCCGCACGGAACCGCTTCTTCGTCAGCAAGCAATCGCACATGGGATCGCTAAACGTATCCACATGCCCGCTGGCCCGCCAAATCTGCGGGGCCATGATGATGGTCGCCTCGAGGCCCACCACATCGTCCCGCTGGCGGGTCATGGTGTTCCACCACAGCTCCTTCACGTTGCGCTTCAACTCCGCGCCCAGCGGGCCGTAATCCCAGAAGCCGTTGATGCCGCCGTAAATCTCGGAGGATTGAAAGATGAAGCCGCGTCGCTTGCACAAGGAGACAATCTTCTCCATGCGGTCGTTGGATTTGTTTTCGGACATACGAGGCGCGCAGTCTTCGGGAAGCGCGCCGCAAAGTCAAGGCGGGCAGGCGATCGACCAGCAATTCTCACTATGCAGAATGGGGCTGGGTGTGGCCGCGTTCAGCGAAGGCGTGCGTGCGGTCTGGCAGCGGGGCGCTGGTGTTGTCACACGATTGTAACTTGTACTTTTGACCCCGTCCCGGCATCAAGGGGCGCGTGAAGCTGCTCGGTTTCGATGACCTCATCGCCCGTCTGCGCGCCGTCGCCGGCGCGCTGCCGGATCCGCGCACGGGCGACAACACGCAGTATTGCATGGCCGACCTCGCGCTGGCGGCGTTCTCGGTGTTCTTCACCCAGTGTCCCTCGTTCTTGAGTTTCCAGCGGAACATGGAAC
>JANNEF010000244.1:0-33527 GCA_031378375.1 Verrucomicrobiota bacterium | reverse complement strand
CGCCGAACGGGGGCCGATGCCGGGGAGTTTGTTGAGCGCCGCCAGCAGTTCAACGACGACAGGAGGGAGTGAGGACACCGGGAAGGCGAATGTTCCCGGTCACATCCCCGGCAGGTTGAAGCCCGCAGTCGCCTTGCCCATCTCGGCGTTGGCGATGTCTTTGGCCTGGGTGAGTGCCTGGTTGGTGGCGGCGAGCACCATGTCCTCGATCATCTGCGCGTCGCCGGGCGTCACGGCCTGAGGATCAATCTTGATGGACGCGATCGAGCCGTCGCATCTGGCGACGACTTTGACGGCGCCACCGCCGCTGGTCGCCTCGACGGTGCGGGCGGCGAGTTGCGCCTGGGTTTGTTCCATCTGCTGCTGCATGCGTGCAGCTTGTTTCATCAATTTGCCTAGACCGGACATAGTAGGAGTTGGGAGTTAAGGGTTCAGAGGTGAGGGGCAGGTCAGCCGCGTACTTCGACGATCTGGCCTTTGAAAATTTCCAACGCTTTTTGAATGAGCGGATCGTTTTTGAATTCCTCGGCGCTCAGGGTGGTGGTGGCGGGTTTCTCACGCTTAACCGGTGCCGGAATCGTCACCGCCGCCGCCGGAGGCAGGGCCGTGGATGACGGCGGCGCTGGCGCTGCGGGCCCGGGTTGCGGGGCGGGGGCGGCTGCCGTTCGGGTGCGCGCAGGTTCCGCCTTGATGAATTTGATTTGCACGCCGGGATGACCGAGCTCCTGCAGTTTGGTTTGCAGAAGCGCGTGGGTGCGCTGGTTGTTCACCAATTCAAGTTGATCGGCGAATTCCGGATCGAAGCCGATGATCAAAACATTCTTTTCCAGCGATACCGGGTGCGCTTCGACCAGGTAGCTTCGCGTGAATGCGCTCACGCGGCTCACGGCTTCGACCACCTGTTGCCAGAGTTGCTCCAGGCCGGAGGCGACGCTGCTGACGGCTGGCGTCGCCGCCGCGACGGGGAGAGCAACCTCCGCCGTGCGCGTCGGCGCTGGTGGTCTGGCGGGGGCGGGCACGGTTGCCGTCTCCGTTGTTGCCTTCGGCGCGGGCGTGGCGGCGGGCGCCACCGCGTCGGTCTGTCCGCCGCGCAACTGCCCCAGTTGCTTCAACAGCGTGTCAATGCTCACGGCATTGCGCGCTTCGATGGCCTTGAGCAGCGTCACTTCGACGAAAATCTTTTTCGATGCCGCGTCGCGCAGCCGGCCTTCCGCGTCGGTCAGCACCTCCATGATCCGCGTGAGCGCGTCGGCGTTGGCCAGTGCGGATTGTTCGGCGAGGCTGGCTTTTTCCGCCTCGGAGACTTCCAGCCATTTGGTCTCGCCGCGCGTAACCTGATGGATGAGCAGGTTGCGGAAATGGTTGAGCAAATCCGCCAGCAATCGCCCCAGGTCCTTGCCATTCCGGGCGAGGTCGTTCAATTCGCGCAACACGCCCTCCGCCTCGCCGCGCAACACCGCGCCGCCCAGCGCGAGAATCTGGCCTTGTGCCGCCAGCCCGAACATTGAGAGCACGTCGCGCTCGACGATTCCCTCGCCGCAAAAGCTGATGAGCTGGTCAAGCGCGGATTCCGCGTCGCGCATTCCGCCATCGGCTCCGCGCGCGATGGCGTAGAGGGCGGCCTCCTCCACCTTCACGTTCTCCAGCCTGGCGATGTGTGCCAGGTGCTGGACGATCAGCGCCACGGGGATGCGCCGCAGATCAAACCGCTGGCAGCGAGAGAGAATCGTCGGCAGCACCTTCTCCGGGTCCGTGGTGGCGAACATGAACTTCACATGCGCCGGCGGCTCTTCGAGTGTTTTCAACAGCGCGTTGAACGCCGCTGTCGAGAGCATGTGAACTTCGTCGATGATGTAGATTTTGAACTTCGAGCTGGCCGGCGCGTATTTGCAGGTCTCGCGCAACTCGCGCACCTGCTCCACGCCGTTGTTGCTCGCGCCGTCAATTTCCAGCACATCAATCGAGCGGCCCTCGGTGATTTCCTGGCAGCGCGGATCGTCGTCGGTGAAATCAATCTTCGGCCCGCCGGTGCAATTGAGGCATTTGGCGAAGATGCGGGCGATCGTGGTCTTGCCCGTCCCGCGCGGGCCGCAAAACAGGTAGGCGTGGGCGATGCGGTTCTGCTCGATGGCGTGGGCGAGTGTCTGCGACACGTGTTCCTGCCCGACCACGTCGCTGAAACGCTGCGGGCGGTACTTTCTGGCTATGACTTGATAAGACACGAGTGCGGCGAGGATGAGGGATGAAGTATGAAGTATGAAGAAGAATTTTCCGCGCCTCGCCGGTTGTTTCATCCCTCATACCCCATCCTTCATCCAAAAAAAAGCCAGGGTGACCACGGCGGATGCGGAGCAAAGTACCGTTGCTGCCTTCCGGCCCTGGCGGGGTTCCCGAGTCCACATTCCATGGGCCCTGGCAAAATCGTCGGGCGAAGGTTAAGCGCGGCCCCGGCGCGGCGGCAAGCAGAATCCCGGAGCAATTCACCGCGCGCCGCCGCGCCGCGCGCTGGAAAACTCACGGCCACATCTGCTGCGGTGTGACGATGCGGTAGTAGCGGATGCCGCTCGCGCCGGCACCGGGATCGAGGACTTCGATGAGGTTGGTGCCGGGCTGCGGCGCGAGGTTTGTCAATATCAGCCACGGAAGACTCAGGATGTTCGATTGGTACAACAACGAGTAACCACGGTCGGGCATGGCGGTGAAACGCACCAGCGCGCCGCCGTTGCCGCCGTCGAGCAACAGCACCTTCAACACACTGAGCGCGTCCTGCGGGTCGGTGCCGCTGCGATACTCGTTCAAGTTGCTCATGCCATCGTTGTCCGCGTCGAGCGCGGCGTCGCCTGCATCGCCGGGGTTGAGGCCGTGGGCCGTTTCCCAATCGTCCGCCATGCCGTCGCCGTCGCAGTCGGCGGCCGTGACGGTCAGCACCGCGACCTGGCTGGTGACGGAGCCGAGGGTGTTGGTCACCACGACGTGGTAGCCGCCGCCGTCGGCGGGTTGAACATTGCTGATCGTCAGGCTGGAGTTGGTGGCGCTGGCGATGAGATTGGTCGTGTTGAATCGCCATTGATAACGCAGCGGTCCGGTGCCGCCCGCCTCCACGGCGAAGGTGACGTTTGAGCAGGCGGCCACCGTCCGGCTCGCCGGTTGGACAAGGAGCGTCGGCGGCGTACGGACGGTGATCCTGGCGACCTGGCTGGTCGCGGTGCCGTAGTTGTTTGTAACCACGAGAGTGTAGTCGCCGTTGGTGCCCGCCTGGGCGTTCGTCAATGTGAGAGTGGCGTTGGTCGCGCCGGCCACTAGGTTCGTCGCGTTGAACCACCATTGAAACCGCAGCGGCGCGGTGCCCCCGGCGGTGGCGATGAGGCTCACGTTGACGCCCGGGTTGACGGTCTGGTTGGTGGGCTGGACGCCGAAGGCCGGCGGCGTCAGCACCGTGAGCACCGCCGCGCTGCTGAGGCCGGGTGTCGGGTTGCCGGCGATGTTGGTGACCGCGACGGTGTAGATGCCCGCGTGCAGGTTCGACTGCACGACCGGGATGTCCAGCACGCAGGTGAAGCTGTCGTTAAGAATGATGTTCGTGTAGCTGGCGCCGCCCCGCCGCCAACGGAAGCTCACCGGCAGTGTCGCCGTGTTCGATACGACGATGGTGAACAACGCGCTGCCGCCCGCGACGACCGTGATGTTTGTGGGCGTCGGCTGCTGGATGATGATCGGCTTGATGAGCACCGTGAGAGTCGCGGGCCGGCTCAACGCCGAACCGGCGCTGTCGGTGAGAAGAACGGTGTAATCGCCCCGGTCAACCGCCTGCACATTGGTGAGCGTGAGCGTCGCGCCGGTCGCGCCGTCGAGCATCATGCCGTTTCGGAACCATTGATACGACAGCGAGCCGCTGCCCAGCGCGTTGACGGCGAAGGCGGCGGTCGCGCCGCCATTCGCAGTGGCGTTTGTCGGCTGCGCCAGGATGGTGAGCGGCTGCGCAGCGGTCCAGTTGACCGGGTCGTTGGCGTATTGCGAGAAGACGACGCGATGTAACGCTAGGCCGCCGCCGTCCGCCGCCACGGGCCAGGGCGCGGTGTCCCGGTAATTCACTTCCTCGACGAGGATGTATTGCACGCCATTGGTGTCGGGCGCGTCCGGCCGCCGGATTTCGACGCTATCGGTGTCGTTGTTCAACTTGCCGCTGTAGGGTCCGAACACAGGCACGCTGGCAAACAAACCGTACCTCGCACGGAACGCGGCGAGCAGCGGGGCGTTGTTCGGATCGAAGTTTACCAGCACGAGCGAGTTGCCGGGCTGGAGTGTCACGTCCGCCGGGAAGTCGAAGCCCACGCCGCCGCGCAAATGCCAGGTGTTGGTCGGCGCCAGCGGATCGAAGAGCGGCACCGCGTCGCCGGTGCGGTTGTAAAGCTCGATGAATTCGTCCGCCGAATTGTCCGCGCCGCCCGCCAGGTCCGGCGGGTGATACATGATTTGCCGGATGACGACCGGTCCGACCAGCGGCCCGGCGTTCGTGGCGTCGGGCGTGGCGGCCAGTTGCAGGGGGAAATGCTCGTCGCCGGTGCTGATGACGTAGCGACCGAACGTGACGCCGTTGGGCGAAGCGTCGAAGTTGAAACCGTGGCTGTAGCCGGTGAGGTTCGTGTTCGCGTCGCCGGAGAGCAGATAGACCTCCTCCCCACTGGACGCGAGCGCGAAGTTGCTGTTCGTGTCCGGTGACGAATTGAAGTGCGCCTCGGTGAACACGCGATACTGGCCGGCGAGAATCATCGTGCCGTCGGCGATGCGATATTTCATCGGGCTGCCCGCGTCGTCGGTGAGACACCACCCGCCGATGTCCACGTCGAAAGCGTTGGGATTGTAAAGCTCGATGGCGTCCGGCGTCGGGAAGGTCGTATGTGTGAGCACTTCATTGATGAAGATCGGCGCGATGACCGGCGCCGGATCGTCCGCGCCCGGGGAACCGCCGCTGGCGGTGCTCGCGCGCCAGTTGGCCGGGTTGCCGTGGTCCGGGTTGGCGTTGGGATGGCGCGGCACCAGGGAATAACCCAGCCCGTCCGGCGTGATTGGCCAGCGCCCGCCGTCCTTGTAACCGAACGAAAGAATGCGTCCGCCCAGCGCGTGCGTGAGCGTGATGATCTCGCCGTTGTTGTCGAGCTTGCTGCCGGGGTAAATGCCGTTGACCACCAGGCCGGGATACTTGGCGGCGAGTGCGGCGGCATTGCGGCCCAGCACGAAGAATTGTCCCGCCGCCAGGTGCGTCCCGTTGGTAAAGGTGAAGTTAATCCCGTCGGTGAACCGTACGCCGCTCAAGTCGAGCGTGCTCGTGCCGGTGTTCTTCAATTCCAAAAACTCGAACTCGTCGCCATTGATCACGTTCGTGCCGGGCGGCAGCGTCATGTCCGGCGGGTGATACATGATTTCGGTGACGAGCAGTTTGGTGAAGTCTTGCTGCGCGAAGAAGACCGCTTCCGACAGCGCGCTCCAGACGGTGTTGCTGCGCACGCGCGCCTTGACGGTGGTCTGGACGTTGATGGTGATGGGCGTGCCCGGCGTGTAGGCGAGCGCGCCCGCCGCGATGGCGCCGCCGCGCTCACGGGGGTCAACACCGTTGAGCGTGTAATAGATCGTGCCGCTGGGATTGGCATTGGTCATGTAAAGATTGAAGCCAGCGGGCACCAGGCCGCCGCGCTGGTTGAAGCTGGGCGCGGTGACGGCGGGGAACAGGCCGCGCGCGCGCAGTTGGTTGAGCACGGTGGCCGGACGCTGTGCGAAGTACTGCCCGCCGATGTTGTTCATCTCGGTGGCCCAATGGGTGCGCGTGTAGGGCACGACGTTCTTGGCGTCGCCCCAGCGGGCCGACTCGCAAACAATGGCGCGATAAATCTCGTTGCTCCGCGTGGTGAACATGGCGCGAGCGCCGTCGGTCGAGAAGACGCCGCCGTTGAAGAAATGCTTCTGAGCATGGTCCGCGACGCGGATGCGAAACTCCGCGTTGAGCGCGAGCCGGAACCAGAGGTACTGCGGGCTGCTTTTGCTGAACGCGGCACTTGGAGTGACGTTGCCGGGACCGGTCAGCGTGGGCAAACTTTGGGTCAGCGGATTCCCGGCGGTCCAGTCGGTGTCAATGCCGCCGGTGAGATTGTTCACCAGGCCAACGCGGTCGCGGGTCAGTTCGCCGCCATCCACGCGCAGCGTGTGCTCACTGTCATGGGCGAAGTACTTGAACCCGCCGGAAAGCCCGCCGCGATGGCGCACGCCGAACCAGTTGTTCGGCGCGTCATTGGCGAGAAAGTTCGAGATCGGCGCGTCGAGGTTGCCGCCGAAAACGATGATGAGCATGTAGTCAATCAGGTTGTCCACGTCGAGCAACGCTTCGTAGGCCGGGTTCGGCGTGCCGTCCACGTTGAGGCCCTGCAACCGGAAATAGTCGGCATCAGTGGCCAAGCCGTTGGTCGCCGCCTGCCAGAGCCGGAACCAGGCGTCGAGCGTGCCGTCGGTCGGTTCGACGACGTAGCCGAGGTCGGGGTCCACTTTGACCGTGTCATAGTCTTCCGCCTTGCCGCCGAAGTAGGTTTCGCCGTAGCTGGCCTCGGCGCGCTCGTCGGTGTTGTAGAGGCCCCAGTACTGGCCGTTGACGTAGAGGTGATAAAAATTCCCGCGTTCGGCGGGCTGGCCCATCGCCAGTTGCGCGTCGCGCGAGAACTGGTCGCGCAGCCCGATCATGCGCGCGTCATTTTGGTAGGACCACGAGTAGTTCTGCATCGTGCGCAGATCGATCTTGTCGAACGTGTCCGCGCCGCGGTCGCCGAAGAGCGGGTAATTCAACTTCGCGTCGCCGTATTGCTGGCGGAAGAAAAAGCGGAAGGCGTGCTTGGGATTCGCCGGGTCGCGGCTGAACCCGCCGCGGATGCGCACGCCGCAGTTGATCTGAAAACCGGGCGTGCCATCCGGGTAAATGAGTTCGAGCGAACCGGCCCGTTCCCACGCAATCTCGTCGCTGCGCGGGTTGGCGTAGATGCCGGTTGCGTTGTCGAACAGATCGGGCAGCGGCATCACGATGGAGAAGGACGGCAGTGACTTGAGGTCATCCCGGATGGTTGCGCCCCAAGTCGGGTTGTTCACGATGTCGGGGTCCATACCGTAGTCGTAAATCTGTCCGGCGGTCGAATTGGCCGTCGGCCAGCCCACGCCCGGTGCCTGGCCGGCGGGAGACTGCCGGATGACGTCCTCGACGAACACATAGGTTTCCGTGTCCACGTCCGACGGCACCAGGCCGCTCTGGAAGGCCGCCGCGCGCAGCGTGGTGGTGTTGGTGATGGGCACGGGATTCACGTAGGTAAACCCGTTGGCCAGCGTGGGCACCGACCCGTTGGTGGTGTAACGAATCGTCGCGCCCGCCGTGGCGCTCGTGATGACGAGTGAAAAACTCGCGTCATAAAAACCGCGGTCATGACTGAACCGCGTGTCCGCCACGTAACCCGCGAAGCCGGTGGCGCTGTTGAACGCCAGCGGCGTGGGCGTGCTGAAATACGTGTTCGTCGTGCCGGTGGCGATCGATTGCGTAAGTTCCGCCGCGATCAGAAAATCCACGCCGCCCGCCGCGTCGTTCAATCCGAGAATCGCGAGCATGTTGTCGCCTTCGCCCACGAGATTGAGATGGGCCGTGAGATTGATGTCCTCCACCGCCAGCGTTGCCAGCGCGGCTGCCGCCGCCGAATTCCAGTCCGGCGACGCTGGCGCGTTGCGGCGGGCGACTTCCACGCCATTGAGATAGGCGACGAAGCCGTCGTCGTATTTCATTTGCAACGTCAGCGCCTCCAGCGTGGCGGCTTTCGTGACGGCGAAGGGCAGGCGGATGAACGCCGTCGTGCTGTTGCTCAACATCTGCGCCTGCACGTCCGTGCGAATCAGCGACCGGTAGCTCGCGGTCGAACCACTGCCCACCGGCAGCGACCGCGCCACCAGCCCGCCCAGCGCCGCGTCGCCGACGAGCCGGAAATTGTTCCCCCAACTGCCGAACGCGCCCGCCGCCGCGAACAACTCGACTTCCGCGCCGCCACCGCGTTCGTAATAGACCAACCGCAGCGGATAATCGCCCGCCGTCGCAAAGTTAAACGTCGCCAGCGTGTCGCCCGGCCCGCGCGGTGGGTCGAACTCCACGCGATTTGTTCCCACGATGAGCCGGAACCCGTCATCGCTGTTCACCCCGAAGCTCCACTGCCCCGCCGTCGGAATCGTCACCGTGGCGGTCACGTCGAGCACATGGTCGTCAATCGTTGATGTGAGGGTGTGGCCGGGGAAGGCGGTGTTCGTGCCGTAGTGCCCGTCACCCTGCGAGTCGCTGTAATTGATCACATAGGCGTTTTGGGACACGACGCTGGTCTGGCGAGCGACGTTGGTGATCACCTCCTCCGCCTTTGCCAGAGTGTCCACAGTGATGTTCGCCTTGAAGTTGCGCACCGCGAGACCCGGCACGGACGTCTCGTAACCGACGCCGTTGGTGCCGTTGATCCAGCCCGTGTCGTCGAACGTGTTGCTGATCCAACTCAACCCCAGCACGCTGTTCGTCGGCACCAGCACCTTGACTGCCTGATTGCTCGTGACCAGCCGCGTGACCGCGACGCTTTGCGCCACGCCGTAGGAAAAATTGGCCCGCTGCTCCGGGAATAGCGGCGCAAACTGCGATGCAATCGTGACGCCGTCGGGATGCACCAGCGCGAGATAATCGCCATTGGGGTCGAGCGAGAAGCTGGCGTGCAGTTCCACGCCGTTGGTCGAGCGGTCCTTGCCCGACGCGAACACGAGCAGGAAACCCTTGGCCGCGAGGTTCGTGGCCGGGAACGACCACTTGGTCAGTTCATTCGTGTCGTCCGTCAGATACCACCCGGCGAGATTCACCGGCGCGGTGCCGGCGTTGTATAGCTCGATCCAGTCCGAGGAATCGCCGTCCTGGTCCAGCAACCCGCCGACATTTTGGGCGAGGAATTCGGTAATCGTCACCGTCTCCGCGGCGACGACGCCCGGCACCGTTGCCAGCGACACTACCGCCACGATGAGCCACACCGCCAAGCGCGCGGCGGCACGCCAGGCCGCACGACGGCGGAACGGAAGAGTGAGAGCAATAAGAATTGGTTCGATGTTCATGGAAGCCTTCTGAGTTGGACCGCCTCGCTGACAGCGCGCTCCGGCGAAGCGCAAGCGCCCGCTTGCGGGAGCCAGACGGCCAGGAAAGAACGCAAAACGATAAAACACATGAGCGGCGGTTTGTTGAGTTGCTGGAAAGATAGCGGATACAGCGCGAAAGGAAAGCACGAATCCTTGCCACTTTCCGTCGAAGACCCGCGCCCCCCCCACTCTCCGCCTCACGGAAGCAGTCTGCCCACCAGCGCGCTGATGGACTTGCCGTCGGCCCGTCCGGCGACCTTGGCCTGCACGGCTTTGATGACCGGCCCCATCTCCTTCTTGTTCGCCGCGCCCAACTCCTGAATCGTCGCGCGCACCAGTCGCTCCAGTTCCTCCGGTGCGAGCGGTTGCGGCAGGAACGCTTCGAGCACGGCGATCTCGCTGGTTTCCTTCGCGGCCAGTTCCGGGCGTCCGCCGGTGGTGTATTGCTCCACCGAGTCACGGCGTTTTTTGACTTCCTTCTGGATGATGGTCACGACCTCGGCATCAGAAAGACTTTCGGTCTTGCGTTCGATCTGCGCGTAGCCCATGGCGGACTTGAGCAACCGCAGCGTGCCGAGGCGCTCGGCATCGCGCGCGAGCATGGCAGCCTTGATTTCCTGCTGTAGGCGTTCGGGGAGAGTCATGGCTACTCGGAGGGTTTGAGGTTCCGCAATTCGTCGCGCACGCGCGCCGCCTTTTCGTAGTCCTCGCGTTTGACCGCTTCATCCAAATCCACTTCCAGCTTCTCGCGCTTGGTGAGCGGGCGCTTGCGATTGATTTCCTCCAGCCAGTTTTGCAGGGACAGGATCTCGGGGCTTTGGTCGATCAGGTCGAGCCGGGAGTGTTGCTGATAAAATTCGCGCAACCGCTCAATCCCGCCTTCCACCTGTTCGATGGCCGCGCCATATTTGCCGGCGTGCAGATGCTGCGAGGCGTCCGCGCGCGTGTAAACCATCAGCACCTGCGGGCGAAACTGCTGCAATGACCACGACAACTCCTCCGACTCGGCATACTTGTCCACGAATTCGAAGAGCTTCAGGTTCCGGTCCGTGTCGCGCACCACACCGCCGTAATCCTCCAACTGCAACAGGCAGATGTAGCGATGATGATATTGCAACGCCTCGATCTGGAGCTTGGAGCAGTCCTCCGCCTGGAGTTTGAATTCCGCGTCATCCCCCGCGTGCTTGGCGACGTGCTGGTTGAGCTTGTTCACGTAGAACTCGAACAATGACGGGTGCCCAAACTGACGCTTGCCATCAGGCCGGCCGACCGCGTTCATCTGGAGCAATCCCAAATCCACGCGCAGTTGAATCTTCTCCAATCCATCCTTGCCGATAAACTTCCTCACCACCACCTGGCCGGGCTGGTATTCCCACTGGTCCAGAAGTTGTGAAATGTCGAATTGCATGACCGCAATATGGACGGCGGGCGGGCGCAAGTCAACGCGCCGGCCTTCCGCAAAAATACTCGCGCTGCATTTTCCCGCTGTGCGCCCGCGCGGGAAACTGCCAGAGTCATCGCCGCGCCGAATCATCATGAACCTCTTGCGATTTGACTCCGAAGCCGCCTGGGCGGACGCCGTGGCCAGCCTGTGGCGCGACCGCCTGCGCCTCCAACCCCGCCTGCGCCTGTGCCTGCCTTCCGGCCACACGCCCAACCCGGTCTTCGCCGCGATGGGTCGCGCCGTCCTCGCCGGGCACGTTTCCTTTCGCGACGCGGAAATCTTCGCGCTCGACGATTACGGCGGCCTTGCACCGGGTGATGCGGGAAAGTGCCGCAACATGCTCCAGCGTTATCTGCTCGACCACATTGACCTGCCACCGGCGAAGTTCCATTTCCTCGACACCGATGCGCGCGACCTCGACCGGGTCTGTCGCGACTACGACGCGCTCATCGAACGCGCCGGCGGCTTCGACCTCACGCTTCTGGGGATCGGCCTCAACGGTCACCTCGGCCTCAACGAACCCGGCTCCGCGCCCGATGGGGTCACGCGTCGCGTGGACATGCACGAGAGCACCATCAAAGCCTCCGCCGGCTACCTGACGCATGCGAACCTGCCGACGTGGGGCGTGGGCGTCGGCTTGAAGCACCTGCTCGGCTCGCGCGAAGTCTGGTTACTGGCCAACGGCGCGAAGAAAGCCGAAATCATCCACCGCACCGTCACCGGCGAAATCACCCCCGATGTCCCCGCGTCGCTGCTGCGCCGGCATCCAAACAGTTGGCTGTTCGTGGACGCGGACGCCGGGCGGCTGCTCTGACGGCGGAAACCGGAACCGCGAAGTGCCGCGCACCGCACCCGCTGCTTGCAGTACCCACACGCACGGAAACAGCGCCCCCGGCAAAAACTGCGCACCCCGCTTCCGCCGCCGTAACACCCCCGGCCAACTTTTGGAAACGCGCCGCGCCGCAATCGCCACCTCCGGGCGCTTCGGCAAACCCCACTTCCCGCGAAGTGACATCCCCCGCTCCTTTTTGGGAACCCAATCCGCGGGAAGTGACATCTGCTGGAGAATCCGCGGAACCCAAATCATTTGCAGTGGCATCCCAAAAGATCCGTTGGGAACCTGCATCACTTGCAGTGACATCCTAAAAGATCCGTTGGGAACCGAAAGCAACTGCGGTGGGTTCTGCGGATACGTTTTGGGAACCGGAATCGTCGGCAGTGACCTCCCAAAAGATCTTTTGGGAACCCACTTCCAATGAAGTAGCTACTAAAAAGCATTGCCCGCGAGCCATTTACGAAAATTGGCTGAATTTGACCAGCCAAACTCGGCTCACCGATGACCGGCACCAGGTAGGGTCGGGCGCGCTGCGCCGACCGCGCCGCGTCCAGCGGCGCAACGCAGTGGCCCAAGCCTACCTCGCCGCCGGTGTCGTCACCGCGAAGTTCGCGGACGACGCCCGCCATGTTGCCCTCTGCGCCGTTCATCATGTGGACCATCTGGTGAGCTGGAATTTCCGCCACCTCGTCAACGTCCGCCGCGAGGCCGGATTCAACGCGGTGAACCTGTTGCAAGGCTACCCATCCGTGAGTATCGTGAACCCGAAGGAACTCATCTATGGCAACGACCTCGAACAAGACCTTTGACGCAGTGGAAATGTCGCGCCGCCTCCGCGAGCAGACGAGCCACGAACTCGAATCTCTGACTGCCGAGCAACGCATCGCCTTGCTCAACTCCCACCTGCGGCGGAATCCGGGATCACCTGCGGTGACTTACAAAGTGAATGAGGAATCCGCAGGCGCCCTGCGCGAGGAGCCGCCCAAGCCCTGATGCATCTTTGTTAACCGCTGGTGAACGCTGATGCACTCCCTCTCCGCGCCGGGAAGGGCCGGGGTGCCTGCCCTGTTCGAGTTTGAGCAAGGCAACGGCCTGGTGACCATCAGCTCCGAAAAGCATTACAAGCTGGTTCCGCCCGATGAAGTCACCGCTGCCAATCTCAGAACCTACCAGCCACGCGCCGCAGATTGATGGCGCTGTGCCGTAAACGTACCTCCCACCGGATTCGGGTGCATTCGTATTGCTATTCCTGATGGTGTACGCAGCCCGCGCAAAATATTTTGAGCCGCTCCGGCTCACCGCAGAGGCGGGAAGAGCGCAGAGGTTTTCTGGCCGCCGATCTCTGTGTCCTTCCCGCCTCTGCGGTGCCACCGGGTGTACCTGCTGACGTGGAACTGCAAACACCTGGCCAACGGCCAGCTCATCCGGCGCATGCAGGACGTGGCGGCCCAGGCCGGCCGGCGGCTGCCGGTCATTTGCACCCCCGACGAACTGATGGGAGCTTGAACGCATGAAAGACGACCCGATTGTCTCCGAAGTGCGGCGCGTGCGCGAAGCGCTCTGGCAGGAAGCCGGCTGCGACCTGGAGCGCCTGGCGGAACTGGCCCGACGGGAAGCCGCCGGTTTGCCCAATCTCGGTCCTCGACTGGAGGATGCAGAGGCCTTGCGCCGCTATGTCGAGCAACAAGAGCACGCCGCCGCCGTCCTGCGCGAGCAAGCGCCGCCGTATGACGAAGGTTCTGGCGGAAAATCCTGACTCCTGGCCCAATCCTGCCGATCGAGCAGGACTTCGCGGTCTGCGCGCGCAAGTTTCCGTCCTTGCTTTGCCGCCCGGTCGCCGCCCAGTTCATGCCCGATGGCGTCATTGCGTTGTTTGAGTTTGAACAGAGTGAAACGGGCGTCAGCATCAGTTCGGAGAAGCACTACAAGCTGGTTCCGCCCGATGAAGTCACCGCCGCCGACTTGAAAAGCTATCAACAACGAGCGGCAGACTGAGCAGGAAATATGCGAATGTACGGGGCTGACCCGTTTCCGGTTAATCCGGAATCAGCCGGCGGGGTGGGCTTTCGCGGAGCCGGTTTCCAGTGCCCGCAAAGAGTGCAAAAAGAGGCGAACCCCGCCGCTCTGACGATTTACCGAGTTGAAGAAGTTTGGAGTCCCTTTTCCTACGCGAAGCGGGTTGTCGATTGTTAGAACTGTGACCGCTCACGCTAATGGGTGACCCCCTTTCCGTGAACCGCCCCCCTGATTCCTGCCGGATGGATTTGCGCAATCTCACCAGCCGCCACTCAAGCCCCACCATCTCCATTGTCGATTGTGAGAAAGTGACCCCTGACTTGACCCCTTCCTGACCCGTGACCCCCGCGAGCGCTCAAGCGAGGGGTTGCCGCCGAAATCGGTGATCGGGTGATCGTGATCGTCAACGCGAGGCTCGCCGCGGGCTGGGTCGATGCTCCTTTGTTCTGCTCCTTTGTTCTTGCCTAGCATGGGACAGTGTGTAGTATCGCGCAATGAGCATAAACCCACAATTCCGGATCGGACTAGGCGTGATAGTGGCGGTTGTCCTGGCCTTGGGGATGACGAAGCAGGCTCACGCGGCAGCTATCACCTGGATCGGTGGCAATGCCAATTGGGACGCTTTGAACAACCTTTGGAACCCCGCCGACGAGCCTGACTCGAACGATGAGGCCATCTTTAACACGCCCAACTCGGTGTACATGGCCAACGCGACGGACACCATTCTGGCGCTGACCCTCTCGGGCGGCATCGATCTCGACATGAATGGGAATGACCTGACGGTGAACGGACTGGTGCAGTTGGCCGGTGCCAGCACGATTCTAATTGTCGGAGGCAGCGGCTCGGTGCTCTCGGGGGATAACTTTACGATCAACAACGGCGGCACGATTCGTCTCACGGGCGGCACTATTTCAATGTCCGTAAGCCCAGGCGAAGGCAGCTTTACGGTCGCCACAGGCGGCACGCTCACGGGCAACGGGATCATCAGCCTCGCCGACGCGACGGTCCCCGCCGGCACCGTGTTATTGACGTTGAGCGGAGGCACGCTTACCGCCAGTTCTACCGCGGTTGGAGATCTCTTTGGCACCACCGCCGCCACGCTGACGATCAATGTCGTGGACGCAAATGCCCGTATTGATCTGGACAATGTTTCGGCCGTGGTAAATGTGACCCGCAACGACACGCTGCAAATCAACGGCACAACCCATGGAGCCGCCGATCCGTACAGCGGAACCCTCAATCTGTCCGAAGGGGCCACCTTCGATATGAGTCTCCCCTGGCAAACGGATACCGCGATTATCAACGTGAACACTGGCGGAATCATTGTGGGCAGCGTTGGTTCAGCCGCGACCATTGCGGGCGGTGCGTTCACCTTCGCCGGCGGCACGATCAATCTCAATGCCGTCGATTCACTGCGGTTTTCGGCCCCTTTCACCGCCACGGCAGGCATGATCGCCAATGCTGGTCTCATCATCTTTAACGCCAACAGCACCATTGGCGCAGGCACGGATTTTCAAATGACGGGCACCAGCGCCTCGCTCACCGTCGAGCCGGGCGTGATCGTGAACATCGACGACGCAGACTTCGATGCCGACGGCAGTGGCACTGCCGCCAACATCATTACGGTCAATAGCGGCGGGATTTTGGATCTGGATCTCGGTGCCGGCGCCGACGAGGCGCTGACCGGCGTGGTTAACCTCAATGGCGGCGAGTTGGACGTGACGACTGCCGACAACACCTGGCAGATCGATGGGCTAGTGAACGTCGGCGCGAATACAGGCACCTCACTGATCAACGGCGAGGAAGTTACGTTTACCAGCACGACCATTACGGTGGGAGCAAACTCGCTCCTCGATATCAACGCTCCCAGCGTCTGGGCCGCCACCGGAAATCTGGTCGTCAACGCCGGCGCCACCGCGCGCATCGACGGCACCTCCACTTTCAACACCCCCGGCACGTTCACCGGCACCGGCTCCTTGCTGATCGGCGGCGCCGCGACTTTCGCCACGGCCACCACCATCAACATGCCCAACGGAACGGTGGACCTCGACGGCGCGGACATCGTCGGCAATACCGTCATCGTTGACGCCAACACCACGATCAATGCGGGCGTCATGGCCAGCTTTGGCAACAACAACTTCGCGGGCGTGAATACACTCGAACTAAACCAATTTGCGAGCCTGACCGTCAATCTGACGGATCCTTCCGCGGCATGGACGCTCAACGGGAACGCCGTGCTGAGCATCAACGCGGTCGGCGGCAATTTGGGGGGTAGCGGGATTCAAGGTTCCGATTTCAACATGAACGGGACGGCCAACATCGGTGGCAACAGCATCTGGACGGCGCGCACGGACATTTCCGGCACGGTGAATGTCGCGCTCAATGGAAGTTTGAATCTCCGGGGCGGCACCCTCACGGACCTGAACCGGCTGATCGGCGGCACCATCACGGGCGACGGGGTTCTCCGCGCACTGACCGATGAAGGGCTGGCCGGCTTCGGAACGATCGACACCGACATTGAATTCCCGAACAACACGGTATTGCTCGCTGACGACGGCATTTTGAATGTCACCGGCCCGATTACCGATGTCGGCGTGATCGGCACGGCAGACGACGATGGGATTCTCAACGTGACGACCGCTTGGAATACGAGCGCCGCCAACGACGTGAATATGGAAGGCGGCGAGATTCGCGGCGCGTTGATCACCAATGACGGCGCGGGCGGCATTGGAGGTGACGGCCTGGTTTCGGCCCGGGTCATTAACACCACTCACATCGACGCTGAGAACGCCGGCACGCTCATCATCCAAACCGCTGGCAACAACAACGATTGGGACGGTGCGCTTGGCACGGGAACCCTTCAGGCTTTAACCGGGAATTTGGAAATACGGGATAACGCCTCTTTCCTGTTCACGGGCACAGTTTTTGCCAACCCCGGACGGGAAGTGTTCGCCAATGGGTTCGAGTTGGAATTCGATCCCGGCTCGACCCTCACTCTGCGAAACGGCACCTACCGGTCCACCACCGCCACGGATTTCGGCGGGACCATGAGTGTAGTTCTCGCAGGGGAATCCAGCCTGGCAGTCGGGGGCACATTCACTTTCGAGAACGGCAGCACGACCACATTGAACGGCAACCTTCGGCTAAACAATCCATTGACCGTCGTGCAGGTGGGCGCTGATTTCACCGGCAGCGGGGCACTGATCAACCCGGCCACCCGCACGCTACGGCTGTTGGATGGCGTCGCGAGCAGCGACTTCAACGTGCTTGTCCAAAATGAAGGAGTCCTTCAATTGGGAGTCGTGGGCACGGACGCCCAAGTGCAAGCGGCCGATTTTCAACAAACCGCTTCAGGCGCATTAACGATGGAGATCGGCGGCACCGCCTTGAATGCTTTCGACCGCTTGAACCTCACGGGTGCGGCCGCGTTGTCGGGGAGCCTCAACCTGTCGCTCATCGGTGGGTTCGTCCCGGCGATGGGCCAGACTTTCAATATCCTGACGGCGGGTGGCGGAATTTCCGGCACCTTCACCACCGTAACTCAACCCGCCGGGATGCCGGCCGGATTGGCGTTCTCCGTTTCCTACAGCGCGTTCATCGTTCAATTGACCGTCACCACGCCGTACGAAGCCTGGATCAATTCCTTTACCTCGCTCACCGATCCCGCTCAGAAACTGAAAACGGCCAACCCGGATGGCGACAAGGGCAACAATCTGGCCGAATTTGCCCTCGACGGAAATCCCACCAGCGCGCTCGATTCGGGCAAGGTCGTGGTGAAGATTGCACCGGTCGCTGGAGTGAATGCTCTGACCCTCACTTTTCCCGTGCGGACGGGCGCCACGCTTGACCCGGCCGATCCGGCGGGCGGCCAACTTGTCCTCGAACAGGTTGGCGATGCCGTCAGCTACATTATCCGGTCTTCCGACGAACTCGTGAATTGGACGCTTAATGTGACTGAGGTTATCGGCGCTGACGCAACCGCTATCCGGACGGGCTTGCCCGCTCTGAATCCCGGCTGGGTTTACCGTACTTTCCGCAGTCCAGGGCCTGTCGCGGGAGACCCGATGGAATTCATGTGGCTCTTGATTGGCGACTAGATCATAAGAATATCCTGAAGGTGCCCGCCGCTGAAAACAAGGAACAAGGGGGGCAACATCGACAATGGCTGAGGATTGGCTGGTGAGGTGGGACACGTAGCTGGCGCTCCCGATGTGCAGCCGCCGTGAAGGGGTCGTGAAGGGGTCGCCCATTAGCGTGAGCGGTTCTAACAATCGACAATGCGTCGTCCCG
This sequence comes from Verrucomicrobiota bacterium, assembly GCA_031378375.1. Classification (GTDB taxonomy): domain Bacteria; phylum Verrucomicrobiota; class Verrucomicrobiia; order Limisphaerales; family JANNEF01; genus JANNEF01. The sequence continues at coordinate 15,774 of JANNEF010000244.1, read as the reverse complement.
ATCATCGGTGCGCGTGTTTCAGCGGCTTTGCCGCCGGGGCGTGCTTCTTTGAATTCGCCACGCGGTACGGCACGGCTGATTCCGCGAGCACCAACACGCCCTGTGAAGGTGTCGTGGGCTTGTGCGCGGTTCCGTTTCGCAGTGGTTGGGGTTGCGCCCGGAAAACATCGCGGCGCAGGTCGGCGGAGGATGCAAGCACCTCACCCTTGATCCCTCTCCCATCCGATGGGCGAGGGTGAATGTTGCCGATGCCGGGAGTGAAGAACCACCTCACCCCGGCCCTCTCCCCCGAGGGCGGAGAGGGAGTGCAGCCGGTGTCGCCGGTGAACGAGAACATCTGGACAAGGCGCGAGGCGAGTTCGAGCGGATAGGGCGCGGGATGTTCCCTGGTCGAGGCGCCGGTGATGGTTCAGAACTGCTGGAACCATTTGTCGAACTTTTCCTTGGGAATCATGCTCAGGCGGCGCTGTTCCTCGGTGGGCAGTCTGGCCTTCACGTTCGGCAAATCTTTCCAGGCATTTTTGTCAGGCATCATCTTGCGACAGTGGCGGTGCGCGGCGTGGTGCGTTGTATTTATGGCCGGAGTTGCATCCCGGCCAGTTGCGCCAGTTTCCCTTGCCGCGCGTCGAAGGTGCAAAACTCCGTCGCCCCCATCACCAAGGCGGCGCTGACGTGGAGAACGTCGAGACTGCGGGTGCCAATCGTCGGGGTGTGATGCATCGCCAGCGCCTCCGCTGCTGGAACCAGCCTGGCCCACTGGTCCGGCTGTGCCACCAGAATACCAGCCTGCAAATCCTCCTGCACCTGCGTCCACGCCGCCTCTGCTTCGGCGGGCGTCAAGCGTTGCTGGAACACGGCGAGGCTCAACGCGTTTCGCAATTCAATGCGGTGAAAGCCGGTCAAATCGATCGGTTCAGGATGGGCCTGCCGCCACGCATCTGCTCGGGATGAATTTGCATCCGGAACATAAAGGGAGACGAGAACGCTGGTATCTACGTAAGTCACCAGCGCTCCTCTCCGCGAGACAGCAGGACCAGGTTGGGCAGCACTTTGTCACCGAAAACCATTTTACGGCGCGCGGCGTAGTCCGGCAGTTTTATGGATGCCGGGCTGGCGGATGGGGGCTGCGCGCTGTGGTGAAGGTCGAGATATTTCTGCAACCATTGCGCAATGGCCTGTGCGTCCTGTAATGGCAACTCCTTCAGGGCAGACTCAATTTCCACAACTGTGCTCATGCCCGGAACTTTGCGCACAGGACCGTGATTTGCCAATCCAAATTACCGCCAGGAAGCAGTGCGATTCCGGCGCGGGCGAGGTGGAGATCGGCGGGGGGCAAAAGAAAAGGGGTGAGCAGTTCTCACGCAGGCGGAGGGTTTTCACACTCGATCACCTCTTCCGAGAAGGTTTCTTTGGCACACGAGTTCTGTACGGCGGCGGCGTTTCCGCAAGCATTGCCACGGCTTCCACTGCCGTGTGCGGCTTCAACTCGATTTGAAACCGGGCCTGGCCAAGAGGGAGCTGTTTTCATTCAGCAAGGGCGAGGCGGCCTGCTTGCAGTAGGCCGTGTAGAGTTCCACGCCGATGCTGTTCCGCCCGTGCTTGAGCGCGGCCACCATGGTCGTGGCGGTGCCGCACAGGAGTTTGATGGTGGATGGTTGAGAGTTGAGTGGCGGAGAGGGAGTGCAGCCGGTGTCGCCGGTGAACGAGAACATCTGGACGAGGCGCGCGGCGAGTTCGAGTATAGCAGTGCGGATGGCGCGGTTGAAAATGAAGGGGCACGCTTTCCATGCACCGGCATATTTTGCCACGGCTGCCGTGCCGCAATCGCCCATTGGCATCCCGCCTGAAAGTGAATGGAGGTCCCCCGGCCTGTAAGCCCCAGCGCAGCCAAGCCGCCACCAAAGGATACCCCCGGAGGCACCGCGGAGACGAGAAGGACACTGAGTTCGCCGGCCGAAAACCTCTGCGCTCTTCCCGCCTCTGCGGTGAACCAGAGCGGCTGAAAATAATTTGCGCGGGCTGCGTACGCTCTCATGAATATTAGTACAAAATCACTCCGACCACCGATTACGCGGATGCCGCGGATGGGAATGAATCTGTGAAATCCGTGTCCTCCGTGGTCAACCCGGCTCGTCTCCCATCTCCGCGCCACGTCGCCCGGAACGGCTTCACAGCTCCTGTGCGCCCGGCACGGGCCGCTTCCGCCGCCTCCGGTTCCCGCCCCGGCCCGCGCAGCAACCGTAGCGCGCGGGTCAGCCGGTCTTCTTGGGCTTGGGCACAAACGAGACGACCCGGCGACCAGAGTCGTTCTGCCGCTTTCGGGCGTCGGCGAGGATGGCTTTGAGGTCGAATCCCTGGCGGGCGGCCTGTTCTTCGCGTGCGCGGCGCACTTCTTCCACAATTTCATCTTTCCACATGGCGTCAGGTTCCCATCAATTCTTCCGGGGTGCAAATCACCGGACAGGCCAGGCCGTGTTCCCGGCAAACCTGTTCGATGGCCACGGCCATTTCCGCGTTCGCGATGTGCGTGCAGTTCCACGTCAGAAGAAAGTGCATCCCGTGAACCGCGGCCACGGCAATATGCGCCGCGTCGGTGACGGCTTTGGGCGGCAGGGCCAGGGTCTTGATGAAGGCCGCCGCCAGTTCGTCCACGTCCCCGGAGATGTCCAGGAGCGGGAAATCCTTGAGGGCTTCGAGGCGGTCGCGCGCTGCCACGGTGTCACCGGCGGCGGCTTCATCCAGCACGAATTGGGAGACGTGGATGTCGAAGTCACCACTCCGGGTGTGCCACCATTCGCGCGTGATCTGCTGGTGTCCCGCGCGAATGAGGTCGCGGCTGGGCCATGCCGTCAGGTAGCTGGGTACCGTGGTTTCGAGGTAAAGCTTCGGCTTCAACGCGGGCATTTTAACCAGTCCATCAGGCAGAAGCAAGACAGGCTGGAATCAACACTGAACGTTTCTTCAGTTGCGGCCCGCACTGGTCTGAGTGCAGCCGGTGAATGAGAACACACGGGCTTCAATCCCAAGGGCGGTTGCGGCAGCCGGTTTCACACGGCATCCCGATCCATCTTTCATTCTGTGCTGGTTCGGGCTGGCATTTTGTTTGCTGTGTAGGGCGGTGTGGAAATGGCAGTTAACTGAAACGAACAAAACACTAAGAAATCATGAAAATATCCAGCAGGGCGCAATTGTATTCGGTCGGCACAAAATTCATAGCGGGCCTGGCGTTGCATCAGGTCGCGCTCAATCTGGTCCATGTGCTCGCGGCGGCCTTGTTGGCGGCTTTGAACGCCGCGCGTGGCAAGGAATCGCTCTACCAAACTTCCCGCAACGGCAAGCGCGCCTCCGTCCTGGCGCAGCAGGCGGCCCGCGAGGCGGCCCGCAAGTTCTGCATCAAGGCGCGCGACGGCCTGCGCCCGTTCCTGGGCACCAACTGGTCGGAGGCGTGGACGCAGGCGGGGTTCAAATTCCAGACGCTGTCGCTGCCCACGTCGCTGCCGGGGCTGGTCGAGCTGACGCGCAGTCTCAAGGAGTATTTCACGAATCATTCGCCGCACGAGAATTTCAACGCGGAGGTCACGGCCAATATCGCCAACGCCCATCTGACGGCGCTGGAGGGGGCCATCCGCACGGTGAGCAATTGCAAGCGGGACCAGCGGGGTTTGCGCGAGGACCGCGATGCGGCGCAGAAGGTGGTGCTCAAGCTGGTGAACAAGTTGCGCTCGGAACTGGACGCCGCGCTGGAGCCGGAGGACGTGCGGTGGCTGGATTTCCTGGAGGCCATCCCGGCGGACCCGCGCGTGCCCGAGGCGGTGGAGGGCGTGCAGGTGGAGGGCGACGCGCCCGGCTCGGTGGACGTGGAGTGGTTCCCGGCCGACCGCGCGGAGCGGTATCATGTGGAGGTGCAGGTGGCGGGACTGGACACGGAGTTCCGGCGCGTGGCGACGGTGACGGAACTCAACGCGACGGTGGACAATCTGCCGGCGGGCGGGCGGTTGAAAGTGCGGGTGGTGGCGGCCAACACGGCCGGCACGGCACCCGCCAGCGACGCGGTGGCGGCGGAGGTGCCCGCCGAGGTCGCGGCGTAAGGCGCGGGGCGGGATGGGCGGCGTGCCGCGCCGCTCACCGCCGCCGCAATTGCAGGCGCACGAAGCGCGGGCTGGCCGTGCCCGCCGGGGCGAGCACCCGGTAGCGCGCCGTCTCGGTCACGCCATTGCCGTCGTCGGTCGGCGGCAGGATTTCCTCCACCACGCCCGTGCCGCTGGTCCAATTGGCGAGGTCGCTCGTTACTTGGACCAGGTAGTCAAGATCGGTCGGCGCTTTGCGGCGTGTGAAGGTTATGACCAGATGCTCCTGGCTGTCGCCGGGATCAATCTCCATCGCACCGGTGAAACTGCGGGTGGTATCGAACGTTTTCGGCTCCCGGTTGAAGGCGTATTCGAACAGGGTAATCAACCCGTCGAGATCAATGTCCGCCTGCTCGCCGCTGATGGAGGAATTGGTCAGTTCTGCTGGGGTGAACTTGCCGAAGCGCCATTCATCCCACGGAACGTCTTTGATCGTGACCGTCGCGCTGTTCATGGCACCGAGGTCGTAGAAGAGGTTCGACTGGAGGGTAAGGACGATGGTCTCGTCGCCTTCGGCCAGAGTGTCGCGAATGGGGAAAAGATAGAAGCGATTTGAGGTCGCGCCAGCGGCAATGACCAGCGGGCCGGACGCCAGGCTGTAATCCGTTCCGTTGCCCGCCGTGCCGCCAATTTCCCAGAACACGGTGACGGCGGCGTTCGTGGGGCCGGTGCGCAGCAGGGTGATGAATCCCGGCTGCAACTGGGTGCCGGCTCCCGGCAGGAACAGGCCCATCTCGCCCACGACGTTGGTGCTGGCGGCGATGGTGATGCTGGGCGGATCAATCACCGTGACCGCGATGTCGTCCACAATTTTCACCTGACCGTCGTGGGCGGTCAGGCGCAGCACGTAGTTGCCCGCCGCCGAGAACGTGACGAGCGTGGCCTCCGAGGCGTCGTCGGCGAACTCGACCGTGCCCGGTCCGCTGAGTTTGCTCCACTGGTTGATCGGAGCGCCGGGCGGGTTGGGCTGGCCGTCGTCGGCGACCGTGGCGTTCATGTAAATCTGGCTGGAGATCCTGACCATCAAGTCCGGCCCGGCATCCACCGTGGGCGCGACGTTGGTCGGCGAACCGGTGTAGAGCAGTTGAATTTCCTCGGCCGTCAGCATCCGGTTGTAAATCCGCACTTCATCCAGGCGCCCGTCCCAACTGCGGTCCAGCGCGGCGGAGTTGCCGAGATAGCCGGTGCCGGTGTTGGCGTCCTGCACGCCCACGGGCGCGGTGCGTTCGGTGGCAGCCTGATTGATGCCGTTGAGGTAAAACACTGGGACGTTGGCGACGTTCGCACTGTCGTAGGCGACGACGACGTGATACCAGCCGCCATCAAAAATGGTGTCGCCGGGCATGCGCCATTCGCCGGTGGTGGTGGAGCGTTCGGATTCCAGCGCCACGGTGTTGGCGGTGCCGCTGCCGCGCCGCACGCGCACGTTGTAGCCGGGCATGGCGATGATGCGCGGCGTGGTGCTGTCGCCGGTGGTGTCGGAGTACACCCACGCGGAGAAGGTCAGTTGCGTCAACGCGGGCGCGGAAAAGGAAGCCACGTCGTCCACGCCGTCAAAGTCGCGCGCGCTGTTGAAGCGGCCGGGCACGATGGTCGCGCCGGAGACGGTGGCCGTGCGGTTGTTGGCGGAAGCATCCAGCGCGCTGGCGCCGTTGGTTTCATCCAGCCGCCAGTAAGCCTGCAATCCGGCGAGTAGCGACTGGTCCGCCGCGACGACGATGGTGACTTCGTCCGTGGCCTGAAGCTGGCCGTCGCTGGCCGTGATCCGCAGCACGTAGATGCCATTGGTGGAAAACGTGGCGGTGGTGCTGGTCGCATTGAGGCTGCCGAAGTTCACCGTGCCCGGTCCACTCACGCGGCTCCAGGTGAGGGTGAGCGCACCCGGCGGATTGGGCCGGCCGTCATCGGTAGCGGCGGCTTCGAGCAGCAGCACCGAACTGGTGTTCACCAAGTGAGCCACGTCCACGGTCGGGCTGGTGATGGCGACCGTCGGCAGCAGGTTCACTTCATCGTCCACGATGGTTGCAAGCGCGCCGCCCGGCGCCAGCACGGCGTAGGCGGCGTTGGAAACAATCGTCAGTTGCACCGTTTCGTTGCCCTCCACCAGAACGTCGTTAATGGGCGTCAGGGCGATGACGGTTTCCGTCGCGCCGGCGGGAATCACCGCCGAGTTGGAAATCACCGTGTAATCCACGCCGTTGCTGGCGGTGCCGCTGATGGTGAGGTTCACGGTCAAATCCGCGTTCGTATTGCCGCTGCGCGTAAGGATGAACTCGCCGGGGTTGCTGCCCGCCTCGTAGGCCGTGTCGTCCGTGGCCGCGATGCTCACGGCAGGCTCGTCATCGAAGATGAGCAGCGTCGCGCTGCTCGGCGCAGTGATCGTGTAACTGCCGGAGGTATTGAGCGTGATGGCCACGGTCTCGGTGCCTTCGGGGAGCGCGTCGTTGAGGCCGGCCACCGGCAGCGTCACCGAGTTGGTGCCCGCCGGGATCGTGGCCGACAGGCCGAACGAGGTGTAATCCGTGCCGCGGATGGCGGTGCCGGCGGCGGCGAAGCCGACGTTGAGGTTCGCGTTGGTGCTGCCGGTGCGGGTGATGGTGAACGTGCCGGTGCTCGACCCGTCCTCGGCGCTGTTGCCATTCGCGGTGATCGAGATGCCGGTCTCGTTGTCCACAATGACCACCGTGGCGCTGGCGGGTGCGCCGACGCGGTAGCCGCCCTGAAGCGTGAGCGTCACCACCACCGTTTCGTTGCTTTCAAACGTGCTGTCGTCGCGTGCGGTCAACGTGAGGTTCGTACCCGTGGCACCGGGCGCGAAGGTGATGGACGTGCCGATCGCGTTGAAGTCCGAACCGCTGACGGCGTTGCCCCCGACCGTGAAGTTCACCGTGAGCGCGCTGTTCGTGTCACGGTCGCGCGTGAAGGTAAACGTGCCGGTGTCCGCGCCCGGCTCTGACGCGGTGGCGTCGGTCGCGACAACGGCGATGACGGGCGAGTTGGTGCTGTCGTCGTTGTCGGTGATCGTGACCGTCGCCGTGTCGGGGGATCCGATTCGGGCGCCGGGCGTCGGCTGGAGTGTGAGGATGACCGTCTCGTTCGTCTCGTCCGTCGCGTCGTCCACGGGCGTCACGATGAGATCCACGAAGCTTGCGCCAGCGGGGATCGTCGCGGAGGCCATCGGGACGGGCAGATAATCGCTGGGGCTGCTGGCGGAACCGACGATCTGACAATACACGGTGAGCGCGTTGGTGTTCGGGGTCGAACGCGCGATGCGGAAGAAGCCCGTGTCCGGCCCGGTCTCGGAAGCGTTCGGGTCGGGCGCGCTCACCGTCACCGCGCCATGCGCGTCATCGTCGAAGATCGTGTAGGTATGAACGCTGTTGGCGTCGAGCACCGCGCCGCTGGGGCTGCTCAGGGTCACCACGATGGTTTCGTCGGCTTCCACGTTGGTGTCATTGATGACGACCAGGTTGAGGCTCGCGTTGAACGCGTTGGTGGGGATCGTGAGCGTGCCGTTGGCGAGCGTGTAATCCACGCCGCCGCCAGACGCGGAACCGCCGGTCACCGCGTAGTTCACCGTCACCGGCGTGGTGAGGGCTGAACTCAAGGTCACGCTCAGACGCGGGCTGATGAAACCTTCAGGTTCTCCGGAACTGGCGAAAGTGAAACCCACGCCCGGCAGCGCGCCGGCGTCGTTGTCGTTGATCGTCACCGTCTGCGGGGCGATCGTGCCGAGCGTGTAGGAGGGATGTTCGCTCAAGGTGACGGTGACACGCTCGCTCGACTCCAGAACGGCGTCGTTCAACGGTGTGATCGTCAGCGTGGCGCTGGCCGAGCCGCCGGGGATGATGAAGGTGTTGTCAATGGTCGAGTAGTCGGCGCCGTTGATGGCCGTGCCACCGACGGAGAAATAAACCGTGAGCGGCGCGGCCGTGCTGCCCGTGCGGCTGAAGGTGTAGGTCCCGGTGTCGCTGCCGGGTTCAGACGCGGTGTTGTCGGACGCGGTGAGTGTCACGCTCGGAATCTCGTCGTCCACGATGATCACGGTCGCGCTCCCAGGATTGCCGACGTTGTAGGCCGCCGTGCCGAGAAGCACGAGCACCAGGGTTTCGTCGCCTTCCACCAGCGCGTCATTGACCGGGGTGACGGTGACGGTGGCCGTGGCCCGGCCCGCGAGAATCGTGACGGTGCCGGAGAGCGTGGAGCAGTCCAGCGTGTTCGTCGCGGTGCCGGCGAGGGTGTAATTGACGACAAGATTCGGCGCGAGATTGCCGACGCGCGTGATGGTGAAGGCGCCGGGGCTTGCGCCGGATTCGCGCGCTGTGTTGTCCGTGGCATAGACGGACACCGTCGGCGGATCATCATCCACGATGGTGATGGTAGTGGTATCGCCGGCCCCGCCGTAGGCGCCGCTGGCGAGGATGGTGACGGTGACAGTTTCGAGGCCTTCGATCTCCACGTCATCTATGACTCGGAACGGCAGTGCCGCCGCGCTTTCGCCCGCCGGGATCACGAATACCCCGGAGAGGGTCGAGTAATCCACGCCGTTGCTGGCCGTGCCCGTGACGGAGTAGAGCACCGTGAGTTCGCCGGCGGTGCCGCCGATGCGCGTGAAGGTGAATGCGCCGCTGTCCTCGCCGCTTTCGGGCGCGAGATTATCGGCGAGGCCTGATGGATTTGTGGCGGAAAGGTCCACCACCGGTAGCGAAGGCGATTCATTGTCGGCGACGGTGATGGTTGCTTCCGCCAGCGAGCCGAGCACGTAGGCGGTGTCTTCCATCAACGTCAACGTGACGGTTTCCGGGCCTTCGGCGGAAGTGTCGTTGATCGGAGCGATGGTGATGTTGGTGGATGCGACGCCGCCGGCGATGACGATTTGCAGCGGCGTGCCGCTCAATGCGGGCGTCGTGTTGTAGTCGCTGCCCGTCACGGCGGTGCCGGTGCGATTGAACTTCACCGTCAACGGCGAGCCGGTGGGACCGGTACGCGCAATGGTGAAGGTGCCGGGGTCGGTGCCCGCCTCCGACGCCGAGGGATCCGCGGCCGTGATGCTCACCACCGGGTCGGGGATGGCCGTAAAGTTTTTCCCCGTGGCGTTGGGGCCGACGGTCACTGGATTGGCAAAGCCGGCGGGCGCGAGCGCGTAGCCGTATTTGACCGACGCGATCGTGTGGCTGCCCGCTGCCAGCCCCGCGATCACGTAGTTGCCGTCACTGTCCGTGTAGGCGCCGCGATACGCGCCCGTGCTGCCGCCGTTGTGGACGCGCACGCCTTCGACCGGCGCGCCAGTGTCCGTGGTGACGCGCCCGCTGACCCGGAAGGTGGTGACCGTGCCGATGGCGACGACGATGTGCTTGCTGAAGACGCCGCCCTTCATGTCGCTGACGCTGCAACGCACGACGTATTCGCCATTGGTGGCCCAGCTCTTCGTGACGCTGGCCGCGTTGGGTCCGATGCTCCAATCGCCGAAGTCCCAGAGGTAAGCCAGCGGGTCGCCGTCCGCGTCGGTGGCGTTGGCGCTGAAGTTGATGTTCGCGTTGAGGGCCGCGCTGGTGCGGTCGGCGATGAGCGTGGCGACCGGCGCGTGGTTGCCGGCGAAGTCGCCGAGATTCACCGTCACATCAATCCAGTTCTCCGGGCTGCCGTTGCCGCGCGCGATGGGGGTGATGTGAACGCCCGCCGCCGCGTCGGTAAAGGTGCGTCCGAGCAGGACCGCGCAATCCTCCTTGCTGCTGTTGGCGGTAGGCGTGCCCGGCGTGGTGTCGAGCAGGTGCGTGCCGCTGGCGCTGTTCACGACGCCGTTGTTCCATGGATCCCAGTTGAGGATCACACCGTTGAGGAACCAGCGGTTGGCGGAAAACTTCTGGCGGAACTCTGCCCAATAGTTGCGGTCGTAATTCTTTTTGATCCGCAGCGCATACTTCTGGCCGGTGACGATGCCGGGCACGTCGAAGGTCCAGAGGCGGTAGGTGCCGGAGTTGGTGACCGTCTGCACGAAGGAGAGCGGCAGCCAGTCGAGTTCGTTTTTGAACTCGGCGTTGAACTGGTTGTTGCCGGCACTGGCCGCGCCCATCGTGTCGAAACTGTTCCCGTATTCGCTGTTCGAGCCGGGGCCGATGACGCTGTCGCCGCTGGCGACCCAGAAGTTGGCGTGCCAGATGCCGTAGTTGTGGCCGAGTTCATGGACGGTCACGCCCACGCTTGAGCTTTGCAGCCAGGTGCCCTTGCCGCGCACGTAACCCAGCCCGCCGTAGTTGAAGCCCGGCACGCTGCCGTGGCGCACGATGTCCCAGTTGTAGTTGTCCGTGTCGAGGCCGGCGTCGCGGGCGGCGTCGCGCGAGTCGCTCAACAGCCGGCTCGTGCCCTGCACCGAATACCACGCCTTCGTTTGCGGCAGCATCAACAGCGGCGTCACCGTGGAAATGATCTCCGTGCTGTTGAAGGAGTTTTCCACGAACCACTGGTTCACGCTGTCCATCGCGGCGTAGGCGCCGTCTTCGGTGATCGGTTCGGTGGGATCGTCCGGAAACGCCACGCGCATGTAGAGACACGTCTTTGGCCCCTGCGACCAACTGTCCTGCGCGATGGGCGGTTCGCCACCGCCACCGCCGCCCTCGGTGCCGGCAATGTCGGCGGCGAGACGCTCGTTGAGTTTGTTGATATGCCGCGCGCCGCAGAACCGCTCGAAGCGTCCGGCCACCTCCGCCGCGATTTCCGGCTGCGCCGGCTTCGCGGACACGGGGCAAAGCTCGTCGCCTTTCGCGGGCGGAAGAATTTCACCCGGTTCCGCCGGGCGCACGGGGTCTTCGTGAATGGCCAGGAGCTTCGGACTGTTCTCCGGCGCGTCCGGTTGCGGCACGGCGATGCCCCACAAGGGGACGCTCTGCCCCGTCGTCTGCGCCGCGCGCGCGCCATAGACGTAGGCGCGGTAGGTTTGATCGCCCATGACGACCTCACGGGTGACTTCGCTCCTGCCTTTCTCAAAATCAGTCGCCACGAGCACGCCGTAGAAACCGCGCCCACTGACGCGTTCCTCCAACTGCCGCGTGATGCTGTCCGGCAACTGCTGGCGCACCGCGAACGGCACGGCGGATTCCAGCGCCAGTTTCGGATCGGTCTGGATCAACTCCGCTATTGCTTCGCGGCGCTGCCGGGCGAGCACTTCGCCCTCGGCGGTCAACGTGGCTTTCGTCCGCACATCCGGCGCGGCGAGGAGTTTCTCCGTCCACGCGGCGAATTGGGCGACGGCGGGCGGCGACGCTTTCGGCACGGGGACCGCGACGGCGTTCGGCTGCGGTTGAGCGGGAGAAAAAGTTTTCGCCGCGACGCTCGACGCGGATGGAGCGACAGCGGGATTGGCCGAAGTATTTGAAGTGGCCGGGCGTTTGGGCCAAACAGCCGCCGACGCCAGTCCGAACACGCTGATAACGGCCACCCGGAGGAATGAAATGTTACGCATAGCTGGATTTTTTATCACATCACCACGGAAGGAGTCAGGCGTGGGCGCTGGTTCCGATCGCGGGGTAATTAATGTGGTTGTTTACTAACACAGACAGCGGCTCATGGCCAGCGCGAACTCCGCCGGGCGGCCCGGGCGTTTTCCCGCGTGAGTCGAAGATTGACAGCCCTGCGCGCGCTTTCTAGGTTCTGCCCGCAAAAACGCGCGCTGCCCCGAATTGCAGTTCGGGGATTTTTTATTGTCGCGCTGCAAAACAATTATGGCCAACACGATTCTGGTCGGCGCCCAGTGGGGCGACGAAGGCAAAGGTAAAATCATTGACGTGCTCACCGAGCAGGCGGACTTCGTCGTCCGCACGCAGGGCGGCAACAACGCCGGCCACACGGTTTTCATCGGCAAGAAGAAATACGTCCTCCATCTCATCCCCTCGGGCATCCTTCGCAAGAACAAGGCGTGCGTCATCGGCAACGGCGTCGTCGTGGACCCCGTGAGCCTCCTGGATGAAATCAAGGGCATCCGCAAACTCGGCGTGACGGTGGACGGCAACCTGTTCATCAGCGAGACGGCGCATCTGGTGTTGCCCTATCACCGCGAATTGGACGAGCAGCGCGAAATCTTGAAGGGCAAAAACAAGATCGGCACCACCAAGCGCGGCATCGGCCCGGCCTATGGCGACAAGGCGGCCCGCACCGGGTTGCGGATGATCGATCTCATCAACCCGCCGCGCTTCGAGGCGTTGCTGAAGAAGAAAATCCAGGAGAACAACGAACTCCTCAAGGCCTTCGGCGCGCGTCCGCTCAACTTCCAGCAGGTCCATCGCGCCTACCGCGCCGCCGGCGACCTGTTAAAACCCTTCGTCGTCAACAGCGTCGTCCTCCTCCACGAGGCGATGCAGCATGGGAAGCACATCTTGTTCGAAGGCGCGCAGGGAACCTTCCTCGACATTGACCATGGCACCTATCCGTTTGTCACTTCCTCGAACACCACGGCGGGGGGCGCCTGCACTGGTTCGGGCATTCCGCCGCACCGCATGGACCGCGTGATGGGCGTCATGAAAGCCTACACCACGCGCGTGGGTGAAGGCCCGCTCCCGACGGAAAACTCCGAGATCGCCGACTTGCTTCACGGCATGGGCCGCGAGTTCGGCTCCACCACGGGCCGGGCGCGCCGCTGCGGCTGGTTTGACTCCGTGGCCACGCGCCATGCCACCATGGTCAACGGCATTGACGACCTCGCCGTGACCAATGTGGACGGCCTCGACTCGCTGGACCTCGTCCGCGTGTGCGTGGGCTACCGCGTGGGGAACCGAACCTTCGACTTCGTGCCCAACGACGTGGAGCTGCTCGCCAAATGCGAACCCCTCTACGTGGATTTCCCCGGCTGGAAGACGCCCACGCACAAGGTCCGCCGCTACCGCGACCTCCCGCTGCGCGCGCGCACCTATCTCAAGGCGCTGGCGGAGTTCACCGGCGCCAAACTCGCCATCGTCTCCGTCGGACCCGCGCGTGAGCAGACCATTTTCGTGTGAACCGTCGCCGTTTAGTAACCAGTGAATCAGTAATCAGTAGGTCAGCAGTCAGTGAAACAGCGTCGTCACCCCGTGCGCGTGGTCGGCAAACTGATTCACTGATTACTGACCTGCTGATTACCCCCCCACTCCTTCACTGAACCCCTCCCGCACATGAGCGCGCCCGTCCCCCAGCTCAGTCCCCAGGCCAAAGCCTCCGTTCCCACGCACGTCGCCATCATCATGGATGGCAATGGGCGCTGGGCGAAGGACCGTCACCTTCCGCGCGTCGAGGGACACCGCAACGGCGTCGAGTCCGTGCGTGCGATTGTCCGCGCCGCCGGCGAAATCGGCGTCAAATATCTTACGCTCTACGCCTTCTCGGTGGAAAACTGGAGCCGGCCCAAGGACGAGGTGGACACGCTCATGAAATACCTCGCCCGTTTCCTCAAAAACGAGATCGGCGAGTTGAACCGCAACAACGTCCGCCTCGAAGTCATCGGCCAGATCTACCGGTTGCCCGACTTCGTGCAGGAACAACTCCGCAAAACTCTCACCGCGCTGGAACGCAACAACGGACTCACCCTCATCCTCGCCCTGAGCTACGGCGGGCGCACCGAAATCGTCGAAGCCGTGCGGGCGATTGCCGGCGAAGTGCGGCTGGGCCACCTCGACCCCGCCGAAATCAACGAGCAAACCATCGCCCAACACCTCTACACCAGCGCCTATCCCGACCCGGACCTTCTGATCCGCACCAGCGGGGAGATGCGCGTGAGCAATTTTCTTCTGTGGCAGATCAGCTACGCCGAACTGGTCGTCACCCCGACGCTGTGGCCGGACTTTCGCCAGGCGCAATTCTTCGACGCGCTCGAAGAATACACCCGGCGGCACCGGCGCTTTGGCGGCGTGTGAATCAAGGCGGGCGATTCACCGATTGCTTGCCGCCGGCAGCGGCCCGGCGGCCACCAACTTCTTCTTGCGCGGGTCCACCACCAGGGAAAGCCCCTCCAACGTCCGCGCTCCCAGCAGCGTCATGTCCCCCGGTTCGGCGAACACCACCTCGTCAATCGTAAAATACTTGTCCACCCGCAAAATCGCGAACCCGACGCTGCGCGTTATCGTCTGTCCGTTGGCCATCGTGAACAACAGATCCTTCTTCTCCCGGTTCACTCCGATCTTCTCCAGAGTTTTCGCCGGGATCCAGGTATATTCGCTGCCGGTGTCCACCAAAGCGCGCGGCACCGTCACCGTTTGCGCGCGGTCAACATGATTCTCCAGCTTGCAGCCAATATAAAATGTGCCCATATCAATCTATTATACCCTCATCCGTCGCGGCAACCAGCGCCGGCGCCTCGGTGGCGGGAGAAACTTCGCCTGTTCCTACGTCACCCGCCGCACCACCAGCGCGGCGCTGCCGGCGCGGTTGCCCGTCTTTAACACCACGAACACCTTGAGCGTCACGGCCGTCCCCGGCTGCGTCAATCCGAACTGCACCTCGAACTCGTTCGGCTGTTCCGGTTCATGTCGGCCCAGATTCACCGCGTCTTCTTCCCGCCACACCTCGCCCGCCGTGCCCTCCAGTTCATAATGGTCCAGCTCCGGGTCGGGCGACGCCGCGTGCACCACGCGGGAGATGTTCGGCGGCACGAGCACGGCGCTGGCGCTGACGGGTGCCGGCGTGTGACCCGGCTCGGGCGTCAGGCGGGGCAGGGTGGCTACCAGCGCGGGGTGCTGGGCCAGCTTGGCCGGCACGGCCGTCCGGTAAGCCTTCATCAAATCATACGCCGTCGTCTGCAATTGCGTCCGATCCCCGCGCGCGAGGTCCACATCCTGTCCGGAAGTACGCTCCGCGCGATAAGCCACCTGCAACATCGCCACGGCGGAGGCGAACGCCCCATGCGCCGTTCCATCCGCCAGCGTCAACGGCAGCGTCACCGCCGGGGGGGCCGGGGCCGCGTTGAGCTTGTCCCACAATGTCATCGCATCCACCAGCGGCGTCGTGAACCGTTCCTGCCCATCCCCGATGCCGGGCGCCAGCGGCTTGGCAAAAATGTACTTCGTCCCTTGATAATACGCCTCCAGCAGGCTGGTGAATTCGTTGAACCACACGAGTAACTGCCCCTTTTGTATGGTGATGTCCCCGCGCGCTATCTCCTGGTCGTTGATTTTGTCCTGCACGGTCGTCTGGCTGGCGAGGAGCGTCGTGCGGAGGTTGTCAAACGTCGTGCGGTTGGTGGCGGGGCCATTGGGCTTGGCGATGAGCAGCGCCGCCGGGGCAAGCGCGGTATTGCACTGCTGCCAATGGGCGAGGAACTCGTCCATGGTCGGGATATAAGTGGCATTTCCGGTGATGGGCATGGCGTGGGAGGGGTTGAGGATGATGGTTTATGGGGCGATCAGTCGGGATTTTGGCAAAGGGTGTGGGGGGAGTGGGGGTGTTTGTAGTCAGTAGTCCGTGGTCAGTAGGAGGAATCAGCCTGCAACGACGTGGAGCGTATTCAAGTGGGAGTGTTGCCGCGTGCGTCGTGGATGATGTCGCACTCGGAGGCGGGCGCAGCCAAGTTTCTTGCCATTCGGTCGCGGAGAGACAGCTTGTAGCCAACGCAGCGGCGCGCGGGCCTCCGGCCCGCTTAACGGGTCCAACCCGGTTTTGGGCTGCCATCGCTGCGGCTGTTCGTAAG
>JANNEF010000232.1:0-2365 GCA_031378375.1 Verrucomicrobiota bacterium | reverse complement strand
GCCTGGCTGGCCGAACGCAACCGCCAACCGCAGCGCTACGTCTGGCGTGCCGAAGGTGCCGCCATCCTGGAAAAAATCACCCGCGCACGCGCTAAACTCGAAGAAATAATGGCAGACACTTCAAGGACAGCAGACTAGGTGCTGACTTCAAGCCATCGCGCTGGGCTTACGTTTCCGGTGTGCAAGTGCCGCGTCAGCCCGGCGACGTGATGGTGGAATCGTGGGTGCGCGAGGCGCTGCTCCGGCTCAACCCGGAGATCGCCGCGCAACCCGACCGCGCCGACGAGGTGATTTACGCACTTCGGGCCATTCTGTTGTCTGTGCAGGCGGATGGTCTGGTGCGGGCCAACGAGAATTTCATGGCCTGGTTGCGCGGCGAGAAGACAATGCCCTTCGGTCACAACGGCGAGCACGTTTCCATTCGGCTCGTGGACGCGGTTCAACCGGCAAATAACCGGTTCACCGTGGTCAATCAGTGGACGTTTCAGGCGGGCACGGTGACGAAGCGGTTCGACGTGGTGTTCGTGGTCAACGGACTGCCGCTGGTCATCGGCGAGGCCAAGACGCCCACGCGCAGCGCGGTGACCTGGTTCGACGGCGCGTTTCAGGTGAACGAGATTTACGAGCGGCAAGTGCCGGCGATGTTCGTGCCAAATGTTTTTTCCTTTGCGACCGAGGGCAAGGCGTTCCGCTTCGGCTCGATTCGGATGCCGATTGAGATGTGGAGTCCGTGGCGCACGCGGGAGAATGAGCCGGAAGGTTCGCTGGCGGACGTGCGGCGCTCGGTGGAGTCCATGCTCCGGCCCGAGGTGGTGCTGGACATCCTGCAAAGCTTCACGCTGTTCGCCACAGACAAGAAGCATCGCCGCATCAAGGTCATCTGCCGTTACCAGCAGTATTTCACAACAAACCAGCTCATCGAGCGCGTGGTGAAGGGTTATCCGAAGAAGGGTCTCATCTGGCATTTTCAGGGCAGCGGCAAGTCGCTGCTCATGGTCTTCGCCGCGCAGAAGCTGCGGCTGCATCCCCAGCTCGGCAATCCCACGGTCATCATCGTGGTGGACCGTATTGACCTCGACACGCAAATCACCGCTACGTTCAACGCGGCGGATGTGCCGAACATGGTCGGCGTGGCGACGCGGCAGGAGTTGCAGACGTTGCTCGGGCAGGACGTGCGCAAGGTGCTCATCACGACGATTCACAAGTTCGGCGAAACTTCGGGCGGCCCGGCGCTACCCTCTCCTCGGGGGAGTGGGGCTGGGGGTGAGGGCGAGCGTCCCGGACTCCTCAATGCCCGCTCGAACATCATCGTGATGGTGGACGAGGCGCATCGCACGCAGGAAGGCGATCTCGGCCGCAAGATGCGCGAGGCGTTGCCGAATGCGTTTCTGTTCGGCCTCACCGGCACGCCCATTAACCGAGCGGACAAGAATACGTTCTGGGCGTTCGGCGCGGACGAGGACAGTCACGGTTACATGAGCCGCTACTCCTTCCAGGAATCCATCCGCGACAAGGCCACGCTGCCGCTGCATTTCGAAGCGCCGGAGGTGAAGCTGAAGATTAACAAGGCGGCGATTGATGAAGCTTACCGCGCCATCACCGGAGATTTGAGTGAGCAGGACCGCGACGACTTGGCTAAACGCGCCGCGAAGATGGCCGTGCTGGTGAAGAACCCCGAACGCGTCCGCGCCGTGGTCAATCACATCGTCACGCACTTCAAATCCAAGGTTGAGCCGAACGGATTCAAGGCGCAGGTGGTGACGTTCGACCGCGAATGCTGCATCCTCTACAAGGCGGTGATGGATGAGTTGATTGGCCCGGAAGCCAGCGCCATCGTCATTTCCGCTGCGCCCGGCGACCCGAACGAGTGGAAGGTTCACAGCCGCGACAAGGACGCCGAGGAAAAGCTGCTCGACCGTTTCCGCGACCCGGCTGATCCGCTCAAGTTCGTCATCGTCACGGCGAAGCTGTTGACCGGCTTCGATGCTCCGATTCTTCAGGCGATGTATTTGGATAAGCCATTGCGCGACCACAATCTGCTCCAGGCCATTTGCCGCACGAACCGCACGTTCGGTCAGGAGAAGACACACGGCTTGATCGTGGATTACATCGGCATCTTCGACGACGTGGCGCAGGCGCTGGCGTTCGACGAGAAATCGGTGCGGTTGGTGGTGTCCAACATCGATGAGCTGCGCAAGGTGCTGCCGATGCACATGCAGAAGTGTGGTTCCTCGCTACTTTCAGTGGCTGCATAGCGAAGGTATGTTGAGTTTGCCGGCGACGAAGTAGAGCATGGCGGTCATATACTCGCGGCTGCGATAGCCTCGGGCTTTGCGTTTGACCGCGCTGAATACGCTGTTCAATC
>JANNEF010000231.1:0-13351 GCA_031378375.1 Verrucomicrobiota bacterium | reverse complement strand
GATTGAACAGCGTATTCAGCGCGGTCAAACGCAAAGCCCGAGGCTATCGCAGCCGCGAGTATATGACCGCCATGCTCTACTTCGTCGCCGGCAAACTCAACATACCTTCGCTATGCAGCCACTGAAAGTAGCGAGGAACCTGAAAATGGTTCACCGGGCGAACTCATGATCACGCCCGCGCCGGCAGGCTGGAAGCCTGCCCCACTACGGTTTGCCGCGCGGGTCGAGAATCCGTTCAATGCGCGCTTCCACGTCTTGCAGGTGCAGGAGCGTGGTGCGGTCCTTGGTCTTGGCGGCGGCGGCATTGACCGCGCCCATCAGGTGTTTCAATTCGCCACGCGCCAGCGCCGGAAGGTCCGAGGTCGCGTCCGTCCGGCTGGCATGAGCGCCGAGGGCCTCGACACACGCGCGCTGGAGACTGCGGCGGTGCAAATCAATCTCCACCGCCGCCGCGTCCAGTTCGCCCCAAATGCCCCCGCGCAAATCGGCCAGCAAATCCGCGGGCCGATAAGCTTGTTTGGGTGAACGATTCGCCTCCTCCGCCATGCGGCGGACACGCACATCGTCCAGCAACACGCCCAACATGCGGCGCTGGCTGAACAGCAGGCGATCGGCGATGCCGGCGGGTTCGAGCCGCTGGAGGATGTTGGGATCCACGAGATAGTCCGGCACGCGAAAGGCGTGCTCGTTGAGGAACGCCACGGCCGCGCGCTGCTGCTCCGCGCTCACCG
Organism: Verrucomicrobiota bacterium; assembly: GCA_031378375.1. Taxonomy (GTDB): domain Bacteria; phylum Verrucomicrobiota; class Verrucomicrobiia; order Limisphaerales; family JANNEF01; genus JANNEF01. The sequence goes on along the minus strand of JANNEF010000231.1, from coordinate 12,620 downwards.
GCTCGTACACGCGGTCGCCCTGGCCGAACCACACGTTGTTCTCCACCACACCGCCGACGGCGTTGGCGACGTGTTCCAGCTCGCGGTCGCGCTGGCGGAGGAGTTGCGTGTACATGTTGTTCAGCGTCTCGTAGTCCTCGCCCTCCTTGCAGGTGGCGCTGACGAGCAGCGCGGCGACGCGCGCGATGTTCTTCAAACCGAGCGCCGTCGCCTTCACGGGGTCTGAGCCGAGGTCTTCGGTCTGTTGCGACGGGTCCACGCCGGGGTTCGGATCGCCGAAGCGCAACGTCGGATCGTTGAGCTGGCGCGCGACGATCTTGTCCAGGTGCGGTTTCTCCGTCGCGCGGTTGGTCGCGCCGTTGAATTCCCGGTAGCCCCATTCGATGGCGAAGAAATCATACGGCCCGATGATCGGGATGAGTCGCGCGCCGTCGCCGGGTTGCGCGACGTAGTTGAAGCGCCCGTAATCCATGATGGAGGCCTCGACGCCGTTTTTCCGCGTGAACTCCGGATCGCGCAACTGCTCGACGGTATAGCTGGAACTGGCCTTCATGTTGTGCGGGAAGCCGAGCGAGTGGCCGACCTCGTGGGTGATGACGTAGGCCAGCAATTCGCCAATCAGTTCGTCGGGCATGGGCAGCTTCTGCGCGCGCGGATCCAGCGGTGACGCCTGCACAAAATACCAGTCGCGCACGAGCTTGAGGATGTTGTGATAGACGATGATGTCGGCTTCGAGAATCTCGCCGGTGCGCGGGTCGTGGACGTGCGGCCCCATCGCGTTCTCAATCGTCGAAGGCAGCCATTGAATCGTCGAGTAACGCGCGTCTTCGGCGTCCCAATTCGGGTCTTGAGCCTCGGTGGGTGCGTCCCTGGCGAGGATGGCATTCTTGAATCCGGCGGCCTCGAACGCGGGCTGCCACGCCTCGATGCCCTTCTTCACCCACGGACGCCAGCGATCCGGCACGCCGCGCCCGACGTGGAAGACGATGGGCTTCTTCGGCTCGGACACGGCGGCACCGGGGTCTTTCTTCTCCAACCGCCAGCGCGTGATGTAACGGACGGCTTTCACCCGTTGCTCGCGCGAACCGAAATCCTCGAACGAGCGGCTGAAAAAGCCCACGCGCGCATCGTGCTCGCGCGGCTGCATCGGCGTCTCCGGCAGGCGCACCATGCTGTGATGCACCAGCACGCTGACGGCGCTCTGCGAGGAGTCGCGCCCGGTGATGACGGGCGGGAAATTCGTGCTGGGCGCTCCGCCGCCGCCGCCCACGTTGTAAGTCATCAGCGTTTTCGTTTCGATGTTTTCGGGAAACGCCTTGATGCGTTCGACGAAGCAGCGGCTTTTGTCCGCGCCGCTGGCGTTGATGCGGCTCTTCGCGCTGAACTCGGAAGGGTCACTGGTGAAGAAATCACCAATCTCGATGACCGCCGATTTGTTCGTGCCCCAGGCGGCCACGGGAAACTTGCGGAGGATCGGTTCCATCGAAGTGACTTCGACCGAGTGGCGCACCGAATCGGGGCCGTCGGCGCGGATGATGTATTTCACATCGCGGAGCAGCACGTCCTTGTCGCGCAGTTCCCAGCGCACGACGCGGTTGCCGACGGGCGTGCCTCCGTAGGCGTAGCCGGCCTGCGTGCGCTCGATCTGCGTGACCCAGAGGAATTCCTTGCCGAACTGGTTGGTCGGAATCTCAAAATAAAATTTGTCGTCCAGGCGATGCACCCAGAAAACCCCGCGCTCGGTCTTGGCGTCCTTGGTGATGACCTTGGCGTAGGGCTTGATGGGGTCGGGCTTCTTTTCCTCGTCAGCTTTCTTGATCTCATTGGTGCCGGCCGGGCCGTTGGTGGTTGAACCGGAGGTTCGCCGTGGAGAAGTGTTGGTTTTGGCAGTCGGGAGCGCCTTCGTCCCGCCTTCGGATTTCTTCGTCGGCTCGGAAGATTTGGAATTCGTGGAAGCGGTCTGGTCCGACGTTCGACAACCAACGGCCAGACCGAGCAGGAGCAGTAGCAGCAAGCGCATGATGTGATGGACTAAACTCAAGCTGAGTTCAGCGCGCAAGCCTGAATGCCCGAATGGGTGGGAAAAACTTCAAGCTCTGTTGCCGCCGCCGTCGTTCGCGGTCCAAACCGGGGGGACCGGGTTAGACCGCGACGAGCGGCGGCGGCGTGAGCAACAGAACGGGACCAATGGAGAAATTCGAGAACGTGCCTGAAGACAAAGCGCTGGACCGCGACACTTGGATTGCGTGTTGAGCTGCCAACCCGGCCAATACTCCTCCGTGTGTGCTCATTCGCGGGACCTCCTCTGAAGGAGTCGAAGCCATCCGTATCGCGTCCAGCGCCCGACCATTATCGCCCGCCCGACGGCGGACAACGCGCGATCTATCCAACCGACAAACAGCGCCAATCGCCATGAGCGCGCACATCCACGCCCGGGAGTTACTCCTTGGATTGATCCCGTGGCCTTGGGGAATCTCCCCACACAGGACGAACTCGCGGACGTGGATGTGTGCGCTCGCCCCCAGCGGGGCGAAATACTGACCTCGGTGCGGACAACGCGGCATCCGTTTCCAGCGCGACCGCGAGCCATCCCCTGCTCACGGCCACGCTGGAACGGGTGTCCACGTCCCCCGCCGGGGTGTTGTTTGGTTTCAGTGTCCCGGCAGGCAACCGAAAAAAATGTTGAGAAACGGCGCATGGAACAATCGGCGAATTAGTCCGCCATCGAATGACTACGCGGAGCGGCGACATGCAGCCGCGGCCGGGTGTCCGGCCGGGGTTCCCAATATGGCATGACCGGCCGGGCCGGCCAGCGCGGCCATTGCGGCACCGAAGCGCCGATACAACTGAGACGCCATGAACCACCCGAGGGCACCGGGCGCAGCGGCGCCGTCCATGCGATTTCCTTCGCGAACGTCACTGACAAGCGTTTTTTGGTTTTCATATTTGTCACTCGTTCAAAGTTCGTTTACTGAGGGCATAAACGAACCGAAATGGGTGATCTTACAAAATTTTTGAAAGATTTTCGCCCGATGCGCCAGTCAGGGGGATGGCCTTGTCCACAAGGCGTTAAACGAGACGTTGGATCGGTGAACAAGCCAGGCTCCGAAGCCGGTTGAATGGTTTCAGGGAAGTGGTGCGCCTGAATTCAGGCGCATCCACCACGCTATGCCAGTGAGTCGAAAAGCGGCCGGGCACTCGCACATCGCCAGCAAACGTTCTTGAACGAGGCATGAGTCCATCATGCCGGTGGCGAGAACTACAATTTCAAGTCCATGTCCGTCACCGCGCCCAGTGAGGCGCTTGTGACATGCGCCGCGTATTTGGCGAGTACGCCCCGGGTGTAGCGCGGCGCGGGCTTCTTCCAAGCGTTTCGCCGCTTGTTCAATTCCGTGCTGCTGATTTCGAGCGTCAACTCCCGCTTTTCGGCATCAATGGTGATGGCGTCGCCGTTCTTCACGAGCGCAATCGGACCGCCCAGATAGGCTTCGGGCGTGACGTGGCCGACCACGAAGCCGTGGCTGCCGCCGCTGAATCGTCCGTCGGTGATGAGCGCCACGTCCTTGCCGAGACCCTTGCCCATGATGGCGCTGGTGGGCGAAAGCATTTCGCGCATTCCCGGGCCGCCTTTCGGTCCTTCGCTGCGGATGACGATGACGTGGCCACGTTTCACTGTGCCGTTGAGGATGGCTTTGAGCGCCTTTTCCTCAGACTCGAAGACGATGGCTTTGCCGGTGAAGCGCAATCCTTCCTTGCCGGAAATTTTCCCGACCGCGCCTTCGGGGGCGAGGTTGCCGTAAAAGACGACGAGGTGACTGTCCATTTTGATCGGCTGGTCGAGCGGGCGGATGATGGTTTGCCCGGCGGGATAAGGTTTTACGCCGCGCAACGTCTCGGCCATCGTTTCGCCGGTGACGGTGAGGGCGTCGCCATGGAGCAGGCCGGCGTCAAGCAGGGTCTTCATGAGCGGGCGGATGCCGCCGATGGCGACGAGTTCGGACATAAGATGCTTGCCGCTAGGCTTGAGGTCCGCGAGCACAGGCACGCGTTTGCCCACGCGCGTGAAGTCGTCGAGCGCGAGCTTCACCTTCGCGGCGTGCGCGATGGCGAGCAGGTGCAACACGGCGTTGGTCGATCCCCCGAGTGCGATGACGACGGTGATGGCGTTCTCGAACGCTTGCTTGGTGAGAATGTCGAGCGGGCGCAATCCCGTCTTGAGCATCTGCACGACACACGCACCAGCCCGCCGGCAATCGTCTTTCTTCGCGGGCGAAATGGCGTTTTGCGCGGAGCTGTTGGGCAGACTCATGCCGAGCGCTTCAATCGCGCTGGCCATGGTGTTCGCGGTGTACATGCCGCCGCACGAACCGGGACCGGGAATGGCGCACTGTTCGACGGCCTGAAGTTCCTTGTCACTGATCTTGCCGGCGGCGTGCTGGCCGACCGCTTCGAACACTGAAACCACATCCAGCTTGCGCGGATCACCGGTGATGCAGCCGGGCAGAATCGTGCCGCCATAGACGAACACGGCCGGCCGGTTCATCCGCGCGATCACCATCATCGCGCCGGGCATGTTCTTGTCGCAACCGCCGATGGCGACGAAGCCGTCCATCCCTTCGGCACCCACGACAGTTTCGATGGAGTCGGCGATGACTTCCCGGGAGACGAGCGAATACTTCATGCCTTCCGTGCCCATCGAAATGCCGTCGGACACGGTGATGGTGTTGAAGATGATCGCCTTGCCGCCGGCCGCATTTGCGCCGCTCTCGCTTTCGAGCGCGAGCTTGTCTATGTGCATGTTGCACGGCGTGACGTTGCTCCAGGTGGAGGCGATGCCGATGATGGGTTTGGAAAAATCCTCGGACTTGAAGCCGACAGGATACAGCATCGCCCGGGCGGGCGCGCGGTCCGGGCCGTCCACGAGGATCGAGGAATAGGGGCGCGCGATGGGCGCGGATTTCTTGTCCGAAAGACGTTTGGATTTAAGTGCGGCGGTTTTCATCATTTTTGAGGGGCTGAGTTTCCCCGAAAGCCGGTGGGCTGGCAAGCCGCTCCGCGAAAAAATCTGTGTGAATCTCCGCGCGCGGCGGGCATAAATCGCGCCGTGCAGAACGAGCTTCCATCGGTAAGTGTCATCGTGCCGACGCGGCCGGGACAGGCGGACATTCCCGCCGTCACCGCCAGCCGTGCGCTCGATTACCCGCGTGAGAAACTCGAAATCATCATCGCGCGCGGCAAGCAACCCGCCGTCCAACGCAACGCGGCCATCAAGGCGGCGCGGGGCGACCTCATCTATTTTCTGGACGACGACGCACAGCCTTCCGCGGACAATCTGCACCGGATGGTCGCGCACTTCGCCCGGCCGGAGGTGAAAATGGTGGGCGGACCAAATCTATGCCCACCGGACGCGCCCGCGCTGGAGAAGGTGTTTGCGGTCGTGCTGGCGAGCTGGCTGGCCTTCGGGCCGAGCCGGGCGCGCTATGACGCGGTGGGCACGCCCCGCGCGACGAGCGAGAAGGAGCTGATCCTGTGCAACCTCGCCGCGCGGCGCGACGCGCTGCTGGTGTCGGGCGGCTTCGACGAGTCGCTTTACCCGAACGAGGAGAACGCGCTGATGGATGACTTGCAGCGGCGCGGCGGAACGCTGCTGTATGACCCGGCGTTTTACGTCCATCGCCGGCCACGCCCGACATTGCGGGCGTTCTGCAAAATGCTGATGACGTACGGACGCGGGCGAGCGGAACAGTTTCGCCTCCATCCCACGCCCGGTTCGGCGTTGAACTTCGTGCCGCCGTTGTTCTGTGTCTATCTTGCCGCACTGCCGGCTCTGGCGATGGTGCCGGGCGGGCGCGGCGCGGGTTTCGTGCCGCTGGCGTTCTACGCGCTGGCGGTGTTGCTGCAAACGCTGGCATCTGCCGCGCGGAAGGGCGTTTTCCAAAGCTTCATCGCCGCGCCGTTGGTGGTGGCGAGCCACATTTTTTACGGGCTGGGTTTCTGGCGCGGGCTGTTCACCCGATTAAAGCCCGCTGGCGAAAAACCGGCGACCGAGGTGACCCTGGAAAAAGTTTCGCTGTAATCCGCTGTTGAAAGCGCATGCAGTCCCCCATCTGGAAACAAGCCGTTAAAGCCGCGGCTGATCCGGTGCGGGTGAAACACTATCTCGGTCAATTCGCCAACACTCCGCTGGCCGCAGAGATGGCGAAGGCTTCCGCCGCTCAGGCGCGCGTGCTCGCCGCGTTGTTCAGCGGATCGCCGGCCATGAGTGATCTGCTGTTGAAACGACCGGAGTGGTTCGCCATTTCTTTGAACGCGGAACTGCTCGCGCATCCCCGTCAGGAACAGGGGCTGCGCCGCGAGGTCAACGCGTGGCTGCAACCCGCGCTGGCGGGGCGCGACTACAGCGTGGCCTTCGCCCGACTGCGCCAGTTCAAGCAGCGCGAGATGCTGCGCATCGCCGCCCGCGACCTCGCGCGACTGGGCGACAGCACGGAGATGACGCGTGAAATCTCCAACGTCGCCGACGTTTGCTTGAACGCGGTGCTCCAGGTTTGCCTACAGCAACTCACCGGGCGATTCGGTCAGCCGTATCATTCCGACGCGAACGAGCGCTGGCAACCGACCCGGTTCTCCGTCCTGGGTCTTGGCAAACTCGGCGGTCAGGAACTCAACTACAGCTCCGACGTGGACGTCATCTTTGTTTACAGTGACGAAGGCCACCTCTTCAAAGTAAAGCCCCGCAAGGGCGCCCCGCGCGACCGGGGCCTGAGCAATCACCAGTTCTTCAAGCGCCTGGCCGAAGCGTTCATCACCGAAGTTGCCGCGCAGTCGCCCGACGGCACGCTCTACCGGATTGACCTGCGCCTGCGGCCCGAAGGCGACACCGGCCCGCTCGTGCGTTCGCTCGGCAGCTACGAGAATTATTACGCGCAGTGGGGCCAGACTTGGGAGCGCATGATGTTGATCAAGGCTCGCGCCGTGGCCGGCGACGCGGCACTGGCGGCGGAGTTCATGGAGCTTGTGCAACCGTTCCGCTATCCGCGCTCGCTTGGCGAAAGCGTCCTTCGCGAAATCGCCGCCATGAAAGCGCGCATCGAAACCGAAGTGGTCAAGGCCGGCGAACTCGACCGTAACGTCAAACTCGGTCGCGGCGGCATCCGTGAGATTGAGTTCGTCGCGCAGACCTCCCAACTCCTGCACGCGGGCCGCATCCCCTTCCTGCAAGGCGCGCAAACCCTGCCAACGCTCCAGAACCTCGTCCGCTACAAACTGCTCGCGGCGGAGGAAGCCACGGCGCTGACGGCCGCCTACCGTTTCCTGCGCGACGTGGAGCATCGTGTGCAGATGGAGCACAATCTGCAGACGCACACCATCCCCGCCGCCCCGGCGGAGCGCGAACGGCTCGCGGCCTTGATGGGCTTCAAGCATCGGACCGGATTCGATCAAGCCCTGCAGGAACACACGCGCCACGTTCGCCATGTTTACGACCAACTGCTGCGGGCCGAGGCGCCAGAGACCAGGCCGGATTTCCCGCGCCAGTTTCAAGGTGCCGAAGCCGAGTGGAACACCATCCTCGCCGCGCGCGGCTTCAAGGATGTGGCGAAATCCTTGCGGCTGCTGAATCAATTCACCAACGGCCCCGGCTACGTTCACGTCTCCCCGCGCACCATCGAACTCTCGTGGCAACTGCTCGCCCGGCTGCTCGCCCTCTGTCCCACGCCGGCTGGCGCATCTCCAACTGCCACACTCAAAGCTCCCATCCTCTCCGACCCCGACCGCGTGCTGGCGCGGCTCGACAGCTTCATCACCGCCTATGGCTCGCGCGCGATGCTGTTCGAGACGTGGACGCACAACCCGGCGCTCTTTGAACTGCTCCTCTGGCTGTTCGACCGCTCCGAGTTCCTCGCCGAGAGCGCTATCCGCACGCCCGACCTCGTGGATGAACTTATGTTGAGCGGACGTCTCCGCCGCACCAAGACCGCCACGCAAACCCTTGACGACCTGCGCCACGGTCGCGGCGACGAAGACCAGCGCCGGTGGTTGCGCCGTTATCACCAGGCCGAGTTCATGCGCATCGGCCTGCGCGACATCCTCGGCCTGGCGGACTTCGAGCAAAATGTCGCCGAACTGACCGCACTGGCCGACGCCTGCCTGCAATACGCGCTCGAAACCGCCCGGCGGCAACACAAACTGAAGACCGCGCCGCTGGTGATCATCGCCCTCGGCAAACTCGCCGGACGCGAACTGAGCTACGGCTCCGACCTCGATATCGTTTTTGTCGCGGACGCGAAGGCGAAAGATTTACCCCGGCTGCAAACGCTCGCCGCCGCCGTCATGGACCTGCTCGCCAGCCATACGGAACTGGGCGTGGCATACGCGACCGACGCGCGCCTGCGGCCCGACGGCGAAAAGGGGATGCTCGTCAACACGCTCCCCGCCTACGAAGACTATTACCGGCAACGCGCGCAGTTGTGGGAAATTCAATCACTCACACGCACCCGACCCGTCGCGGGGGATTTGAACCTCGGCGACCGTTTCCAAAAACTCGCGGCCACCCTGACCAACTTCCAGCAGCCCCACCTGCCGCTGGCCGCGTACACGGCGGATTGGAAAAAGAAAATCTGCCACATGCGCGGGCGCATCGAGCAGGAGCGCACGCCCGCCGGCCAGGATGCGCTGGCCATCAAGACCGGCGCCGGCGGCCTGATGGACGCCGAATTCATCGCGCAGGCCTTGTGCCTGGCCCACGGCTGGCAGGAAGCCAACACCTTGCGTGCGCTGGAGCGCGCGGGCGACGTCGGCGCGCTGCCCAACGCGAAGAAATTGATCGCGAACTACCGCGATCTGCGTCGCATCGAAGCGATTCTGCGCCGGTGGAGTTTCGAGGGCGAAACCGTGTTGCCGGACGATCCCGCGCCGTTTTACCGCGTTGCCGTGCGCTGCGGCTTCGCCACGTCCGAAGCGTTCCGTGCGGCGGTGACCGGCTATCGCCGCGCCATCCGGGAAGCCTATGTAAAGGTGTTCGCTCCGTAGCCCGGGGCTTCTCTCCGGCGCCGGACCGAGCGCGCCCACCCTGCGTCCGGGTCCGCTTCCCTATGGATGGAACCACCACGGCATGAGTTTATGGCGGAGGGCGCGGAAAGGAGCATCGCAAACGGCAGAAGAAGGAATCCGGCTCGACCGGCGAGGACGAGGATTCTGTTCACCGAAGGTATTTTTCCGACTGTTGCAAAAGCGCAGACTGATGAGAATCGATCGCTGGTTTCCTGGAATTACTATTGCGTTCTTCCGGGCGGTCGTTCCCCCGCCCGTCGCCCACTTGGGCAACACCCCCCTTTTGAGTTACGGCGGGGTTCAGTTGCCTGGCGAGCGGTTCGGGATGATGGAGATTTCCACGCGGTGCTCATCAAGCACGTTCAAATCGAGATAGACCTGCTCAATCGTCGTGGCCGTGCGGCGGAAGTGCCGGTAGTTGATGAGGTGCCCGATGGCCGACACGTAGCCGATGCTCGGTTCGCGGTAGCCCGTCCAAGTCGCCAACGGATACGTCTTGTTCTTCTCCCAACCGTAAGGCTGCGCCTGCACGCCATACGGCAGGCCGATGGTGAACGGGCGATACTTCGACTTCGTGTGCAGCAGCATGATGTTCGCGTCGCGGAACTCGCCGTAGTCACCAGGCGGCCCGGCGGGCATTTGGTAGGCGATGTCTTTCGCGCTGCCGTTGGCGAAGACGGTGCCGGGTTTGCTGCCGAACATTTTGAACAGCGTGAGCGTCGGGTCGGAGTGAATGTCGTCCGTGGGCACATGTCCGCGCGGCCCGATGACAATGGTGAACCATTCCTCACCCCGGTCGCCTTTGCCGTCGTTGTAGGGCGAGCCGTCGGGAGGTCGTCGTGGGCGATTTTGTATTTCGAGTTGTTCAGCGCATACTGCACCCGCACGACGATACGCGCGGCGGACTGATGCTCAATCCACACGCGGGCGTAGCGGCCCTCCTTGTCCATCCCGGCCTCGAAGGAAGCATCCGCGCCGGTGCCGTCCCACTCGCGCGGGTCGTAAGTATCGGCGGCGAAATGCGCGACCTTGAGGCCGTTCTCCGCCACCGAGCAGAAATGCCACGGCAAGTCGAAAGACATCGTGGTCGGATGCAGGTCGAAGGTGACTTTCACCGCGCCGAGAAATTGTCCCGGCTCCAGTTTCGTCTCTTTCACCGGCCCGGTGGCGGCAAACTCGGTGGCCTGCAATCCGCACGCTGCGGCGAGCGCGCAGAACGATGACCCTTGCCAGAGCGCAGGGTGATTCCGTGGTTTCATCGTTCGTGTACTTTGAAAATCGCCAGCCCCTGCGTCATTCCCCTGCCGGCTTGGCGGGCGCGGACTCGCGCGGCTTGTTGGCGTTCGCGGGCGCGGTGTATTTCACCGTCTTCATCATACGCTCCAGCTCGGCATCCAGCTTCGCGGCAAGTGCAGTGTCCGACGCGAGGTTCTTAATTTCGTAAGGGTCGGCGGTGAGGTCGAAGACTTCCGTCCACTCGGGGCGGTTCGGGTATTTCACCAGTTTGTGCGTCGTCGTGCGCAGCGCGTAGCACGTCGGCACGTCGCCGAGTTCCTTGTAGTATTGCGCGAAGAACGACGTGCGCCACTGCGCGGGCTTGCGGCCTGCGGCGAGTTCCTTCCAACTCGCGCCCTGCATCTCCTTTGGCACCGCGACGCCGGCGAGGTCGAGAAAAGTCGGCGCGAGGTCCACGTTGAGCACCATGTCATCCACGGTGGTTCCTTTGCCAAACAGGCGCGGGTAGCGGACGAGAAACGGGATGCGCAGCGACTCGTCGTAGAGCGAGCGTTTGTCGCCGGAGCAGTGCTCGCCGAGGTAATAGCCGTTGTCGCTCGCATACACGACCACCGTGTCTTCGGCGAGGCCGAGCGCGTCGAGGGCCGCGAGCAATTTTCTGATGTTCTCATCCACGCCGCTGATGTGCCGCAGGTAGTCGAGGTGAACGGCGTTGTCGGCGAGGCCGGTCGGTTGCTTGCCGTTCGCGGCGGGCTTGTGGAAAATCGCGGGCACGCCGCAGTTTGGCGTCGGGCGACTGGTCTCTCCAGTGTGGAGGCCGCGCAGTCGTTCCGGGAGGTTGTTTCCACCGCGCGGGCCGTGCGGGCTTTTGAAACCCACGACGACGGAGAACGGACGCTCCTTGTTCTGCTTCATGAATTCGATGGCGAAGTCGGCGGCCACATCGTCCACCCAGCCTTTGGTCGGCGTGGAGGCGCCGTTGATTTCAAACGGGCAATCCTGATAGCGCCCGTGGCCGACGTAGCTCGCCGAGTAGTCGAAGCCGGGCCGCTGGCCGCGTTGGTTGCCCATGTGCCATTTGCCGATGTAAGCGGTCTTGTATCCGGCGGCGCGCAGCAGCGTCGCGTGCGTGACGCTCTCCGCAGGAAATGGCGTGCCGTTATTGGTGATGCCGTTGACGTGATTGTAGCGCCCGGTGAGAAACGCCGCGCGGCTCGGCGCGCAGAGAGAAAGCGTGACGAAGGCATTACGAAACCGCACGCCCTCCGCCGCGAGCCGGTCCATGCCCGGCGATTTGAACCACGGGAATCGCGCCCGCTCGCCGTGCTCGCGCTGCACCACGCCCATCGCGTCCCAGCGATGGTCATCGGTGTAGATGAAGAGGAAGTTCGGCTTGCGCTCAGCGGCGCGCAGCGAGGCGATGCAGGCCAGCGCGGCCAGCAGCCACGCGGCAGCGCGGTGGAGAAATCGGACAGTGGGCTTGGGTGTCATGGTGCTTCAGGTTTTGTGGGTGGTTGTTTTGGCTCGGCGGATTTCTTCGGGGCTTTGTCTTTCTGATTCGCGCCGCCGGGTCCCCAGTCTTCGTTCTTCACCGAGCTGCCGGGGAAGACGGGGGCGATGAGGTCTTTGTTCCATGCCTCCAGCGTGGCGGCGAGGCGGGCGGTGACTTCGGCCTTGGCGGCGGCGACGTTGTTCTTCTCTCCGAGCTCCGCGGCGAGGTCGTAGAGTTCGGGCGGTGTCTGCCCGTTGCGGATGAGTTTCCAGTTTCCTTCGCGGATGGCGAAGGACTGCTTGCCGTGCATCCGCCAGAGCAGGCGCTCGTGTGGCGGCGTTTTCAGTTCGCCGGCGAGGTGCGGGACGATGTTCACGCTGTCGTATTTTTTGTCCGTCGGCATCGCGACGCCGGCGGCGGCGAGCGCGGTGGCGAAGACGTCGAGCGATGACACGGGATGTTCGTAGTCTTTGCCTGCGGGAAGTTTCGCGGGCCAGCTCACGAGGAAGGGCACGCGCACGCCGCCTTCGAGGAGCGTGCCTTTGAAGCCGCGCAGCGGGGCGTTGTCGGGGCCACCGGAAGGGCCGCCGTTGTCGCTGAAAAAGAAAATCAGCGTGCGCTCGCGCTGGCCGGTCTCGATCAGCGCGGCGGTGACGGCACCGATGGCGTCGTCGAGCAGGCTGATTTGCGCGAGGTATTTGCGGCGCTGCGGATTCGCGATGTGCGCGAACTTTTCCAGCCGCTCGACGCTCGGCTCGTGCGGCGTGTGCGGCGCGTTGAACGGCAGGTAGAGCATCCACGGTTGCGCTTTGTTGCGGCGGACAAAACCCGCGGCCTCGTC
>JANNEF010000201.1:0-13049 GCA_031378375.1 Verrucomicrobiota bacterium | reverse complement strand
GGCGGACGGCTCATCGAATTCGGTGGCTGGGAGATGCCGGTGCAGTATTCCAGCATCATTGACGAGCATCTGGCGGTGCGCAAAGCCGCCGGCCTGTTCGACATCTCGCACATGGGGGAGGTCGCCGTGGGCGGGGCGGGGGCGAAGGACTTCCTGAATCACACGCTGACGAACAATTTGCGAAAACTCGCCACCGGTCAGGGTCAATACACGTTGATGTGCAATGAACGCGGCGGTGTCATTGACGATCTCTACGCCTACCGCGGTGGCGAACAGGATTTTCTGCTCATCATCAACGCTTCGCGTATCGACGCCGACGTCGCGTGGCTGGAGAAGCAACTTGCTGTCTGGCCCCAACGCACGGAGGTACAACTCAGGAATTTGTCCGAGGCGATGGGGGCGGTCGCGCTGCAAGGGCCGCGCGCCGTTGAATTCATCGACCAATGTTTCACCGGCCCATCGCTACGCGGCACTCTCGTCAGCCGGACCAACGAACTGACCAAGAATCAACTGGGCGTTTTCAAATTCGACGGCACGGAAGTCCATGTCGCCCGCACCGGCTACACGGGCGAGGATGGTTTTGAAATCATCGCCCCGGCCGGACACATCGAAGCGGTGTGGAACAAGATTCTCGCCGTCGGCCACCCCCATTGCTGCCAGCCCGCCGGCCTCGGTGCGCGCGACACGTTGCGCACGGAAGTTTGTTACCCGCTCTACGGGCACGAACTCGACGAAAAAACCACGCCCATCGAGGCGGGAGTGGGATTCTTCGTCGCGCTGGACAAGGGCGACTTCATCGGTCGCTCCGTGCTCGCGGAGCAGAAAGCCAATGGTGTGGCGAAGAAGTGCGTGGCGTTCAAGATGACGGACAAGTCCGCGCCGCCGCGCCCGCACTATCCGATCTGGAGCGCCGGCGCCGGTGCGGAGAAGATTGGCGAGGCCGTCAGCGGCACCCAAAGCCCCTCGCTCGGCATCGGCATCGGCATCGGCTACGTGCCGCCCGCGTTCGCGGTGCCCGGCACGATCATCGAAATTGAAATTCGCGGACGGCGCGCGCCCGCGCAGATTGTTCCCAAACCCATTTACCGGAAAACCAGTTAGCCTACTCAACCGCACTATGAGTTCCAAAGTTCCCTCCGACCTGAAATACGCCAAGTCCCACGAATGGGTCCGCGTCAACGACGACGTTGCCACTGTCGGCATCACCGATCATGCGCAGCATGAACTGACCGACGTGGTATTCGTCGAACTGCCCGCCGTGGGCCGCAAGGTCAAGGCCGCCGAGGCGTGCGCCGTCGTCGAATCGGTGAAGACCGCGAGCGACATCTACTCCCCGTTGTCCGGCGAGATCGTGGCCGTGAACCCCGCGCTTGCCGACAAGCCGTCGCTGGTGAACGACCAGTCCTACGGCGACGGCTGGTTCTTCCAAATCAAACTCGCCGCGCCCGCTGAACTGAATTCACTGCTCACACCCGCCGCCTACAGCGCGCAAATCGGGCAGGGCTGACGGCGGGCAAGTTCAAAGCTCAAAAAGCCGGTTGTGTTGCACCGCAAGTTTTCTCATTTGAGATTTTGAGTTTGTCTTGAGCTTTGAACTTTGAGCTTTGAGCTTCGTCCCCCCAGGCCCTTTCCCCGTTGCTCCCCTCGTCCACGCGCGTATGCTCGCCGCGTGTCCCTCGTGACGAACATCGTCCGCCTTGCCCTTGCGCCGTTGGTCTTCTTCGGCGTCACGGCGTGCAATCGGGCTGCGCCCAGACCTCAACCGAAAGCCATTGTGCCAACGAATGCTCCCGCTCCCGCCACCCACGCGCACACCAACCGCCTCGCCCGGGAAAAATCCCCCTACCTGCTCCAGCACCAGCACAATCCCGTGGACTGGTTCGCCTGGGGCGACGCGGCGTTTGCCAAGGCTCGCGCCGAGCAGAAACCTGTCTTCCTCAGCATCGGCTACTCGACCTGCCACTGGTGTCACGTGATGGAACGCGAGTCCTTCGAGAGCGGGGAACTGGCGAAGTATCTGAACGAGCATTTTATCGCCATCAAGGTGGACCGCGAGGAACGCCCGGACGTGGACAAGATTTACATGACGTTCGTGCAGGCGATGACCCAGTCCGGCGGATGGCCGCTCAATGTTTTTCTCACGCCGGACCTGAAACCATTTTACGGCGGCACCTACTGGCCGCCGGACGCGCGCCACGGCCGGCCGAGTTTTTTGCAGATGTTGCAGCAGATTCAAAAAGCCTGGAACGAGCGCCGCGACCAGATCATCGCGTCGTCGCTGGACCTCCACGCGCGGCTCAAGGAAGTGACCGCGCGCGACAACACCAATCAACTCACGCTGACCAGCACCGCCGTCACCAACGCCGGAGCGGAACTCCAGCAAGGCTACGACCGCGTGAATGGCGGCTGGGGACGCGCGCCGAAATTTCCTTCCCCGAGCCATCCGGCCTTCGTGTTGAGCTACGGGGTCCGCCACAGCGATGCCAAGGCCGTCAACATGGTCCTGCACACCTGCGAGCGCATGGCGGCGGGCGGCATCTACGATCAACTCGGCGGCGGATTCTCCCGCTATTCCGTGGACGAAAAATGGCTCGTGCCGCACTTCGAGAAGATGCTTTACGACAACGCGCAACTGCTCGCGCTCTATCTGGACTGTTACCTCGTCAGCGGCGAGGCCGGCTACGCGGACCTCGCGCGCGACATCGTCCGCTACGTGCTGCGCGACATGACGCACCCCGACGGCGGTTTTTACTCCGCCGAGGACGCCGACAGCGAGGGCAAGGAGGGCAAGTTCTACTGCTGGACGCGCGCGGAACTGGCGCAACTCCTCACGCCGGATGAATTGGACGTGGCGGTCAAGTTCTTCGGCGTCACCGCCGCGGGGAATTTCGTGGACCACAGCGACCCGCAACCCCTGCCCAACCAGAATGTCCTCAGCGTGGCCAACACCAACCTGACTGCTGCCGAGAAGCTGCTGTTAAAATTCGCGAAGGACAAAATGTTCAAGGCCCGCGCCAAGCGCGTGCGCCCGCATCTCGATGACAAGGTGCTCGCGTCGTGGAATGGGCTGATGCTGGGCGCCCTCGCCCACGCCGCCGCTGTACTCGGCGACGAGGCGTATCGCGCCGCCGCAGAGAAGAACCTCGCCTTCCTCCAGGCGAAACTCTGGGACGCGAAAACCAAAACGCTCTACCACCGCTGGCGCGACGGGCAGCGCGACTCCGTTCAATTGCTCGAAGCTTACGCCTTCCTGCTGTCCGGCGTGATCGAGTTGTATCAGGCGACGCTGGAGCCGAAGCATCTGGAGTTCGCCATCGCGCTCGCCGAGGCGATGCTCGCGAAGTTCTACGACGCGGCGGACGGCGGTTTTTGGCAGAGCAGTGCGGACGCCGGCGATTTGATCCTGCGCGTGAAGGAGGACTACGACGGCGCGGAGCCGTCCGGCAATTCCGTCGCCATGCTCGCGCTCTTGAAGTTGAGCGCCATCACCGAGCGGAAGGATTTTCGGGAGGCCGCGGAGAAAAGCCTGCGCCTTTTTTCCGACCGTCTGCAACGGATGCCGCGCGCCGTCCCGTTCATGCTGCTGGCGCTCGACTTTTCGCTGGAGGAGCCGAAGCGCGTCGTCATCGCCGGCGATGTGAAGTCGCCGGCCGCGAAACAACTCATCGCGGCCGCTCACGCCGTCTATCAGCCGAACAAAGTGGTTCTCGGCACGACTGGCCCCGTCGAACCGTTCGCCAAAACTCTGCCCGTCACGGGCGGCAAGCCCACCGTCTATCTCTGCACCGGCACCGCCTGCCAGCCGCCGACGCACGACGTGGCGAAGGTGAAGCAGTTGATGAAGTGACCCGCGCACCACATGATTCGCAACATCATTTTCGATTGGTCCGGCACGCTGGTGGATGATCTGCCCGCCGTGTGGCGCGCAACCAATTTCGTCTTCGCCCAAGCCGGCCTGCCGGAGATGACCTTGAAAACATTCCGCGCGGAATTCTGTCTGCCATTCACGAAGTTCTACGACCGCTACACGCCCCATGTGCCGCTGGCGCAACTGGAGCAGTGGTTTCACAGCCACTTTCGCCAGACGCAGGATTCGGTGGTGGAACTGCCGCACGCGCGGGAGTTCCTCCAGTTCTGCCGCGACCGCAAGTTGCGGACGTTTCTGTTGAGCACCGTCCATCGCGACCACTTCGCCACACAAGCGGCGACGACGGGCTTCCACGTTTTTCTCGACCGGCCTTACGTCGACGTCTGGGACAAGCGCGCGAAGATTCACGAAATCCTGGCCGAGAACAGCCTGCTGCCCGCGGAGACGCTGTTCATCGGCGACATGCAGCACGACATCGAGACCGCGAAGCACGGCGGGATTTTTTCCTGCGCCGTACTCACCGGCTACAACAGTGTGGTTCAGTTGCGCGCCAGCGAACCGGACTTGCTCGTCGAACACCTGGGGGAACTGCGGAAAATCCTGGAGCGTGATTCGCTCGAAATGGCACCGGCGTCAAAGCCCGTCCGCCCGGAGCCGGGCCAGCATCCGGTGGTGACGGTCGGCGCGCTGATCTTCAATGCGCGCGGTGAGGTGCTGATGGTCCGCACGCACAAGTGGTCGAACCTGTGGGGCATCCCCGGCGGGAAGACCAAGTTCGGCGAAACGTCCGTTGCCGCGCTGCGCCGCGAGATCAAGGAGGAGACCGATCTCGACGTCACGGGTGTCGAGTTTGTGCTCGTGCAGGATTGCATTCACTCGAAGGAATTTTACCGGGACGCTCACTTTGTTTTACTGAACTACACTTGCGGCTGCGCGGGCGAGCCGGTCGTGAAACTGAACGACGAAGCAGTGGAGTTCCGCTGGGTGACAATGACGGAGGCGTTGGGCCTGGCCTTGAACCAGCCGACGCGAGTGTTGCTGGAAGCCGTCGTGGCTTTGCGTTGCAATGCCTCCTCGATCCGTTGAACACTCGCGCCCGACAATCTATGGACAAAATCACCATCTCCGACCTCGAAGTATTTTATCAGGTGGGCGTGACGGAAGCAGAGCGCGCCAAACCGCAACGACTGCTGTTGACGGTGGAAATGACCCACGATTTCAAGGCCGCCGCCGCCAGCGACAACCTGGCGGAGACGGTTGACTATTACCTCGTGTCGCAGCGGTTGCTGCGTTTCGGCGACGGCTGCCATTGGGAACTCATCGAGACACTCGCGGCGGACATCGCGGCGATGGTGCTCGAAGATTTCGCCACCAAACAGGTGACGGTCGAAGTGAAGAAGTTTCCCATCCCGCAGGCGCGCTACGTCTCGGTCAGGGCGACTCGTCCGGCGTAATTTCACCGCCCGGAGCGGGGCGCGCGCCCTTTGCCTCCTTCATCACGCTGGATCGCCATCCGTCGCTTGAGAAGCTCAGTGTGACCGCGCCGCGTTCGCGCGTGTAAATCACCGGGCAGTTGTGAGTGGCGAGACGTTGGCGAAGCTTGCGGCTGGCGCGAGCCGCCGCCGGGTAATCGGCGTCAGTGATGACAATGAGCCGGGGTTGGATCGCTTCGATCAGCGCGTTTGCCAGCGGCTCGCCCTGGGCGGGCAGGCCGGCCACCACGATGTCCGCGCGCAAATCCGGGTTTCGTTCCATCAACACGCTCTGCCCCGGCTTGCCCAGATCGGAAAGGAGCAGCACGCGCGCGCCATGGATTTCCCCGCGCAGGACGAGCGTGTTGTCGTCGGCTTGGGGGAACTGATCTTCCGCCGCCGGATGCAACACGGTCCACGGGCCGAGCCGGTCGCCGCGCCGAATCGCTTTCGCCAGACCGGGAGTTTTTTCCAGTTTGTCCGCCAGCTCGCGCCAGACCGGAGAGCGAAAGCGCGCCATGCTGTGGCAAATTTCTTCGGCGGGAAATCTGCGGAGCAGCAGTTCCACCCCGCCGACATGGCGCACGTCGCCGTGCGTGAGAACCAGGCGCGGCAGGCGGTTCACGCCCTCGGCGCGCAAAAATGGATTCATCAGGAATTGGACGGCCGATTCATCACCGCAATCCACCAGCAGATCGTCGCGCCGGCCCGGCGCGTCGAAGTGAATCGCGTCGCCACCGCCCAGCGGCAGAATGGTCAGGCGCGTGACGGAACTTTCCCGCCGCCACTGCACTGTCCACGCGATGGCCAGCAGCGCCAGCCCTGCGCCCACCCACACACGCATCCGCGGACGCGCCAACCAGCCCGCCATGACGCTGACGAGCGCCCCGTAGTAGAGCGCGAACGCCAGGAACGACGGCGCGCGGATGTGCCAGCAGCCGCCCGGCAACGCCGCCGCCCATTCGCTGATCCCAACCATCAACCGCATCCACAACCACGCGCTGTGATTGAAAATTTCCGCCAGTGAGGGAAGCCAGCCGCCCACCAGCAGGCTGGCGAGATTGGCCGTCAGCGCCAGACTGCTCAACGGGACGACGATCAAATTCGCCAGCAGGCTCACCGGCGTGAACAGGTGGAAGTAATAAGCCACCAGCGGAATGGAGCCGAGCCACGCCGCCAGCGACGTGGTGAAGCTCGCCGTGATCTGGTGAAGCGCCTTGCGCGACCACAGTTGCCAGCGCGGGCGCAGTTCATCGGGCAGCAGCGGGTCCGGTTGCAACCCGCGGCGGCGAACCTCGTCCAGCACCGGTACGAACAGCGCGAGGCTCAACACGACGAAGAACGAAAGCTGGAAGCCCGCCTGGAAAAGCTGGCGCGGCTCCGCCACCAAAATGATGAACGCCGCCGCCGCCAGCGAGTTCAACAAGTCGCCCGGCCTCCGCAGCGACCAGCCGCCGATGACAATCGTCATCATGATCGTCGAGCGGATCGCCGACGCCTGCCAGCCGGTGACGCCCGTGTAAAACCAGATCAGTGGGATGACCACCAGGCCGCACCAGCCGCGCGGCATCCCGCACACCCGCAGCAGCCCGACGAGGATCGCCGCGATGAGCGCGATATGCAGCCCGCTGATGGCGAAGACGTGCATCGTGCCGGAGCGCATGAACGGCTCAGAAACCTCGCCCGTCAGCGCCGTCTTCCAGCCCAGCGTCATCGCCCAGAGCAGGCGCAACGGTTCGTCCTCCTCCGGCAAACCCAGCGCGAGCGTGGCCTTGGCCCATCGGCCAAAGCGGTCGGCCAGCGGCGGGGCCAGCGCGGGCGCGGGCAGTTGCCAGTCGTTCGTGGCGGCGGTCTGCAACTGGTGGTGAATGCCAAGCCGCCGGAGATACGCGCAGTAATCAAACTGGCCGGGCGCCATCGGGCTTTGGGGCGGGCGCAGGACGCCGGTGATTTCCACCGTCTGCCCTGCGAAAAAATTTCCCGCCAACACGCCGGGCGTGCTCACGGCGACACGGCCGCGCGCGGGCTGCCAGTCGTTGCCCGGCAATTGCAGCGTGGTGACTTCCAGTTGCGCGATGGTGCGCCAGGATTCTTCCTCGTCCCGCTCGAAGACCCGATGGTACGGCGTCTCGACGAGCGCGCCGCGCAACACGACTTGTTCAATGCGCCCGCCGAAGGTGGCGCGCAAATCCTGCGGCGAGACGATGGCCGTGCGGAACGCAAGGTTCCCAAAGCCGGCCAGCGCGAGGGCCAACGCCAGTAGAACCGGACGCGCCCGCGCCCAGGCCACGGACAGCGCGGCGAGCAACAGCGCGAGCGCCAGTGGCGGAAAATACGGCGCGGGAAAAAATTCCGCCGCCACCACTCCGGCCGCATACGGCAACGCCACGATTACGAACGGGCGCTTCATCGCAGCTTACGGCACCCTGCGCCACCGGGTGTAGGCCCACAGCGCCGTCAGCCCGAGCGCGGCCCCGGCGGTGTCCAGCAACACATCTGCCACGCGGCCTTCGCGCGACGGCACGAAGGATTGATGAACCTCGTCCGTCGCCGCGTATGCCGCCGCAACGGCAAGCGCGAAGGCCGCTGCGCGCCAGTCCCACGGGCGAGGGTCGTTCTTCACTGGCCGCCGCCGCGCCCGCCATGCCAGCCACGCGAGAACTGCGTATTCCGTCAGGTGTCCGCCTTTGCGTACGGCGTATTGGACGCGGTAGATGGTTTCCTCGGCGATGTCGGGCACGAGCCAGCGCAGCACCGGCCCGATGATGCGCGACGTGCGCCGCGACGACAGGCCGTCCGTGGAGGCGGAGAAGATGATCCCCATCCAGACGATGACGGGCAGCCAGTATTTGAGGAATGCCATGGTGCGGGACACGCAACGCATCCAAACAAACCCGGGGCCGCGCTGGCAAACCAAATCCCGCCTCCATGCCGCTCACCCTCATGCTAATTGCATGAACCCGGTCCGCACTGCGAATGGGACGCGCATTGACGACCGCATTACAGACCGGCTCAAGGCGGGCGCCTTGGCCAGCACCCGCCACAATCCCGGCTTGTGCCCACTACGAGCGGAAAAGTTCTTTCGAGGATGGCGGGGCGAACGGCGTATGGTACACTTTTCACCGATATGCGGCATTCATCAGCGCACCGTTTGAGTTGTCCGGAGATTCGCTCCCGCCGGGAAGCAGAACGTTTTCGCCGACCGACCGTTGATGGTCACCTTCCGGAGGTGCGATGAAGAAGACGGCCAAGCTGACGATTTCCATATCGAGTCTGGTCATTGTCGCGGGCATTGCCGCGATGGTCGTGGTGAAATCCAGAACCAGCCGCGCGCCGGATCATTACGCGCCGCGACCGCCCGGCACGCTCACGTTTGCCCGGGACATTGCGCCGATTGTCCATCTGCATTGTTCCGGGTGTCATCGCCCGGGCCAGTCCGGACCGTTCGAGTTGATCCGCTACGCGGATGTAAAAAAACGCGCGACGCAGATCGCCGAAGTCACCGGCCGCCGGTTCATGCCGCCGTGGCTACCCGAACCGGGGCACGGCGACTTCGCCAATGAGCGCCGCCTGAACGCCGAACAGATCGGCGTCATCCAGCAATGGGTGGCCGAAGGCGCGGCCGAGGGCGACGCAAAAGACCTCCCACCGCTGCCACACTGGACCGAGGGCTGGCAACTTGGTCCGCCGGATTTGGTGGTGACGATGGCGCAGCCGTACATCCTGAGTGCTGAGGGCAAGGACGTTTACCGGAATTTCGTCATGCCCGTGCCGCTGACGGAGCGGCGCCTGGTGCGCGCGTTTGAAATCCAACCCGGCGGCAAGGCGGTGCATCACGCCTTCCTGCGGGTGGACCGCGCGCGACAGTGCCGCCGGTTGGACGCACAGGATCCGGAGCCGGGCTTCGACGGCATGAACACTCCGGGAACCGCAGAGAATCCTGGCGGCTTTTTCATGAGCTGGCAGCCGGGCAAGCTGGTGTCGCCGGGGTTGAAGGGCTTGAGCTGGGTGCTGGAAAAAAACTGCGACCTCATTCTTCAGGTGCATCTGCAACCGTCCGGCAAACCTGAACCGATTCAGGCCAGCGTCGGCTTCTATTTCACCGACGAACCACCCACGAACACGCCCATCAAGATTGGCCTCAGCACTTACGCCATCGCCATCCCCGCTGGCGCGACGAATTACGCGGTGCGCGACACCTTCGTGCTGCCGGTGGACGCGGACATCCTGGCCGTGCTGCCGCACGCGCACTATCTCGGCAAAGAGTTGTCCGGCTTCGCCACGCTGCCCGACGGCACGACGAAGCCGCTACTGTTGATCAAGGACTGGGATTTCAACTGGCAGGGTGATTACCAGTACGCGCGCCCAATCTTCCTGCCCAAAGGCTCGACGCTCGCCATGCGGTTCACCTACGACAACTCGACGAACAATGTCCGCAATCCAAACCACCCGCCACGCGACGTCGGCTACGGGCCGCAGACCACCGACGAAATGGGCGAGTTGTGGTTTCAGGTGTTGCCGCACAAACTCAACGATCTGGCACCGCTGCAGCGCAGTTATCAATTCAAAGTCGTCGAGCAAACCATCGCCTACAGCGAACTCCGGTTGCGGGGCAATCCCCGGGATGCTTACTCGCTCAACCAACTTGGCAAGGCGATGACCTTGCTGGGCCGCCCGCGCGACGCCCTGGAGTATTTTCGCCGCGCCGTGGAATGCGCGCCGGACTTCGACGAAGCCCGCTATCACTTTGGCCTGATGCTCGCGGAGCATGGGAAGGTGGCCGAAGCCCGGTCCGAATACGAAACCGCGCTGCGCCTGAACCCGGACTACTTCAAGGCCCACAACAATCTCGGCCTGATTTATCTCCAGCAAGGCCAACTGGCGGAAGCGGTGGCGCACTTCCAGGAAGTGCTGCGCCTCAACCCCGGCGACGCCATCGCCAGCGACAACCTCGAACGGGTCGCCCGCGCCATGGCTCCACGGCGTTGACCCGGCGGTGTCGCCAAGGTTGGTCGCGGTTCAGCGCAATTGCGGCGGTTGGATCGTCAGCCTGTCCGGCACCGGTTCATCCGGGAAGAAAACTTTCACCGGATGGTTCTTCCCGTCAGTGAAGGAACGTTTCAGCCACGTCTCGACGAACTCGGCGGTTTGCCTGCGTCCGCTCTCGCGCACCAGCGGGATGTTTTCCCTGGCGCGCAGAACCGCCAGCGCAGTGATGGACTGCTTCAGTTTTTCCTGCGCTTCGGCGGTTTTCAGATAGCCCTTCTTCACCTCGTAAGTGATGGCGGAAGCGTCCACGGCGGGCTTGTTAAAGCGAATCGGTGGCGCGAAAACCTGGATCGTGCCGTCGCGCAGCACGAACTGCCACTTCGCGTTGAGGTCGAGGTAGTAGGTGTATTCCACCGGCGCACGCGCCTCCACCACCACGTCCGGCAGCGGGACATAGCCGAACGCGGTGCTGGTCTCCTCCGTGCGCGTGAACATCTCCGCCTGCCGCAGCGTGGCGAACTGCAGGTGCAGATGGTTGCTCAAGGTGGTCGCGTAGCTCGTGAACGAGGTCGTGATCGTTCCGCGATTGAACGCCGCAGCCACGTCCGCCAGCGCCTCGCCCGTTTTCTTGATGGCGTCGCCCGGCAAATCGCGGCACGAGCGGAACACATACCCGCCGCCCGTGACGACGATGGCCACGATGACCATCCACATGGTCGGTCTGGCCCACGATTCGGATGCGCGCGCCGGCGGGTTTGGTTCTGGGTTGTCTGTCATGCGACGGTGTAGGTGTAGCTCCGTTGGCCGCGAATTTCCAAGCCAAAGCTTGAACGCGGCAGCCGCGTTCGCGGTCATTACTCTTGTCGTGCAAGTTTCCGAAACGATTCAGTGCCCCTTTTGCGGCCAGACGTTTGATCTGGTGATTGATACCAGTGTCGCATCGCAACGCTTCACCACCGACTGCGAAATCTGCTGCCGGCCTTTCGAGGTGTTCGCGGAATGCGAGCCGGGAGAAATCCTGAGCCTGGATGTGGCGGGAAACTGATTTTCTTGGTGTTCATCGCACGTTCCGGCGGTTAGCCTGTCCGGCAGCTAAATTTATGAACCCAACTACCGTTCTGTGGATTTACATCGTGTTCCTGCTGGTCGGCGGCCTCATCGGCTTCCTCAAGGCCGGCAGCAAAGTGTCGCTCATCACCTCGTCCGCAGCCGCCGCCATCCTGGTGCTTTGCGCCATCCCGGTGATCTTCCAACCGTATGTGGCGGACATCGTCATGGCGCTGTTGCTGGTGGTGTTCGCCGTGCGGTTGAGCAAGACGAGGAAGTTCATGCCCAGCGGCATGTTGATCGTCGTGACCATCGCGGCGCTGGCGCTGCGGCACGTGAGGTTTTGATAGCCTCCATCGCGCGCCGCTCTTGCGTCGCGCGTTCCGTTTCTTTGCGGTGAACGCGTCGCTCCCCATCTGGCAAATCCATTCCGACATCGTCGGCACGCTGCGCGCCGGCAACCGCCTGGTGCTTGTCGCACCCACCGGCTCCGGCAAGACCACGCAAGTCCCCCAGATGCTGCTCGACGCCGGACTGGCCGGGCCGAAGAAGATCGTTGTGCTCCAGCCGCGTCGCGTCGCCGCGCGCACGGTCGCCGCGCGCGTCGCGTGGGAACGCAACGGCAGACTCGGCGACGAGGTCGGCTACCAAATCCGCTTCGACGATCAAACCGGCCTCGGCACGCGCATCTGTTTCGTCACCGAGGGTATTTTGCTCCGCTGGCTTCAGGACGACCGCACGCTGCCCGATGTCGGCATCGTGTTGTTTGACGAGTTTCACGAGCGCAATTTGCTGAGTGACGTTTCCCTCGCGCTGGTGAAGCAGCTTCAGCAGACGCAACGGCCCGACCTCAGGATGGTCGTCATGTCCGCCACGCTCGACGCAGAACCGGTAGCGGCTTATTTGGGCAGTTGCCCGATCCTCATTTCCGAAGGCCAGAGCTGGCCGGTCGAAGTCCACCATCTCGACCACCACGACGAACGACTCATCGCCGAACAAGCCGCCGACGTCGTCGAACGCATCGTCCACTCCAGCGAGCCGGGGGACATCCTCGTCTTCATGCCCGGCATGGGCGAGATCAACGCGACCATCAACGCCTGCCGTGCCGTGCGGTTGGGCGAGCGCGTCGCCTTCATCCCGTTGCACGGCGAGTTGCAGCCGGAGGAACAGGATCTCGCGTTTGCGCCGAACCCGCTGCGCAAGATCGTCATCGCCACCAACGTCGCCGAAACGTCCGTCACCATTGACGGCATCCGGCATGTCGTGGACAGCGGCCAGGCGCGCGTCGCCCGGTACGATTCCGAACGTGGCATCGGCACACTCTTCATCGAGGACATCAGCCGCGCCTCGGCCGACCAACGCAGGGGCCGCGCTGGTCGCACTGCGCCGGGCACCTGCCACCGGCTGTGGACGGAGAGCGGCCATCTGAATCGCCCGGAGCGCAACACGCCGGAGATACAACGCTGCGACCTAGCGGAAGTCGTGTTGCTGCTGCACTCGTTGCACATCAAGAAGGCCGCGCAATTTGACTGGCTCGACAAGCCCGACCCGCAAGCCGTCGAGCGCGCGGAAAAACTCCTGCACATTCTCGGTGCCCTCGATCCCGCGACGGAGGAGCTGACGCCCGCAGGCCGGCAGATGCTTCGCCTGCCCATGCACCCGCGCTACTCGCG
>JANNEF010000151.1:0-3326 GCA_031378375.1 Verrucomicrobiota bacterium | reverse complement strand
CTGGCAGACCGTCCACTTGCTGCCGGTGGATTGGTTCTACCGCATCATCACGCTGCACGGGATCAACATGCTCATCTTCTGGATCCTGTTCTTCGAGATCGCGATCCTCTACTTCGTTGTCACCACGTTGCTGAAGGTGCGACTCGCCTCGCCCGCCACCGCGTGGGTGTCGCTCATCATGATGCTGGTGGGCGCGGTGATGGTGGATGTCACGATTCTCGTGGGCAAAGCTGACGTGATGCTCAGCTCCTATCTGCCGCTGCTGGCGCATCCGGCGTTTTATCTTGGCATCATCCTCGTCGCCGTGGGCGCGCTCATCGGTGTGATTCTCTACTTCATGACGCTCCACAAGGCGAAGAAGGAGAAAACTTACCAAGGCTCCGTGCCGCTCGTGGTCTTCGGTGCCACGGCGGCAGCCATCATCGCGGTGGTCACGCTCTTGCACGGCGCGGTCGTGATGGTGCCGACGTTCCTGCACTCCATTGGCCTGATCGCCCAGCCCGACCCGCAATGGTATCGCCTCATCTGGTGGGGCCTCGGTCACATGTCGCAGCAGGTGAATGTCTGCGCGATGGTCGCCGTATGGTACTTCCTCGCGACGATCACGACCGGCGCGAAGCCGCTCAACGAAGCCGTCTGCCGCAGCGCCTTCGTGCTCTACATCCTGTTCATCAATCTTGCCTCCGCGCATCACCTGCTCGTCGATCCCGGCGTCGGTGCCGGCTGGAAAATCTGGAACACCTCCTACGCCATGTATCTCGCCGTGCTCGCCTCGATGATGCACGGCTTCACCGTGCCGGCCTCGGTCGAGGTCGCCATGCGGCACAAGGGCTACGTCCGCGGCCTGTTCGGCTGGCTCACGGGCGCGCCGTGGAGGAACCCCGGCTTCTCCGCGTTCTTCCTCTCGTTGGTCATCTTCGGCTTCCTCGGCGGCATCACCGGCGTGACGCTCGGGACGCAACAGATCAACATCATCGCCCACAACACGCTCCGCATCCCGGGCCACTTCCATGTGACGGTGGTTGGCGGCACGACGCTGGCTTTCATGGGGCTGACCTACTACGTGGTGCCGCTGCTGTGGCGACGTGAATACATCTTCAAACCGCTCGCACGCTTGCAGCCCTATCTCTTCGGCATTGGGATCGTGACCTTGTCGGTCGGCATGTCGTTCGCCGGCTCGATGGGTGTGGCGCGGCGCAGTTGGGACATCGAAGCTGCGGGTTCCATCTATGGACCGACGGCGCACTTGTTCCTCGGTCTCGTCGGCATCGGCGGCATCCTGGCGTTCACCGCCCTGCTCCTCTATGTCCTTTTGACGGTCGGCACGCTGTTCTTCGGCCGGCGTATCGTCGATCGGGCGATGGAAGATTGGGGCACGCCCAAAGTCCTCAGCACCTCCGCCGGTCATGACCATCCGGTTCCGGCCCCCCGAGGCGCGGGCCTGGCGGTGGCCGAAGCGCATCCGACGCAGGGCACGATGGTGCTCGCCGTCGTCTTCCTGATCAGCTTCGCGGTGTATTACTTCGCGAACTGGAAAGCGCTCGCCGACGTGTGGCCGGTGCGATGAAGGACAACGAGGTGCTCCGAACCAACCCAACCATGACGACACAAACACTCACGGTCAGCCCGCTCGAACGCCTGGTGCAGCGCTTCAGTCGGATGCTCTCCGGCGGCAGCTTCGCGATGTTCGCACTCTGGGTGCTGTTCTTCTACGAAGTCTTCGTGGTCATCATGACCTTCGCGCCGATCAACGGCGGCGCGGTGGGCGGATTCCTCGAAGAGTTCCGCATCCGCTGTTTCCAATACGAACCCAAGACCGGCTGGATGAAGTGGAGTTCCGTGGCGGTGATGCTGGGCGAGCCGTTGCCCCTCGTCGGCATCGTGTTCTTCATCTGGCGCAAACAGACCCGCGAATTGTGGCAGACCCGTCGCCGCGCCGTGCTCCCGATCGCCTTGGGGGCGTTGCTGCTGGTGGGTATTCTCGGCGCGGGCCTTGCCGGCCTGGGCCGCGCGGAACCGGTGCAACAGGAGTTCCCGTTTCCCGCCGACCGCCTGCGCAGCGCGTTGCCGATGCCGGCGTTTCAGCTCACGAACCAGGACGGTCAGCCCGTCACGCTCGCGGACTTCAAGGGCCGCGTCACGCTGGTCACGGCGGTCTTCTCCACCTGCACGAAGACCTGCCCGATGATGCTGAAGAAAATCCGCGACGTGCTCGATCAACTCACGCCCGCCGAGCGCGCCGAACTCTCGGTCGTGGCCTTCTCGCTCAGCCCCGAGACCGATACGCGCGAATTGCGGACCATGATCA
Organism: Verrucomicrobiota bacterium; assembly: GCA_031378375.1. Classification (GTDB taxonomy): domain Bacteria; phylum Verrucomicrobiota; class Verrucomicrobiia; order Limisphaerales; family JANNEF01; genus JANNEF01. Next base: position 1,018 of record JANNEF010000151.1, on the reverse strand, counting down.
CGAAGGCCTATGCCTTCGACACCGCGCAGTTTCACTTCGTCAACGGTCTGCCCGCCGAGATGAACACCTTGCTCGACAAGCTGAACATCGGACGGATGCGTGACGACAAGACCGGAGAGCTGATCCACTCGAACCTGTTCGTGCTGCTCGACCGCGAGGGGCGCATTGCCTACCGGCTGTCGTTGAGTCAGCGCGAGCAATCATGGCTGACCTCCGCCGTGCGCGTGTTGCTGGCGGAGAAAGCGAAGTGATGCAGTCGCATGACTGAAGACTTGCCTACGCTCGCCCGGCCAAGTGGCAACGATCCCGCGACGGTTCCCCCTCAACCCAGCGTGCGGGGTGAAGCGTTGCTGCGCCGCTGCGAAAACGTCTGGCTCCACCTCGACCGGCTCGCCGCGCGATTCCTGCCGTCCGCGTTGAATCCCTTCGGCCAGCTTGGAGCGATTGCCAACACTTGCCTCATCGCCGCCGTTGTCTCGGGTATCGCGCTGCTCATCTGGTACACACCGAGCGTGACCCATGCCTACGATTCGCTGGAGAAGCTCCGGGCCGGTTCCTGGCTCGGCCAGCTCGTGCGCTCGCTGCACCGCTACAGCTCGGACGGCTGCATCTTCTTCATCCTGCTGCACGCGGCGCGCATCGTCTGCCAGCGGCGTTTCACCGGCTCGCGCTGGATTGCCTGGGTGACGGGCATCCTCATGCTGGCCGCGCTGTGGTTCATCGGCTGGACGGGCTACTGGCTGGTCTGGGACGTGAGAGCGCAACACGCTGCGCTCGGCACCGCGCGCTTCATCGATCAGCTTCCCATCTTCGCCGAACCCATGTCGCGCTCGTTCCTCACCAACGAAAGCGTGCCGTCGCTCCTCTTCTTCCTGATCTTTTTCGGTTCCTCGCTACTTTCCGTGGCTGGAGGGCTTTGGCATAATGGCCGCCATGATACCTGAAAAAGCCTTTGAGCGATTGTTGGGGCTGGACGAGTGCTGGGAAGTGGGCGGCGCCGAGTATGAGACCGAACCGA
>JANNEF010000115.1:0-2635 GCA_031378375.1 Verrucomicrobiota bacterium | reverse complement strand
GCCCAACTCCTCGTCCGTTGGCTCGCGGCCAAAAATCTCCTGCAACTTCATCGCGGTGCGGCGCATCTTGGAGATCTTGTCCACCAGATGCACCGGCAGGCGGATGGTCTTGGACTGGTTGGCCAGGGCGCGCTTGATGGACTGCTTGATCCACCACGAACCGTAGGTGGAAAGTTTGCCGCCCTTGGATGGATCGAACCGCTCCACCGCCTTCATCAGCCCGATGTTGCCCTCGCTGATCAAATCCAGCAGCGGCAGGCCGAAGCCCTCGTAGTCGTGGGCGATCTTGACGACGAGCCGCAGGTTGGCCTTGATCATCAACTCGCGCGCCTTCTTGTCGCCCTTCTTGATCTTGGCGGCCAGGTCAATCTCCTCGGCGGGCGTCAGCAGTTTTACCAATCCAATCTCGCGCAGATAAAGTTTGATCGCCGTGTCGCCATCATAGGGGGAACGATCACGCTCCGGCGGCGGCGGAATTTGCTCCGCGTCGCGCGGCACACCCGGCTCGCTCAGTTTGACCTTTTTGGACGAAGCCGTGGCGTCAGCGTCGGATGGCATTGCGCCCCGACGGACTGCCTTCGCCCGCGCCAACTTGGGGGACGCCTGATTTGTTTTCCGCGACATGTTTCGCACAGCCATAGTGGAATCGAAAAATTAGTAGTTCGTTTCGTTTGTTCGCAAGCAAATTCCCCGATTAACCCGCATCAATCAGTCCGCCCGCGGCCAGTTCACCTAAGCTATCGGCGCAACGTCGCGCGGGCTGAATGCTCACGGCGAGCCGGGCAGCACCAGCAAATCCCGCGACCGCACATGCACGGTGAGCCGCGCCCCCACGCGGCGAATCTCCAGCGGATTTTGCTCGAACGCCTTCACCATCTGGCCGGGCGCCACTTCCAGTCCGTACTGTTCGATCTCACCGAGATAGCTGACGTGCGCAATCGTCGTGGAAAAAACATTCTCCTCCCCCGGCCCGATTTGCACCGCCTCCGGGCGGAACCCCAGCCACACCCGCGCCCCCGCCGCCGGGTTCAGCGCCGTTGCCGCGCGCAACGTCCCGAACCCCGCGTCGAGCACGCACTCCGTCGCCGTGGCCGATAGCACCTGCGCGGCAACCCAGTTCGTCTCCCCGATGAAGTCAGCGACGAAACGATTGGCCGGCGCGCGGTAAACCGTGCGCGGATCCCCCAACTGCTCGATCACGCCCTCCCGCAACACCGCCAGCCGGTCCGCCAGCGACAGCGCCTCCTTCTGATCGTGCGTCACGTAAATGGTCGTGATGCGCGTTTGCGCGTGGATGCGGCGGATTTCCTCGCGCATCTCCAGGCGCAGCTTCGCGTCGAGATTCGACAGCGGCTCGTCCAGCAGCAACACATCCGGCTTGATGACCAGCGCCCGCGCCAGCGCGACCCGCTGTTGCTGCCCGCCGGACAGTTGGTTGGGCGAGCGCGCGGCGAACTTCTCCATCTGCACGATGGCCAGCGCCTCCGCGACGCGCGCCGCCCGCTCGGCGGCGGAAACGGAGCGCACGTCCAGTCCGTAGGCGACGTTTTCCGCGACGGACATGTGCGGCCAGAGCGCGTAATTCTGGAACACCATCCCCGTGTTGCGCCGGTGCGGCGGAACGCTGTTCATCAGTTTGTCGCCGAAGAAAATCTTCCCGCCATCCGGCTGGTAAAAGCCCGCGAGACAGCGGAGCAGGGTGGTCTTGCCGCAGCCCGACGGGCCGAGGAGAAAGAAAAGTTCCTGCGACCGGATTTCCAGCGACACATCGTTGACGGTGACGGTCTCGCCGAACTTCTTCGTCAAGTTTTGGAGCAGCACGCGCATGGTTGCGCGGAGAGGAGAAGTCATTCCGCCGCCGGAGCAAAGGAAAAAATCGCGCGGCCTTGCCCATGCCCGGTGCGCGGCGTTCACGCCGCCTCAGCGGGCGATGGCAAAACCGCGTCGGTTCATCAAAAAATCTTCTGATGGTGAAGCGGTCCACCGCCCGCGCGATCGGTGTGGGTCAGGCTTCCAGCCTGACGGTTCGGGCGGCATCCTGCCGCCCGTTTCAAACGGCGCGCATCAGTTGAAACACGGGGCAGGGATGCCCCGTGAACCGTCAGGCTGGAAGCCTGACCCACATCTACCCCACCCGCGCGCCCCTTACCCCGGCCGCTCGACCACCAACCTGGTTGATCCGCGTTCGTTGCCGTCGTTGGTGATCACGTAAACCCACAAACTCACCGCGCCGCCCGGCGAACCCAGCCCCAACTGCGTGAAAAAATCCGCCGGCGTCCGCACCGTGTGCGTGGCCAGCACGATGGCGTCCTCCGTGTCGCCGTCCGGGCCGGCGGTGCCGCGCAACTGATACTCCTTGAAATCCTCATCGTCCGATTCGCCGTGCGACACCTTCGCCGTGTCGGGCGCCTGGAACACGGCGGTGGCGCTCACCGCGTCGGGCGTGTGGCCCGGCTCCGGCGACACGCGCGGCACGGCTTCGAGCAGCGCCTGGTTGCCCGCGATGCGATGCGCCACCGCCGCGCGATAGCTCACCAGCACCGCGCGGATGTTCTGCATCGTCCGGTCGCGCCGGCCGCGCGCCAGTTTGAGCGTCTGCTCGGCGCTGGCCCGCGTCTCATACGCGGTTTTGAGT
>JANNEF010000099.1:0-18014 GCA_031378375.1 Verrucomicrobiota bacterium | reverse complement strand
AGGCTGACCAGTTTGCAGTTGGCCACGCGCCTGCCGTCCGCCATCGAGCTGACGCTTTATCGCATCCTCCAGGAGGCCTTGAAGAATGTGGGGCAACACGCCCACGCCCGCCATGTGACGGTGCAATTGACCAAGCAAGGCGGCGGCGTGCAGTTGACCATCCTGGACGACGGGATCGGCTTCCACTCGAAGAAAAATCATCCGAACACCCAAAATGGGAATGCCGGCCTGGGCCTGCTGAGCATGCGCGAGCGGGCGAGCTACGTGGGTGGCACGCTCAAGATCACCCCTGCTCCCGGGAGCGGCACCAAGATCGAGGTGAGCATTCCAATCCGCAAAATCACAACGAAGGAGCGCGGCATTCACGCCGCTGCATCGCCTCCCGTCCGGCGTGCGTCGAAGCGGGCTGAAGCCCGCGCTCCACGATCCGCTCAAACCAGGAAACCTGAATAGAATTATGAAACAAATCACTGTGCTGCTGGCCGAAGATCACACCATCGTGCGCGAAGGGTTTCGCAAAATGCTCGAACTCGAAAAGGATTTCCAAATCGTCGGCGAAGCCCAGGACGGGCGGCAGGCCGTGGCCCTGGTCAAGAAGTTCCGCCCCGAGGTGGTGCTGATGGACATCGCCATGCCGCTGCTCAACGGACTGGAAGCCACCCGCCAGGTGACCAAAGCTTTTCCCGCCACCAAGATCATCATCCTTTCCGCGCACAGCGATGACGCCTATGTCCAGAACGCCACCGAGTCCGGGGCGGTGGGATTTCTCCTCAAACAAACCTCCGCCCACGACGTGTGCCGGGCGATCCGGGAGGTGCAGAAGGGAAAAACATTTTTCAGCCCCTCCGTTGCCCGGCGACGTGAACGTCTCCAGGCGCAATCGTCCGACCGCGGGGGCGTCTCCAAGCAACAGGCTCCCAAGTTGACCTCGCGCGAGGTGGAAGTGCTGCAACTGATCGCCGAAGGCAAGGCCAACAAGGAAATTGCGGGGGAACTCGGCATCGGCATGAAGACGGTCGAGAAGCATCGTGAGCATGTCATGACGAAGCTCGACATCCACGGCACCGCCGGCCTCACCCGCTACGCCATGGATGCGGGCATCATCGAGCGAAACGTGCAGTTGACGGTTGTTTAGCGGTGCTTCGCAGATTTGTTTTTGCCGCGACACGGCTGGATGGGCCGCCTGATTGGTTATGGATAAAAACGGCCTTGCTTTCTGGATGACTGTGGTGGGAACCGTTTGCTGGGGCGCTTGCTTCTGGTGGATGCACCATATTTCAACCAAACAGAACGCGCTTTTGGATCAGCTTCGCGAGCAGGGCAAACGCATCGAAAAGCTGTCCCGGATCGAACACGATCTCATCAAGGAAGTGCATCCGCAGATCAACGAGATCAAGGAAGGGATGGTGGATATGATCGCGGTGGTGAAGGAGAATTCAGAAACCCAACTTCTGGCATCCAAGAAGAAGGGGCATTAGAGCGCGTATGGAAATGTGGGTCAGGCTTCCAGCCAGAAGGTTCACGGGGCAACCCAGCCCCGTGTTGACGTGGGTGTGCGTCTTCGGAACTGGCAGCAGGATGCTGCCAGAACCGTCAGGCTGGAAGCCTGACCCACCATTCTCATGCCCGCGCTGAGGCTTGCCGGCCGGCCTGCAAACTGAGCGGGAATATCGGAGACGGTTGACGTTTTGATTCCGCTGCCCGCTGCCCGCGCCTCGCATCGACTGGATTCACGCAACTCCGGCATGGGGGAAACACCGGATAGCGCCCACCGGGCATGGCGGCGTATTTTTCGACCATGGAAACGAATAGCCGCCCGCAAGCTGGACTACCGGCCAGCACCACTCCGCCCCCACAGTCGTATCCGCTCCATCGCGTTCTGGTGGTGGACGACGACGCTTTCATCCGCCAGATCAACACCCGGATACTGTACCACTCTGGTTTCGCAGTGGACGCCGCCGAGGATGGCGAAGCTGCCTGGCAGGCACTGAATATCGCCAGCTACGATCTGCTGGTCACAGACAACGACATGCCGAAACTGACCGGCGTCGAATTGATACAGAAGCTGCACACCTTCCGGATGGCCCTGCCAGTGATCCTGGCCTCGGGAACCTTGTTTACGGACGAATTCACCCGGCAGCACTGGCTCCAACCCGTCGCCATGCTGCGCAAGCCCTACACCGCCGCGGAGTTGCTGGAGACGGTGAGAGCGGTGCTGCACACGACCGCCGGCGAGTGCGAGCCGACCGCGCCCCTGCCAGACTGGCAAACCGTTGGTGGGGTGAACACCCCATGGCGCAACTCGCGTCCCGGTTCCAACTTCGTGTCGTGAAATTCAAACGCCTTTTCCACGGTCGAGACGACACCCGTCGGGTGCTACCATCGCTAGTGAACAGCGATTTGAACTGCGGAGCGGCAAACCACACAGTTCCGTCAGAATCGGGACAACTTCATGCCAGCTTGGTGCAAGATGAAGATCGGCGTCAGCGGGATTTCGTTCACTCCGAAAACCAAGCGGTAACGCGCAGCCTTCCAGTGACACACGCTGGGGATCGCGCACCTCGGTTCAATGAAAGCGAGTTGTCCCAGCCAATCCAGCCAGATATCTGGATGGCGGCTGCCAGTCCGGTGTGCGTCCGGATCCGATTGTCCGGTTATGACCACTTCGCGACTCGTTCGCCCAAGTATCACTGCCTATGAAACCCACAAGACTACCCAGTCCCGGCTGGTTCACGGGCGGCCTGGTGACGTGGCTTTTGATTGGTCTTCCAATGATGGGGTTGGGCGCGGAGTGGCCGCAGTACCGCGGTCCGACCCACGATGGCGTTTCCACGGATCGTCTGAACACCCAATGGAGCGGAAGTGTCACCAATCCCATCTGGCGCGTGCCGGTCACAAATTGCCTCGGCAGCCTGACGGTGAGCGGCGGACGCGTGTTCACGCAGACACGGCGATCGGTGAGTGGTGCGGACTCCGAGGTGTGCGTGGCGCTCAACGCCGCCACCGGCGTGGAGTTGTGGGCGACGCGGGTGGGCATTGCCTCCTACCCCAACGGCGGAGTGGGACTGGATGACGGCCCGCGCACGACGCCGGTCGTGGACGGGGATTCGGTTTACGTGCTGTCCTCCTACTTCAATCTCCACCGGCTCAACGCGACGAATGGCGCCACCATCTGGACCAAGGATTTGGCCAGCCTCTACAACAGCGTGAACATCAGTTACCAAAACGCCGCGTCTCCGGTCATCGAGGCGGGTTTGATTTTTCTGAACGCCAGTTGTCAGTACTCGAACTTGATGGCGTTTCGCACCACGGACGGCAGCGTGGCCTGGCGCAAGGAAAACGAAGGGTTGACGCACGCCACGCCGACCCTGGCGACGATTCAAGGCGTGCGGCAGGTTATCTTCGCCACGAAAAAGGGACTGGTGTCACTGAACCCGCTCACCGGCAGCCGGCTTTGGCAAACGAACTATCCCTTTACCTACAGCACCTCAATTGGCGTTTCGCCGGTGGTGTATCAGGACATGGTGTACGTCTGCGGCGCACACTCGTACGGAATGGGATCGGTGTGCTTCCGCGTCAGCTTGTCGAACGCGACGTGGAGCGCGACGCGGCTGTGGTCCACGAACAATCCCGCGAGCCATTGGATGACTCCGGTGGCCCGCGACGGCTTTCTCTACGGGCACTTCGGGATTCAGACTTCCGACAGCACGAATGCGCAACTCAAGTGCATTGAGATGCGCACCGGGGTGGTGAAATGGTCAATCAACGGGTTCGGGCGTTGCGTCCCGATTCTGATGGATGATCATCTGGTATCGCTCTCTGAGGTCGGGCAGTTGGTGTTGGTCAAGCCGCTCACCAATGCGTACACCGAACTGGGGCGCTTCCCGGCCATTCTCAATTACCACCAGGACACCAACAAATGTTGGAACAGCCCGGCGGTGAGTGATGGCCGTCTGTTCGTCCGCAGCACGGCCTTTGTGGCGGCTTTCGATCTATCCGTGCCGGCGTTGAAGATGGACGCACCGCGCTTCGTCACCCCGGGCGCGCTCGATTTAACGATCCGGACTGTGACTGGCGCGCTGGTGGCTTCCAACCGCCTCGCCGGCATGGAAGTTCGCGCCACCACCAATCACAGCCTGGCGTTGCCGCAGTGGGAGCGTTTGACGAACAGCCTGGTGCTCACCAGTGGCGTGGTGCGGATGCAAAACGTCGGGACGGGCGCGAAGAAGCAACGATTCTTCATCGTGAGCGAGCCGAGGTAGGAGCCAAACATGAACACGAAACGATTCACCAAGCACGGCGACTGGCGACTGCCGGCGTTTACTCTGATTGAACTACTGGTGGTCATCGCGATCATCGCCATTCTCGCGGCTCTGCTGCTGCCCGCGTTAAGCAACGCCAAGGAGCACGCCCGCCGCGCCAGTTGCAAAAGCAGCATGAGGCAAATGGTCCTCGGCGTGTCGATGTACGCCGACGACAACGACCAATTCCTCCCGACGGGCGCGTCGGACAAAGGCGCCGAAGATGATCATTTGCCGGTGATCAGCACCGCAACCAGCAACGCCATTGTCGAATACAGCGGCACCGACAAGATGGCGAGTTGCCCAAGCTTTGCGGATTACTTTGTCCGGAGGCATTTTTCTGCGGCGTTTGATGAACGGGAATATGGTTACGTCGTCGGCTACAACTATCACGGCGGCCACACGAACACGCCCTGGCCGGCCATCTCCGGCACAAACCAGTGGATTTCACCGCAGCGCCTTACCGATGATCCCCAGCTCGTGCTGGTTTCGGACATGAACGACTGGTCGCCCGGTTACGGACAGACATTCGTGCCACACGCCAAGGGCGGGCCAACCATGGAAGGAACAGATGCGGCCAATCCGAACGCGGCTGGCTCGCAGCCGGACGCCATCGGCGCCGCCGGTGGCAACGTGGGACTGCTCGACGGTTCCATTTCGTGGAAGCCGATTTCTCAAATGCGCATCTATCGCGGCTCGCAAATGTGGGACAACAACGGCTGCTGGGCGATGTGGTAAACCCGCACCTCGCGCCGGCTGCCGCGCGTAAAAGCGATTTGAACGACAACCAGAATCAAACCCTGTTGAAAGAAGCGATGGTCAAAGCCATTGAGAGCCGGCATTATCACATTGAGACAGTCATGAAGACCGGTTGCTTCCATTTGAAACCCGGTTGCCAGCAAGGATCCGGCGTGCCGCTCGTGGTGGACGATGAAGCCCGGACGATTTTAGCCTCGCGGCCGGGAAGGCGAGCGGCTTGACGATTCTACAGGGCCGGAGAATTCGAAGTTCAGCGCTGGTGGTTTTGTCGTTGTGCCTGTCGCCGCTTGCCCACGGACAGAAACCTGCCGCCGGCTTCCCGGCGCCGCCGGTGGTGGAGACGGTTGTTCTCCCAAAATCCGTCCCCGATCCTTTCGAACCGGTGAATCGAGCGATGTGGGCCTTCAACCGGGGGATCATGACTGGCGTCATCAAGCCGACCAGCCGGGTATATCGGATCGTCGTCGTGAAACCGGTCCGAACCGGAATTGGAAATTTTGGCCGAAACCTCACCTATCCGGGACGCCTCATTAACAATCTGCTCCAAGGTAATTGGAGCGGTGCCCGCGATGAATCGTACCGGTTTGCCTGCAATACGACGGTCGGAGTGGCCGGGTTCTTCGACATCGGAAACAAATGGAAGATTCCGAAATCGGACGCGGATTTTGGCCAGACTTTCGGCCAGTGGGGCTGGAAGCCGCAGTGTTTCATCATGCTGCCGATTCTTGGCCCGAGCAACGAGCGGGACACCCTCGGCTTCGCCGCCGACACCGCGGCGAATCCGCTCCTCTACATCGCCCCCTACGATTTCGATGCGAACAATCCGCTGACTTATCTCGGTCCGTACACTTATTTCACCTACGCAGTCATGTACAACAATCTCACCGACAGCGTGGGTGAGTATGTGCGTTTCAGTCAGGCCGAAATGGATCCGTATTCCAAGATTCAGTATGCCTGGACGTTCGCAAGATCAAGCCGGGGGGCGGATTTTCAAGTGATGGGGAAACAGGATGCCCCCTCGCTCGAAACACTTGGATCGGTTTCCTTCAGCTACAAAGACCCGGAGTTTCCAAGCCATGGCAAGACCCGGTCGGTATTGATTCCGGCAACGGGCCGGAAACTGAAGTTTACGTTTTGGTTGCAGCCGGGAAATGCGCCCGTGGTTTATCTCGTTCCCGGTCTGGGATCACATCGGCTGGCTCAATCGTCACTGGCGCTGGCCGAGTTGGTTTACAGCAACGGCTTTTCCGCCGTGTGCGTCAGCAGCGCGTTCAACTCGGAGTTCATGGAGCACGCAGCGACGGCAGCGATGCCGGCGTACCTGCCGGTGGATGGTCATGATGTGCATGTCGCCTTGACGGAAATTGACCGCCGCCTGCGGGTGCTGTATCCGGATCGACTGGGCGGCAAGGCCCTGATGGGCTATTCGATGGGCGCACTTCACTCCTTGTACGTCGCGGCCAACGAACCGACTAATCAGTCACGCTTGATAAAATTTGACCGCTGCGTTGCCATCAATAGTCCGGTCCGATTGCTCCATGGAATTTCCAAGCTGGACGAATTTTACCGGGCGCCGCTGGAATGGCCTGGCGTGGAGCGGACCGATAAAATCGAAAATACGTTCTTAAAGGTGGCCGCCTTGAGCAAGAGCACGCTCGCGCCACAAACCGCGCTGCCCTTCAGCGCCATCGAGTCCAAGTTCCTCATCGGGCTGACGTTTCGATTCATCCTGCAGGATGTTATTTTCAGCAGTCAGCGGCGAAACAATCAGGGAGTTCTGCAACACCCGATCAGCAATTTGAGGCGCACCCCCGTCTATCAGGAGATCCGACAGTTTTCCTACCAGGATTATTTTGAGAAGTTTGTGATTCCGTATTATCAGACCCGAGACATGGCGTCGCCGGCGGCGGAAGCACTGGAAAAAGCCGGTGACTTAAGGACGTACGCCGCCGGTCTGCGCGCCAATCCCAACATCCGCATCATCGTCAATCAAAACGATTTTCTTCTGGCAGACGAGGATCTGGCCTGGCTCCACGCCACGTTCACCGGGAAACAATTGAAGGTTTTCGAACAGGGCGGGCACCTGGGAAATCTATTCGAGCCGGCGGTGCAACAGACCATTTTGGAATCACTTGGCGGTTTGAAGTCATCCCCACCAAAATCTGACAGAACCACGGAAACGGGGCCGCCCTGAAAACTCCAAGCCTGCGTACTGCCATTACGCATCTGCCGACAATTGCGTTCGCCCTACTATCGGCAATGTCCTGACTCCGCGCCTTGTGAAGCGACCAGCTACCGGGGTGGATTCACAACAATGCGGCATGGGGGAAACACCCCATAGCGCCCGCAACGGGTGGCAGCATAAAGTTTCCGTTCATGGCAGATAAAAACACATCTCCAAACGGAGCACGGATCAACACCCGCAAGTGCCCGCTCCGAATACTGTAAACTCCGTAAACAAAGGGGGGGAAATAATTATGAACACCACCACAACAAACTCCAAACCGCATTTGCAGCATCCAAGCTGGCGTGAGTCATTCGCGCAACTGTTTCGCTCCTGCTCCCGATCCTGGCTGATCCTGTTCGCCTTGATGGGACTGGCAGGAACCGCCCGGGCAAACGTCATCGTCGGCGTGACGAACTGTAATTGCACCAATCTAACGGTGCTGTTGAGCCGCTTCCCCGAAGGGGGCCTCGTGGTTCAACTCGGTGGAGTGATACTCGCCGGCACCTACAATTTCGCAAAACAAACCTTCACCGCGTCCCGGCCGGCCCTGGCTCCCGGCGATTATCTGCTGGCCATCCGTAAGAACAGCGCGCTGCTTGCCTCAAAGACCATTACGCTTTGCAGTTGTTGCGACTGTCCACCAGGCCCGCCGGGACCCGCTGGACCACGGGGACTGCAAGGCCTCAAAGGCGATAGAGGCGCTGCTGGACCCTCCGGCACGAACGGAGTTGCGGGTGCCCCTGGACCAGCGGGATCAGGCTCATCCGAATACGGCTACGTTTACAACGTGAGCGCTCAGGTGGTGCCGCTGGAGACGGCGGTCACTTTTAGCGACAATGGTATTGGCACCGCTGGAATTACGCACGCGCCGGGAAGCGCTGACATATCGTTTGTCAATAAGGGCGATTACAAGGTCACCTTTTCCGTGTCGGGTACCGAACCCAACCAATTCGCGCTATTCATCAACGGGGTCGTGGTTGCGGAAAGCGTTTATGGTTCAGGCGCTGGCACTCAGCAAAACAACGGTCAGGCCATCCTGGCGATCGAAGCCGGCGACAAACTTACGCTTCGAAATCATACGTCTGCGGCGGCGGTTTCGCTGGCGGCGGCTCCTCCAATCGGAGGCACGGTGACAGCCGTAAACGCCTCCATTCTCATTCAAAAATTAGATTAGGTCCGCCATCTGCGTTTTTGTCCGGTGCGCCGGGGCGTGGCTCGGTGTGCATCGGTTTCCCCGCTCGCGCGAGTCCGGGCTGCGACACGGTCGCAGCCCGGATAAGCACCAATTTTCTGACCACATTTCCCAGCCGCGCCATTTTCAACGAGCTGGTATCACCCGCACGTCGAACACCCCGGTGAGCACGCGTCCCTGCGCCCGGACCTGCGCCCAGAGCCGGTAATCGCCGGATCGCGGGAAGGCGTACGGGAAGGAAACATCGTGGACGACATTCGTCGGCGTTGTTACCGGCGCAAGGCCATTCGTCGCCGTGCCCGCTTCACCCCGTGCCTGGCGCGCGAAAAGTTCCTGGGCCGCCATCGAGATCGTGCCCACGGGATGCAGGTGCGTGAACACTGCGCCATCCGTTCGGCGGACGACGGCGTGGCCGAACATGCCCATGTAGGGTTGCAGCGCCGCCGGCTGACCGTCGGGCGCGAGCAGCACAAAACGCAGGGCGGCTTCGCGGTTCTCCACCATTTCGCCCGCCGTCAGAAATTGCATCGTGTAACCGCCCATCAAGCGGGCCACGAGCGTCGCCGACGCCGCGCCGACGTGCCAGGAATCATCTGCGTCGAGCGCGACGGGCATGGCGGAGTTCGTGGCCGGGACATAGGCCGACGCGCAAAACGCTTCGTTCAGCAAGTTCGACCGGCCCATGAGTTGCGGGACCGCGCTGGCCGCGGACCCCGGCAGCGACACCGTGGCAACCAGTGTGCGATTGAGGCCGTTCTCGTAGGTGACTTCACCGTAAAGCTGGTATCGCCCGCCGGGCAGAGGAGGCAAAACATTCTCGAAGGTCCGCGCGTCGCGCCGCACCGGATGCAGATGGGCGAAGGCGTCGAAGTCCGGCTCGCGCAGCAGAAACAAGTGCATCAGCTTGCCGTGGTCGGTCGCGAGCGTGTCCCAAGCAGGCCCGCCCGGCGCGTCGGCGGCAGAGGGCGTGATTTGCAGCAGCCGGAGCGTGCCGTTGCTGCGCACCGTCGCGGCCACCGGTTGCGGCTGGGAAAGCGAGTTGTTGCGGAACTCCCGGTCCATTCTCTGCCAACGAGTTTTGCCGGCGAACAACGCCGCTCCGAGAAGCAACGCCGCGCCCATCGCCACCGCCCGCGCGCGGTGCCGTTCGTGTGGCCCCGTGAATGTTCCCGGTTCCAACACACTCTCCCGCGCCGCCACGCCCGCCAGCCACACGACGCCAAGAGACAGCGCCACGCCTAGTGCGACGAGCAACACCCCGACCAGCGGCGGCATGGCGGGCCGTTTCGTGGCCGAGGAATTCAAAGGAACGATCGCCGTGCCGCTACCACCACCGCCGGCGACGTTCACATGCACACTGAATGACCCGGCGCGCGACAGCCAGAGCGCGCCACTGAAGAAATTGGTTTCGCCCGCGACGGCGGAAGCCTCGACAGGCGCGGGGGCGGCGTCCAGGCCAGCTTCCCAGAGCGCGGCTTGCAAGGTCACATTGGTCACGCCGTCCGTCGCCACGCGCACGTCCACCTGCGCGACGCCCGGCAGGACCGCCGGCGGACGAATCACGACCCGGATCGTATGCGGCCCGGCCTGGCCGGTGAAAAAAACATTCGGACTGCCGACGTGACCGAGCGCTCCCAGCGGAAGCAGCAGCCAAAGCAATGGTGTGAGCAGCCGCTTCATCGTCGCACGCGGCTCATCCAATGGCCCAGCCAAAGTCCGACTCGCGCCGAGAGCATCGCCAGTCCAACGGCAGCGACTGAACTAGAAAAGTTCAATTCGTCCGCCCGTGTTTCCCAGAAAATGGAGCGGCTCGCTTCATCAATCTTGAGGAAGAACGGCCAGTGCCGCCCGCCGCCCGCGAAGAAGCGGTTGTCCGCGTCCGGCGTGAGGAGAAATTCAGCGAACAGCCATTGCGCGAGCAGGAACGCCACGAAGAACACCAATCCCGCCACGCCCGCTTGCAGCCAGGCCCGGCCGCGATGCGCCGGCCAGTTCCACCAGCGCAACAACCCGTCGAGCGCGAGCGCCGGCACCACGAGCAACAATGGAAACGGCGGCGGCATCAAGTGATCGAGCGCGTTGTAGATCGGTCCCGTCTGCGGCTTCGCCGGAAACAGCGGGAGCAGCCAGACCATCACGCAGACCAGCGCCGTATAGACGAGCGCCGCGACCGTGGCGGGCCAGCGCCGCCTCCCCGCCGCTGCCAGCGCGACGAGCACCAGCGGACAAGTGGCGCAGAGGATTTTGTAAAACGAGGCGGAATGCTGCCGGTTCGGGTAGAGTGACGGCAACATCACGACCGTGATCATGGCCAAGATCAGTCCACCGATTCCCGCGACGGCAACGGCGGCGCGGGCGGCGGCTCCAGGCGGGGCTTCATTCTGTCCTTTCCAAGCCAGCAACCACGCGCCTGTCAGGATGGCGAAGAAGGAAACGGCTTTGAGAATTTGCGGCGGATGCCAGATGCCCGCACCCAGGCCGTAAGCTGATTGCCACCAGCGGTCGAACACCACCGCCGTAGGAAAGGCCAGCGCGCCCCAGAGACAAACCCAGGCACCCAGTGGCGCGTGCAATCCTCCCAGTCGCAGCGTCCCGGCGCGCGTCGCCGCCGTGCGCGTGGAGTGGACTGCTATGCGCAACGCCACCAACCCGGCCAGCGCGACGGCGAGATAATTCGCGGTGTGCGCGGGGGCCCAAAAGCGATCCACGCCCACGGTGGATTCCCAGGAGAAATCCCACAGCAGGCTCAACGGAATTCCCGCCGCCGCCAGGAACATCAGCCCGGCGGTCCATGCGGCCATCGTCGCGCCCGGCGACCGCCCGGCGGCTGGCGGCGAGTCAACTGCGGTCGCGGGGGATTGGTTCACGGCCCTGTAGTTAGGGCAAATGCGGCGCGACTTCAAGCCACGAACTTTCAGCGAGTCGCGTGAGAATTGCGATCGCCCGGAGCTGAAAAACTAGGGAAATGTACTTGCCAGAATCAGGCAGGTCGGGTATGAACTGCTCCAGATTCCACGAATTCAGAACTCAGAACTATTATGAAAACCCAAATGCTCTCTCTCGTTTCCACTACGCCACACGGCTTCGCCGGTGTCGTCACACGCGCGTTGGCGCTAGCGCTTGGCGTGCAGATGGCCGGCAGCTCGGCCCAGGCGGCTTTTCACCTTTGGAACATCCGTGAGATTTACTCGAACGCCAGCGGCTCGCTACAGTTTATCGAATTGTTCACCTCCACCGGCAGCCAGCAATTTGTCGGTGGCCAGCAAATCGTCTCCCGCAATGTAGGCAACACCTTGCAGAACACGTTCACCATACCGAGCAACCTTCCGGGAGACTCCGCCAACCGCGCTTTCCTGCTTGGCACAGCCGGTATTCAGGCGGCGGGCGGGCCGGCGCCGAACTACATTATTCCGGCAAGTTTCCTATTCACAGGAGGTGGCACGATTTCATTCTTCGGCGCGAACGGTGGAGCCTACACCGCCCTGCCCACGGATGGGAACCTGTCCCGGACTTGGACCGGCGGGAATGCCGCCAACAGCCCGCAAAATTTCGCCGGACAAGTCGGAGTCGTGGTGGTGCCCGAACCGGCCACCGGCGCGTTGCTGGCGCTGGGGGGAATGGGAATGCTGCTCTGGCTGCGCCGTCGCGCCTCCTGAGAGCCTGTCTTAAACCCGAACCGAAGCTGGCGAAACGCCGACAGTGGCGCGCGCCTCGGAACAGGCCCGCTCGCGGGCTACTTCGGAATTCGGGTCAAAAAATACGCCTCCCTGAGAGCGCCCGTAACCGGGTGCCGCCGCGTCGCCTGCCGATGTCCTCGAAAACGTTCACGCCTGCTGGTGTTTGGACGTTGCTGCGTCCGAGGACGGGCGCACTCCGGGCGTTGGCGGCACGTAAGTTCCACCGACTTTTCTAACAGGATCTGAGCCGGAATACGTTTGGACGCTGATAGCCTGGCAGGCGACCTCAATTTGAAGAGCCCCCCCCCCACGGGCCACAAGCCTTCGCTACGTAATCCACTGAAAAAAAGACGAGGCTGGCACCGCTTGCGCAGGCCAGCCTCGCTGATGATTTCCCCGGTTCCTCTTGGGGAGACGGCTTAGTAATCCATGCCGCCGCCCATGCCGCCGCCGCCGCCGCCGTGATCGTGGCCGCCCGGAGCTTTCTTGTCCTTCTCCGGAATCTCGGTCACCAGGCACTCGGTGGTGAGCAACAGCCCCGCGATGGAGGCCGCGTTTTGCAGCGCGGTGCGGGTGACCTTCTTGGGGTCCACCACGCCGGCTTTGACGAGGTCTTCGTAATCGCCCGTGGCGACGTTGTAGCCGTCGTTGCCTTTGCGGCGTTTGACTTCTTCGACGACGATGGAGCCTTCCACGCCGGCGTTGGCCGCCAGGGCGCGAATCGGGTATTCGATGGCCCGCTTGACGATGGCGACACCGATCTGCTCGTCGTCGTTGGACGGCTTCACGCCGTCAATCGCGTTCAAGCAGCGGATCAAAGCCACACCGCCGCCAGGCACGATGCCTTCTTCGACGGCCGCGCGGGTCGCGTGCAGCGCGTCTTCGACGCGGGCTTTCTTTTCCTTCATCTCGCTCTCGGTCGCGGCGCCGACGTTGATGACGGCGACACCACCGGCCAACTTGGCGAGGCGTTCCTGGAGCTTCTCCTTGTCGTAGTCGGAGGTGGTCTCTTCGATCTGGCGGCGGATTTGATTCACGCGGCCCTGGATCTCGGAGGACTTGCCGTAGCCTTCCACGAGGGTGGTGTTTTCCTTGTCCACGACGATGCTCTTGACGCGGCCCAGGTCGGTGAGTTCCAGACCGTCGAGCTTGATGCCGAGGTCTTCGGTGATGCACTTGCCACCGGTGAGGATGGCGATGTCTTCCATCATGGCCTTGCGGCGATCACCAAAGCCGGGGGCTTTGACGGCGCAGACGTTGATGGTGCCGCGCAGCTTGTTCACCACGAGGGTGGCGAGGGCTTCGCCTTCGACTTCCTCGGAGATGATGAGCAGGGGCTTGCCGACCTTGGCAATCTTTTCAAGGATCGGCAGGAGGTCTTTGAGCGAGCTGATCTTCTTCTCGTAGTTCAGCACGTAGGCTTCCTCGAGCTTGCACTCCATCGTCTCCGCATTGGTGACGAAGTAGGGCGAGAGGTAACCTTTGTCGAACTGCATGCCTTCGACGACTTCGAGGGTCGTCTCGATGGACTTGGCTTCTTCAACGGTGATGGTGCCGTCCTTGCCGACCTTGTCCATCGCGTCGGCGATGATCTCGCCGATGGTGGTGTCCCAGTTGGCGGAGACGGTCGCGACCTGCTTGATCTCTTCCTTGTCCTTGACCTTCTTGGCGATCTTGTCGAGGTGCGCAACGGCGGCTTCGACCGCCTTGGTGATGCCGCGCTGGATGCCGATGGGGTTGGCGCCGGAGGTGACGAACTTCAAGCCTTCGCGATAAATCGCCTCGGCGAGCACGGTCGCGGTGGTGGTGCCGTCGCCGGCGGCGTCGCTGGTCTTGCTGGCGACTTCGCGCACCATTTGCGCGCCCATGTTTTCATAGGGGTCTTCCAGTTCGATTTCCTTGGCCACGGTGACGCCGTCCTTGGTGACGGTCGGCGAGCCGAATTTTTTGTCGAGGACGACGTTGCGGCCCTTGGGGCCGAGCGTGGCCGTGACGGCCCGGGAGAGTTTCTGCACGCCCTTCAGGATTGCCTGACGCGCGGCCTCATCAAAGAGGAGTTGTTTTGCTGCCATAATATTATTTGATCGTTCTTGGTTACTGGTTGGTTTGAGGGACTAGGCGATGACGCCGAGGAGGTCGTCGGAGCTCAGAATCTTGTATTCCTTGCCGTCGAGTTTGATCTCGGTGCCGCCGTATTTGCTGACGAGCACGCGGTCGCCGACTTTGACTTCAAACGGAACTTTCTTGCCGTTGTCGTCGGTCTTGCCGGTCCCGAGCGCACGGATGATGCCTTCGGTGGGTTTTTCTTTCGCGGAATCAGGAATGATGATGCCGCCTTTTTTGGTTTCCTTCTCTTCGACTGGTTCCACGAGAACCCGGTCGCCGAGCGGTTTGAGTTGAATGGTCATAGTTTCGTTTTGCGTTGTTGCTGTTTTGATTTTTCGTTGAATCAAATCCCGCGGCACTCGCAGCAGGAAATCTTTTTTGCCAGGCGGCCGGTGCGCGCTTCAAAGCGCGGAGCGGGCGCGGCGTGGCGGAAAGTGTCAGGCTTTCTTTTCGTCCACCACTTCGGCGTCAATGATGGGGCCTTCGTCCTTCTTTTCGTCGTCCTTCGCGCCGCTGGAGGCGGAACTGGTCGCGGACGGGCCGGCGGCCTTGGCGGCCTGGGCTTTCTCCGCGGCCGCTTTGTAAAGCTCCGCTGACACCGCCTGCCACGCTTCGTTCAGTTTGTCGCTCGCGGTTTTGATGGCGGCGGCGTCGCTGCCTTTGAGGGCTTCCTTGACGGCGGCGACGGCGGTTTCAATTTTCGATTTGTCGTCGCCGGAAATCTTTTCGGCGTTGTCGCGGAGCATTTTCTCCGTGCGATAAACGGCGTTGTCGGCCTCGTTGCGCGTTTCAATTTCCTCGCGGCGCTGCTTGTCCTCGTCGGCGTGCGCCTCGGCGTCTTTGCGCATCTTTTCGATTTCGTCCTTCGACAGGCCGCTGCTGGCGGTGATGCTGATCTTTTGCTCCTTGCCGGTGCCGAGGTCCTTGGCGCTGACGTGGAGGATGCCGTTGGCGTCAATGTCGAAGGTTACTTCGACTTGCGGCATGCCGCGCGGCGCAGGCGGGATGTCCGTCAGGTGAAACTTCCCGATCGTTTTGTTGTCCTTGGCGAATTGCCGCTCGCCCTGGAGCACATGAATCTCCACGCCGGGCTGGTTGTCGCTCGCGGTGGAAAAAATCTCTGATTTGCGCGTCGGGATCGTGGTGTTGCGTTCGATCAGCCGGGTGAACACACCCCCGAGCGTCTCGATGCCCAGCGACAGCGGCGTCACATCGAGCAACAACACATCCTTCACTTCGCCCTTCAACACGCCGCCTTGGATGGCCGCGCCGATGGCGACGACTTCGTCCGGGTTGACGCCTTGATGCGGCGGTTTGCTCACGAGTGTCTGCGCGGTCTCGACCACGCGTGGCATGCGGGTCATGCCGCCGACCAGCACGAGTTCGTCAATTTTGTCCGAGGTGATGCCCGCGTCTTTGAGGCAGTTCTTCACCGGGCCGACGGTGCGCTCGAACAGCGCATCGCACAGTTGCTCCATCTTGGCGCGCGTCAGTTTCAGGCTGATGTGCTTGGGCCCGCTGGCATCCGCGGTGATGAAGGGCAGGTTGATGTCGTATTGCTGCGCGCTGGACAGCGCGATCTTCGCCTTCTCGGCCTCTTCTTTGATGCGCTGCAACGCATCGGGCTGCTTGCGCAAATCCATTCCCTGTTCGCGCTTGAACTCTTCGAGCACCCAGTCAATCAGGGTATTGTCCCAGTCGTCGCCGCCCAGGTGGGTGTCGCCGTTCGTCGCCTTCACCTCGAAGACGCCGTCGCCGATTTCCAGCACGCTGATGTCGAACGTCCCGCCGCCCAGATCATACACCGCGATCTTCTCGTCCTTCTTTTTATCCAGGCCGTAGGCGAGCGACGCGGCCGTCGGCTCATTGATGATTCGCAAAACTTCCAGGCCCGCGATGCGTCCGGCATCCTTGGTCGCCTGCCGTTGGGAATCGTTGAAGTAGGCCGGCACCGTGATGACCGCCTGCGAAATCTTTTCGCCCAAACGCATCTCCGCGTCCGCTTTGAGCTTGGCGAGAATCATCGCCGAAATCTCCTGCGGGCTGAACTGCTTGGGTTTGCCGTCCACCTCCACCTCCACGGCGGCGTCCCCATTGGACGCTTTGACGACCTTGTAGGGAACCCGCTTGGTTTCCTCGCCGATTTCGTCGAATTTGCGTCCCATGAAACGCTTCACGGAATACACCGTGTTCTGGGAGTTCGTTACCGCCTGCCGCTTGGCGGCCTCGCCGACCACGCGTTCGCCCGTCTTGGTGAAGGCCACCACCGACGGTGTGGTGCGTTTCCCTTCGGAATTCTCCAACACCATCGGCTCGCCCCCGTCCATGACTGCCATGCAGGAGTTCGTTGTACCTAAATCAATGCCGAGTACTTTAGCCATAAATTTATTGCGTTAATTCGCTTCTTGCTCTTTAGCAGCGACAGTGCCATCAAGTTCTACTATGACGCAAGTGTCTTAACATAAGCATACTATGTAAATATATCTGAAGAATTCCATCTCCCGTTGACCCGCAATTATGCGCCATGCTGGCCCACTCATGACACACCGTGGCACACTTGCCCGTCTCATCGCCCCACGCTAAAAAGCAAAAAGGCGGCTGACTTTCGCCAGCCGCCCTCCATCATCCCGAACCAAAACCTAGAAACTAAACGGCCGGTTCGCCGGTAGTTGAAATTCCTTCCTCGGTCCCGCACTCGCCACTTGCCCCGGCGGGAACGCCGCGTCTATCGCCCGTTGAATCGTCATCCGCCGTTGCGTGATGCTTTCCACCATCGCGTTGCGCTCGGCCCGCGCCTGTTTGGCGGCGGCGGCCTCGGTGGTTTGGACTGCGTTCGCGTTAACGTAAGCCGTCCGCTCCGCTTCCGCGTTGATAATGAAGTCCGTATTGATGCCTGGCGGGCGTTCTTCGCTGGCCTTGTCGATGATGATTTCCGAGAAGGATTCCAACACGGGCCGGCTTTCATCAATGCGCTGGCCCACTCCGTAAGGTTCGAGCCGCGCCGGTTCATTCGGGAGGAACTTCTGGCGCGCGGCCGATTGGATGGTGCGCAGCGTGCCGACCAACGCCTCGCCCGCGGCGGCCTCCGTGCGCGTGGCGCCATGCCGGCCCGCGTCGCAGGAAAGCGCCGTGCGGCTCTTGTCCACCGTCAGCTTGATGTCCGCCATCAAGGTAGTGACGAAGGCCGGCGGAATCAGGCGGTAAACCAAAATGCCCACGTAGGTGGGCTTGGCCGCCGCCGTGCCGATCTGGCCAGCCTTGGCCAGCGCCCGTTCCTGGGCCACGTTGAGCGTGGATGGCGAGCGGCGTTTGGCTGCGGGTTCAGGCACGGGGACGTTCGCGGCCGGCGGTGCCGCCAGGGTTTCCGGGGCGGGGTTGACGCCCGCTTCGGGCGCGGGCAAGGGGGGTGGACTGCTGGATTCTGGCATGGTGATGTCTCCTTTTTACCTGATGCTACAATGTTTGTTTCACGATTCGGCTTCCACTATTCGAGTACCGACAACTGTTTTTCATTTCACGGTGACCACATTTCGTTCGCCGTCGAACTCACCTACTATTACATCGGCTGTTTTTCCGGGTTCGTTAGTTATTTTTTCAACTCCGTTGACCAATCATACCAACTACGTTAATAGAGTAGTATAACGGCTCTGGAAGAAGTGTTTGCTTGAAGCAGCAGCCAATCGAAGACGAGGGAGTGCACGCGGCGGGCGTCTCGCCAGAAGCGTTGCAGTTCGGCCTGCAACACCGCTTCG
>JANNEF010000080.1:0-12980 GCA_031378375.1 Verrucomicrobiota bacterium | reverse complement strand
GTTTCCTCCATGCCGTCCACGGTGATGAGGACGTGGGCGAGCGGGCGGTTGATGAAGTTGGTGGCGTTCGTGCCCGGCATTTGATCGGACGCATAGACGTGGCCGATGACGGCGGTGCCGGGCACGGCGGTGTTGCTGTGGGTATCGAAGTCCACCAGTTTGAGTCCGCCCGCCGCGCCGTCGCCGTCGAGGTCGAGCGAGCGGCCCAGGAAATCCTGCAAGTCGTCGGCGTTGAAGGTGACGCGCACGCGGGCGCTGGACGGGATGGGTTCGAGGTAAAAGAGCGTGGCGGTCTTGCGGTCGGTGGCGAGTTCGACGCGGGCGAGCAGGCGGCGACCGCCGAAGGTGGCGTAGAGATGATTGGCGGTGAGCACCGTGTTGGTGGAGAGCGGCTGGGTGAAGCGGAAGATGGTTTCGCGGTTGACGGAAACGTCGCCTTCGCCGGAAGCGGGCGAGGTTTCACGCAGCGTGGTGAGCGGGAAAAAGACGACGGGCTGGCTGCCGAGGATCATTTCGCTGAGGGCGTCCACGTCGGATTGATTCAAAAATCCGTCCTGGTTTACGTCGGCGAAGAAATTTAGTGGAAAGGGAAGTTGAGCCGGCGAGCCGCCGGCTCCGACAGGCGGGCCGCCTGCGCTCCCCTGAACGGCGTTCAAATGATTGATTAGGAGAACCAGGTCGGTGACGTCCACCTTATTGTCTGCGTTCAGGTCGCCAAGGTATTGCGGAATGGCGCGAGCGGGAGCGGCGAGGAGGAGGGACAGCAGCGCGAAGAGGCAACAAATTCGCGCCTTGAATCCCTGAACCGTAGCAGCCGACGTGAGGAGGCTCTGACTTCCCTGGCCCGAGATAGAATGAGCCTCCTTACGTCGGCTGCTACGAGATTCATGGGGAGGGAGGAGATGGCTGATTTTCATCATCGCGCCTCCTTTGCATCTGGCCTTTGGTTCGCCGTATCGAAGGCGAGGGTGGATTTCTTAACTGGCGGCAAAAAGTTTTTCACCACGTAATCACCGAGCGCACGGCCCGCCGCCAGTCCGTCCAGATCGGCGGAGAGAAAATGGATGCCGCCGTAGATGCGGCTCATCCCGATTTCCTCGGCGCATTCGCGCAGGCCGTGATAGGCGCGGACCACGCCCGGCAACGTGTCGGAGGTGATGCTGAAATCCACCGCGTCGGTGCCCAACACTCCGGCGAGGACTTGCGCCGCCGTCGCGCTGAAGATGCTGTGGCCGGAGATGTATTCCGGGAACGGCGGCGTGACGAACAGCGGTTGCCAGTCCGGGTCGGGCGCGGTGGCCGGGTTGCCGTCGCGGTCCGCCTGCCGGATGGCGGTGACGGGACGCCAGAAGTTGGAGACATATTTGGCATCCCACGCGACGATGCCCGCGTCGGCCAGGGCGAAGTTGAGGAGGGCGAACAGGCGGGCGCTTTGCGAGAGGGCAAGCTGCTTCCGTTTGCAAATGTCCAAGGCGATGCGATTCCAATGGCCGGGCGGCGTGTCCGTGTAGGAGAAGTCCGACCAGAAGCGGGCGATTTCCGTCTGCTCCGGCGTGCGCGTCCGGCTGTGGAGCGCGCCGAGTTCCTGCACTTGATTCACGTCGCGCGCGTAACGCTCGCTGTCGAGCGGCGGCGGGCCGGGCGGACGGAATTGAGCGCCGTTGGTCATGGCGAACGGCGTGACGAGCGGCCAGTTCGGCGCATCGGGCGGGCGATAATGCGGCGGCGTGCGTTGCCAATGGCCGGCGTTCGTCTGCACGAGGTAGGGAACGGTCGTGCTCGACTGGTCGTTTGCGCGCCAGGCGAGCACGGCTTGCGCGGCGGCCCGGCCATACAGCAGGCCGGTGTCGCGGGCGGAACCGGGTGCGAGCGTGGCGATCGAACTGGTGAGTTGCGCGTCGAAGGTGGCGCGGCGTTCGGGGTAAAGCCTGGTCAGCGTCTCATGCGCGGCTCCGGATGCCGCCGCTTCGGGCAGGGCATCGGCGGGCGGCGGGATATGGTAGCGGTAGGATTGATAGTCCCGCGTGATGCCATTAACCGCGTCGAACATCGCTCCGTGCAGGAGGGCGAGGTTGCGCGCCGCCAGCGTCGGCGGCGTGGTCGCGCCGCGAATGGCGTCGAGGGCCAGACTGTTCCAGTCGCTGATCGGGTCGCCGAGGCGTTGCGGCTGCGCCGATGCCGGCGGCGTGCAGATGCAAAGCATCCCCGTGAGGAAAACCACCGCGAGCGGGCGGTTGGCTTTTCTGGACCACCAGGAGGTGCCGGTTGGTGTCATGGGAATGTTCTTTTGGCTTGGGTGGAGTCAAGCAGGCGCGGCGGAAGGTGTCAATTCCAATCTTGTCCGGATTTTTTTGGGGAAGTTTGGACGAGGGCGCATCCCGACACCGTGGTTGAAGACAACAGTTACGATGGTGTAGCGGTCGGAGCGCGGCTGTGTGCTCTGAGTACCAGCCGCAACCGGTGGCCAGTGCGGGCGCTCCGGGTTTTCCTGGCTGCTGCGCTCGTTCCACGCTGCTGCGGCTGGTCCTCGGCGGACACAGCCGCGCTCCGCTGTCACGGTGAAAAGATGCGCCCAATTGGGCGTTGGATTTTAGGGTGCCGGAGCGCGGCGTTTACGCCGCTTCATCATTCGGACCGCCGGTCAATCGTTTCGTCCATGCCCGTGCGGAGACGGAAGCGGCCTGAAGGCCGCGCGCCGGGGGCAGTGCCCGGATACGCCTGGTACGAGATAGTATGGGTCGAATCATCAAGCCAGGCAGGGTCGCGCTGCGATGCCCCGCCGCGTTCAGCGGGCGGAACCGGCTACAGCCACCAGCGGGTGAGACCGTCCCAGCGTTGTGTCGCTGGACGCGGCGTGGTCGGTGCAGCGCGCCGCCCCTGCCACGGAATCAGGGTGGAGAATCGCGATGACTTGGTGCCGCTTGGCGCAGTAGCTTCATTTTCAGGGCTTTGGAGCGATTATCGCGCGAGGGATGGAGGCGCGTTTGATGAAAAAGTTGCTCAAATCGCCTCCAATGTTGCTTACTTTTCACGAAAACTTGCTCAGTTTTACCCAAAAGCAGACAAGTTTTCGATCAATGTTGCTTACTTTCGATCAAAAGTGAGCAAGTTTTCACGCGGATCAGACAAGTGTCCGCCCGGATCAGACAAGTTCCGGTGAAAAGCAGACAAGTTTTTGGTGAAACGAGGCAAGTTTCGGGTCGGGTTAAGCAAGTTTTCGGGAATTGAGCGCACCGAGTGACGTGGCAGGTCTGTTGTCTCACAGGAAAAAGATACCGAGGGGGGACGCGCTGGTTTTCTCGGGCGCATCTTTTCACCGTGGCTGAGGAGCGGGGCGGTGTGCGGCGAGGACCAGCCGCAGCCCCGAAGCACGAGCGCAGCGGCCACAGCAAACCCCGAGCGCCCGCACCGGCCACCGGCTGCGGCTGGTGCTCCGCGCACACAGCCGCGCTCCGGCCGCACCGCCACCGCAACGGTTGTCTGCCACCACGGTGTCCAGATGCGCCCGGTTTTCTCTTGGGGCCAAAATAATCTTGTTTCCCGCGCGCTCCCGCCGCTAAATCACACCGCCAATGCCGATTGAAAAGATTATTGTTCTCGAGGACGACCTGATCGTCCGCAAAAACCTGGAGCAGCAGTTGCGTTACAAGCGCTACGACGTGGCGTCCGTGAGCACCATCGCCGCCGCCCAGGAATTGCTCACCAAAGACAACTTCGACCTGATGATCGTGGACATGCGCCTGCCCGACGGCGAGGGCATCGATCTGCTCAAGCAGTTGCAGTCCCGCCCGGTCAAGCCGCTGGTCGTGATGATCTCCGGCTTCGGCACGGTGGACCTGGCCGTCGAGTGCATGAGCAACGGCGCGTTCACGTTTCTCACCAAGCCGTTTTCGCCCGAGCAACTGACCGTCACGCTCAAGAAGGCCGAGGAGCACACGCAGCTCGTCAAGGTCAACCAATACCTCAGCCACGCCGAGGACGAGGAGGCCGGCTACGAGTTGCTGGGCCAGAGCAAACCCATCGATCAACTGCGCCAGTTGATCCGCAAAGTCGCCCGCACCCAGGCCACGGTGCTCATCCAGGGCGAAAGCGGCACGGGCAAGGAACTCGTCGCCCGCGCGCTCTACCGGCAAAGCCCGCGTGCCAACGCGCCGTTCATCAAGGTCAACTGCGCGGCCATCCCCGAGAACCTGATCGAGAGCGAATTTTTCGGCCACGAAAAGGGCGCGTTCACCGGTGCGATGACCAAACGTGAAGGCCGGTTCGAACTGGCGCATGGCGGCACCATTCTGTTGGACGAAATCAGCGAAATCTCCTCGACGGTTCAGGCGAAGCTGCTGCGCGTGTTGCAGGAGCGTGAATTGGAGCGCGTGGGCGGCAACCGCACGGTGAAAGTGGACGTGCGCGTCATCGCCACCACCAACCGTCACCTCAGCGAAAGCGTCGAGCGCAAGGAATTCCGGCAGGATTTGTTCTTCCGGCTCAACG
The DNA here is from genome assembly GCA_031378375.1 of Verrucomicrobiota bacterium. GTDB lineage: Bacteria > Verrucomicrobiota > Verrucomicrobiia > Limisphaerales > JANNEF01 > JANNEF01. Next base: position 8,492 of record JANNEF010000080.1, on the reverse strand, counting down.
TGGTGCCGATTCTCGTCCCGCCGCTCCGTGATCATAAAGAGGACATTCCCATGCTCGCGGATAATTTTCGCCAGCGGTTCGCCCGCAAACACGGCGTCGAAGTGCGCGGCATGTCCCCCGCGTGCATGAACGCGCTCAACAAACACTCCTGGCCGGGCAACGTGCGCGAACTGCAAAATGTGATCGAGCGCGCCGTCATCCTGTGCAGCGACGGCGGCGTGCTGGAGCCGGCCTATCTGGGCCTGGCCGCCAAGGCCGACCTGGCGAGCATCGTCAGCACCGCCGTCACGTCCACCGGTGCCAAACACGCGCCCGTGTACGTGCTGCCGGTGGATGAACCCGGCGAAGGTTGTTCGTTGAGCGAAGTCGAGAAACGCCACATCATTGCGGCGCTGGAACGGGCCAAGGGCAATCGCACGCACGCGGCCAAGATACTGGACATCAGCATCCGCACCCTCCGCAACAAACTCAACGAATACCATTACGAAGATCCGGTTGCTCCGGCCAAGAAACAGCACGCCCATTGACCCCCGCACGCGGTGCGCAGTTGGTCCTGATCCTCCATTCCGTTGCGCGAAGAGATGTTCGTATGGACCGAAGGCCGTTTGCCCGCTCCCCTGCGCCGGGCGGGTTAACAAATCAGCAAACCGGCCGGTCGCCGGACGAATTGTGAAAACCATCGGAGCCATCCTGCTAACGACACTGCTGCTCGCCGGGGCCGCGTGGGGGGCGGCTTTCGACCACGGTCACACCGCGCTGAATCCGGTGCTCAAGCGATTCGTGAAAGACGCCCTCGTGGATTATGCCGCGCTCAAAGCCGATCCGAAGGAATTGGACGCCTATCTGAGTTCTCTGGCTTCCGTCAGTGAGGGCGAATTCCGAAAATGGACCGAGCCACAACAACTGGCCTTCCTGATTAATCTCTACAACGCCGCCACGCTGCGCCTCATCATTGACCACTATCCCATCAAGAGCATCCGCAAGATTGGCGGCTGGTTCAGCGGGCCGTGGAACCAGCCGGTTGTTCCACTCTTCGGCCAGGCCATTACGCTCGACAAGTTGGAGCACCAAATCCTGCGCCACCAATACACCGAGCCGCGCATTCACTTCGCCATCGTCTGCGGCGCGCTCGGCTGCCCGCCGTTGCGCAGCGAGGCCTACACCGCCGGACAACTCGAGGTCCAACTCGAAGCGCAGGGCCGGCAATTCCTGGGCACGGCGCGCAAGAATTCCTTCGACTACAAGACCCGCACCTTGAATCTCTCGCCGATTTTCAAATGGTTTGCCACCGACTTCGAACAGAAATCCGGCTCGGTCATCAAGTTTGTTCGACCCTATTTTCCGCCGGCAATTCAGGCTGAACTCGACCGGGGCGGATTCAAAGTCCGTCACACCGACTACGACTGGGCGCTTAACGAAGCGGCTCGCCGGTAACCTGATTACCCGGGAGAGGCGTTGATTGGCACCGGCGCGTCGAATCGGGCGGGCAAAAGCAATTCTGCCGGTGGCTACAGTTCGACGGTCCGCACGCGGCGCAGTCCCAGTTGCAGCGGCACCCAGCCCAACGCCACCGACAGCGCGACGAATCCACCGAGGCACGCGAGCGATTGCACGTGGGACGGCTCGAGGGCGCGGGTCCACGGCGTCGCCAGCGCCAGCAGGACGACCGAGCCGACGATGTAGAGGAAACTGAGCACCAGACAGAAGGTGCCGCCGAAGCCGCTGACGATCTTGCTCGGATTGTCTTCTTTGAAATTGGGATAGAGCGCGCCCAGTCCCGCAGCCAGGCCGGTGAGCGTGAAGGTCATCACGGTGACCGCGATGGCGAAATAGACGGTGCGGTCCCAGGTGAGTTTGAGCATGTGACAGGAGAGCGTGATGAGGCCGAGGGTCACGATGAGCGAGGTGCCGGCGGCGAGCCAGTATTTGACGCGCACGACTTTCACCATGCCCAGCGGGGCCATGCCGACGATCCACAGGCGTTTGCCTTCGAGGGAGAATTGGGGATAGACAAAGCGGGTGGTAAGGGTGGCGAGGTTAAGCGAGCAGGCGCCGAGGTTGAGGTAGGAGACGAGGTGGATCCAGAAGGGATTGGTCAGTTGCTGGGAGAAGTGGCGGAGGTTGAAGATGTAAACGCCGAGCAGGCCGAAGAGCATGAGGGATTGCGCCCATTGCGTGGTGTCGCGCCAGAACATGCGCGTGTCCTTGACGATGAGCGCGCGGACGTCCGGCCCCAGCCAGCGCCCGTGGCTGACGAGCCGTTCGACGAAGCCCGTCGAGTAGTCGGATGCGTCCTGGCGGCGGCGCCAGACGCGGAACCATTTCCAGCGCGCGAAGACGCTGGCGCGGCTTTGCACCGCCGAGGCCGCGTCGTAAAACAGGCCCCCCATCTTCGTGAAGGCCAGCGTGCCCAGGCATAGTCCGTAACTGAGCAACACCAGCGCCCAGAAGCCCGCGCCGAACATCGAGCCTTCCGCCCATTGCAGCACGCCGCGGGACAGCCAGTAGCTGGGCAGCAGGGCGTATTCGGCGAAACTGGTTTTCGTGAGCATGCGGTCCAGGAGCGCCATGACGCGCGTCTCCGCCTGTTCCGGGTCAAGCGGTTCCGGCTTGAACCAGAACGCCACACTGGCCACCAGCGCCAGGACGGCCGTCACGACGAGCACTTGAAAGAGCCGGCGATCCAGGTAACGCGCCACGTTCACCGCCACGAACGCACCCGCCACCGCGGGCTGCACGATGAACAGCGCGACCAACCCGAGCGTGACCGGGTAAAAATGCCAGGGCACGCCGCGCGTCAGCCCGTACGCGCCGAGCAGCGGCGCGATGAGAAAGACAAACGCCCAGGAAGCCAGCAGCGCCGACTCGATGAGCTTCCACTGGAAGATGACGGCGGTGGAGATGGGCTGGGTGAGCAGGAAGGCGGTCTCGCGGTTGCGAAACAGATTGGTGTAGCTGATGACGAGGTTGCTGATGAGCAGCAGTACCAGAAAAAAGGCAAAGAGCAGAAACAGGAGCCGCTCCATGAGCATCGTGCCCAGCCCGGGGAAGCGCGCGATAAAGATCAGGCCCTTGTAGAAGAGCCAGAACGCGAGCACCAGGTAGCTGGTGATGAACAGGAAAATCACCCCGCTTAACAGCCGCGATTGTTCGCGCACGGATTTAAGCCGCCGCCAGGTGGACAGCCAATTGACGCGCAACAGCAACGTCAGCGGCGCGGGCGGGCCGGAGGAAGCGGCGTTTGGGTCGCTCATTGTCTTCGCTCAGATGATTGGCCGGCGCGGCCGATTCGCAAGGGAAATCCCGCCCGCTTGCGGGGTTCCATTCCCGGTGCTCCATTCTTCCCGTGACAAGCTTTCATGGCCCGCCGTAGTTTTTTCCCATGCTGCAACGCACCATCACGCTCGGCCACTCGCCGGACCCGGACGACGCCTTCATGTTCTACGGGCTGGCGAAGGAGCTCATTCCAGCGGCTGGCTTCAAGTTCGAGCACATTCTCCAGGACATCCAGACGCTCAACGAGCGCGCCACGCGCGGCGAATTGGACGTCTCGGCCATCAGCATCCACGCCTACGCCCACGTCTGCGATCAATACGCGTTGCTGCCCAGCGGCGCGAGCATGGGCGACGGCTACGGGCCGATGCTCGTGGCGAAGGACAAGTTGACGAAGACGGACATCGCCCGCAGCAAAATCGCCGTGCCCGGCACGATGACCAGCGCCTTCCTCGCGTTGCAACTGTGGCTTGGCAAACCGGCGGCGGAGATTAACTACGTGGTCGTGCCCTTCGATCAAATCTTTGCCGCCGTCCGATCTGGCGCGGCGGCTGTGGGATTGATCATCCATGAAGGTCAACTCACATATCAGAACGAGGGACTCCAAGTGTGCGAAGACCTCGGTGCGTGGTGGGGTCGCGAAAACGGCGGCCTGCCGCTGCCCCTGGGCGGGAACGTCATCCACAAGCGCTTCGATCTTCCGACGCGCCGGATTATTTCGGACATCCTCACCGCCAGCATCCAATTCAGTCTCGACCATCGCGCGGACGCCGTGCAGCACTCGCTCCAATACGCCCGCGACATGGGCTGCGACATGGCCGACAAATTCGTTGGCATGTACGTGAACCACTGGACGCTCGACTACGGCGAGAAGGGGCGCGAGTCCATCCGGCGTTTCCTCGGTCGCGCGCACGACCGGGGGCTGATTCCCCGCGCGCCGGAACTGGAGTTCGTGGTCTGAACCGGAGTGGCCCGCGAATCACGCGAGCGGCGTGCCCGGCGGTGCCTTCACCACAATCGTTCCCGCGATTTTGTCGTGCCACGATTGCTTCTCCCGGTCCCAGCCCGCCCAGAAGTATCCGAGCCCCAGCGCGATTGCGGAAAAGAACCCCGCCAGCGCCCGCACCAGCGCCACGCCGAAGTTCATCGGGCCGCCATCGCGGCGGACAATGCGGATGCCCAGCGCCATCCCACCCATCGTCGCGCCCTTCCAACTCCACATCGCGACATGGTAGGCGAGCCAGATGACAATGACCAACTGCGGGATCGGTCCATGTCGGCCGGAAAACACCCGAATCAGAATCGCGATGAGCAGCAGATCCAAAATTGTCGCCAACGTCCGCCACCAGAAACCGACGCGCTGCAACTCGACCGGAGGCGTCGCGGGCAGGTTGGCCGGAGGGGCGTCGCTTCGCGCAACCACTGACGTGGCGGGAAGGCTGCCAGCGTTGGATTTCGTGGTTTCAGAGCGGAAGGAACTGAAGAATGCCAGCACGGTCGCGCCCACGCCCAGCGGCACAATCGCGCCCCAAACGATGAAGCCAACGAATGGAACGATGTAGAGCAGATGGAAAATCACCGCGCCGACTATCAGCGCCAACACCGGACGTTGCAGCGCCGTCAGTCCGAGTTGCCCGCCCATCTGCTGGCCAGCGTAACGATAGACCGCCACCCGGCCCAATAGAAACGCCGCGAGCATCGCGCAAAACAGAAAGGGAATTACCAACACTCCGACACCTGTCGCCGCCAGCAGCACCGTCAACGGACCAAACAGGAGCAGTGACAGCACGCCGGTGAAAAACGAACTGACGGGTTTGGCTTCGAGCGCGGTGACGCACGACTGGACCGACTTCGGCAGAAGGATGCCAGTGAGGATGTAAAGCACGAGGAACGCGCCCGCGATCACCCAGGTCCAGCCGTATTGCGGCGCGAGCGGACGGCCGAGCAGCAAGGCGCCCGATCCCCATTGTTTGAGCCAGCGCAGCCAGCCCCAGTTGGTGTGCAGGCCGACCTCCACGCGGTCATGGCCAATCTTCGCGTCGGGGTGCGCCTCCAGTTTGCCGCCGACCACGACGACGTCGTGCTTGACCTCGGCGGTCGGCCCGAGTCTGGCCGTGCCGAACACGACGACCAGATCGTGGTTCACTGTGCCGTCAATCGTCGCGTCACCAAATACGACCACCACGTCGCGCTTGGCTTCGCCTGCTTTCAGGACGACATCGTTGCCGACAGCGACCTTGTCCTGACTGGAGCGGTGGCGGGTGCTGACTTCAATCGGCCCGATCTTGACCGTCGTGGTTTCGTTAGTCGTGGTGTCGCCGGGTTGCGCAGCCAGTTCGGGCGTGAAACCGGCCAGGAACAACAACGCGCAATACAGGACCGTGGTCAGTCTATTTCTCATGTCGTAATCCTCCCGCTTCCCTGGACGCATAGCGCACGAGCACCGTGCCTGCGGCGATGGACAACAGATAAAGCGCCGTGCAGCCCGCGCCTGCCGCCAGCACCCAGGGATTCCCGGCCAACGAAAGCAGCAGCGTTTCCAGCGCGCCGCCCAACGCTGCCAAAGCAATCCACAAGTGGCTGATGATTCCCAGCCGTTCGTCGAGCGCGGTGGAAAGTGAATCCGCCGCGGGCTGAATGGACGCGCCGAGAAAACTCAACGCCGTGGCGCTGGCGAGAAAGACGGCCAGCGCGGCGACCTTGGCGGCGAGCGGCCAGCGCCACCAACTTTGCCGCCACCACGGCAGCCGCGCCTCGGCCTGCAGCGCGGCGAGCACGCGCGGCAGGAGCGATGGCGGCGCGGATAGTTCGGGGAGCCGGCGCAGATTTCCGTGCGTCCAGCGTTCCAGTTGCGGGTCGGGTTCTTGGTTCATGGGATTAACTCCTCAGGGCGCGGGCCGGAGGGGTGGGAGCCGACGCGGTTGTCAGTTTACGGCGTAACGCGGCGCGTCCGCGATGGATGTCCGTCTTCACTTTGCTCAGGGAGACGCCCAACTGCGCGGCGATTTGGTCGTAGCCCAGTTCGTCGAAGTGATACAGCACCAGCGGCACACGCTGGGCGGCGGGCAGTTTCTGGAGCGCGGCTTCCAGTTGTTTGTGGTGGTCGGTCAAATCACCGGCGTGCTCGTTGGCGTCGGGACCGGGCAGGCTTTCCGCAAAATCAGATTCGTCATCCGGTGCGCTCATTTCGGAGAAGAACCGCCAGCGGGCGCGGTAGCGGGAGAGATGGTTCAAACACAGGTTGCGGGTCACCGTTTTCAACCAGCCGCCCGCGGTGGCGCTGTGGCTGAGGTTGTCGAAATGCGCGTAGGCTCGCAGGAAAACTTCCTGCGCGATGTCCTGCGCGTCCGACTCGTTGCCGAGCAGCCGGATGGCGCTGCTGAAGACCATGTTTTGGTAGGCTTGCATAAACGCCTCAAAGTGGTGCGTGTCGCTCATCGTTGGCCTTCAACCGGTGTGCGGCCATTCTACCTCAAGCACACGGCGAGGCGATGGAAAGTTGCAGGTTCTACGATCATTTCTGTGGAACGACGCTGGCGGCCAGAAGCCCAAAGCTCAAAGCTCAAGAAAAGCTCCAAGCTTAAAACACCAACCTCCAAGGTCTGCCGCGCTTGTCCGGTGGTGTTTGGATTTTGAGGCTTGGATCTTTTCTTGAGCTTTGAACTTGGTGCTTTGAGCTTCGCGAAACCGGTCGCTTTGTTCCCCCGGAACTCAATGGGGAACCTTGCTGGTCACGCCGCCGGCTTCTGCTGGACCGCGTCGGCGATGGTGTTGACGCTCTGCAAAATGACTTTGGCCGCCGCCGGGTCTGCCACCTTCAAGCCGAAATTCTTGTCCAGCGCGACCACCAGTTGCAGCGCATCCACCGAGTCCAAGCCGAGGCTGCCGGGGCCAAAGAGGGGTTGGTCGTCGCCAATTTCGGCGGCGGTCACTTGCAGCATGAGGTTTTCGACCATCATGGCTTTAATCTGTTGCTTGAGAGCGTTCGTGTCTTCCATCTAAAAAATTCCACCGTCAATTTTGAGCACGGAGCCTGTGATGTAGCCGGCTTCGGCACAAGCCAGAAATCGAACGGCGGCGGCGACTTCTTCGGGCCGACCGAATCGGCGCATCGGGATTTTGCCCCGCGCCCCGGCGCGCTCCTCGTCGCTCATCGCGGCCAGCGCCTCGGTCTCGATGTAGCCGGGACACACCGCGTTGACGGTGATGCCGATGCGGGCGACTTCCTTGGCCAGCGACTGTGTGAGTGCGATGACGCCGGCTTTGGCCGCCGCGTAGTTCGTCTGGCCGGCGGGCGCCAGCAGCGCGCTCAACGAGGCGATGTTCACGATGCGTCCACTTCGCTGGGAAATCATCGCTGGCAACACCGCCTGGCAACCGTGGAACACGCCGTCGAGGTTCGTGGTGAGCACGTCCCGCCACGCCTCCGCCGGCATCGTGCCGAGCAGGCTGTCCCGATGCGCGCCGGCGTTGTTCACCAGCACGTCGAGGCGATGGCTTTCCGCAACGACGCGGGCAACGGCGTCCTTCCACGCGGACGGCTGGGTCACATCCAAATCGATGCAGCGGCAGCGAGCGGGGAATTCCGCCGCCAGCGTGTCGGCCTGCGCGCGGTTGGCACGCACGCCGAGCCAGACAACATTTTCCAGCGACTCGGCCAGGAAGGCGCGCGCGAACGCGCGACCGAGGCCGCCGTTGGCTCCGGTGATTAGGATGACGCGAGTGTTCATGGGGCCTGTTTCAAATCTCCAATTTTAGATCACTCATTTTCAACGGCCGAACGCCGCGCCGATGGCCTGCTGGTTGCAGCCCACCACACTGACCAGTGCGGAAGTGCCTGTCCCGTCTCGCAGCCTGTCCGCCGCCAGCACGCATTGCCACGCGGCGGCGGCCATCAGTCCTTCGCCGAGAATCTTTTTTGGTGAACACCGCTGCCCTGGCCATGCACGCCAGGCGGTGGTCTCGGCGGCATCGAGCCGCGCAACGTTTTGCGCGCTGTCATACAGCGCGTCGGCGGTCGAGCCGCCCGGCAATTCTGCGCGCACGCGGGCGGCGGCCTGACAGCGTGTGGACTGGTCGAAAAAAAAATGAGCGCCCGTAATCGCGCGCAGTTCGACCGTCGGCGCAGTTGCTGGCTCGCGGCGCAAATACAACGCGCCCGCCCCTTCGCTCAAGATGGTTTCGCGGGTGAACAGCCGGAACGCATCGGCCGTCAGCCA
>JANNEF010000038.1:0-7494 GCA_031378375.1 Verrucomicrobiota bacterium | reverse complement strand
TTTCAATATGCGCCCCGCGCCGCCTTCCCTCTCCGCCTCGAAGGGGAGAGTCCGACGCCACCCTCGCCCATCAGATTTTCCTTCTCCGCATCCGATGGGGAGACTTGAGCCGCTTGGGAAGCGGTGAAAGGAGTTCAACGGAGTTGAAAGCCCAATCGGGCCGAACGAGCGGGCGCGAGCGAGTCAACGTGGCCGCAGGTCGGATGAGGTGTCGAATTTTCTCCCCGCGCCGCCCCGGAGTCTTTCGTGATTGTCGCCCGCGTTGCGCTCCCGCTACTCTGGCCGCGTTCAGAAAAGCAAAACGATCCAGAAACCAATTTAACCAAAACCATTTCGCGTAGCTTCGGCTGCTGTTCATTACGAAACCTGGAAATTTCGCACGAAAGACAGCGCTCGACGCGCGCCCCACATGGGGCGCGCCGAAAGCGTTCTTTCGTGGGCCCTCCAGGTGCCTGTAGTGGGACGCAAGTAAGTGCGTCCCTTTTCTATTCAGGCACCAGAGTTCCCACAAAGACAGTCACCACACAGGGCTGATTCGCACGCGAGCGATTTAGCCTATGGCCAGCCGTTCAAAAGACAGCTCAAACCTCGCCCCTCTGACATTGATGTGTCCGATTCGTGGCTTGCTAAAACCCCAGAAGAAACGGGGTGCAGACCTCAGTGCGCTAGAAGAACGCCATCGCATCGATGCGATTCGACATCTGCTTGGCCTCGGCTACGAGGCCAAAAACATCAAGATTGAAGCTGTCGTTGCCAAGTTTGGACACGGAGGGAAAAACAGTTTCCGATGCGACTTCGCCGTGCTGAATGTCGATGCTGCCGACCTGGACATGACAGCAGACAACGCTGTTGAGCAGTTGCTCAGTCACGCAGTTCTATTGGCTGAAGTAAAACGAGACGACACCGACGCAGACTACGTTCGGAGAACACAGGTTGAGCCGCTGCTGAATTTTGCGAGCAGGAAAGACACGATGGGGTTGTATTGGGACGGAGTGAATCCACGAGTTTTCTGGAAGGAAGACACTGGTAAGGCGACCGAAATTAAGAGCGGTCCGCTCGCGCTGCTACCCCGTCCCGGAAAGTCCATCAAAGCAAAACCGCTTCTTCATCGTGACTTGATGCCGCCCGAATCCTTACTGGACATCTTTTCCCGTATTGAGGATGTCCTCCACGCCGCATCGGTTCCTTTAGAGGATCGTTACGAGATCTTGCTGCAAATCATCTTGGCCAAAATTTACGATGAGCATCAGGGCGAGACTTCTCAAAGCACACCTCTGGTGTTTCAAGATTTTGATTCGCTTGGCACGTCAGCGGTGCATGCAGGCAAAGATCTTAACGCCGTTCTTTCTGATGCCGTCGGATTTTACAGCGCGCATTTGCCGAAGGCGATCGATGACAAGTTCCGCGTAGATAACGCGACGCTGGCGCATTGTGGGCAAATTATCGCGCCACACCTGATCACCGCTGCCAATAAGGAGGTCATCCAAACTTTCTACATGAAGTTTGCGAAAGATCTCTATCGGTGGGATCTCGCTCAGTATTTCACGCCACCAACTGTCACCGATTTTGTCGTCGAAGTGCTCAACCCGACATCCGGCGAAGTCGTCAAAGACCCCGCTTGTGGAAGCGCAGACTTTTTGGTGGCGACGTTCCATCGAAGCCGCGCCAAGAAAATAAGAAACGCCGCCGACATGACCTGCGGGGCGGACTTTGATCGCAAGGCTGTTCAAATCGCTGTGCTCAACATGCTGTTGAACGGAGATGGGAAAACCAACGTGAAAGAGGAGGACTCGCTCGTGGTCGTAGCTCAGGACCGCGAGAAAGCCGAGGCGGACGCCAAGTTCAAGCCAAAGCAATACCATGCGCTTGTCTGCAATCCACCATTCGGGGTTAAGATCGTGGAGAAGCGAAAGGAAGTTCTCAAGTGGTTCGACCTTGGACACGCATGGTTGAGAAACCCAACAACCAAGCGGTTGGAGATGCGGTCGGAAGTCTTACTCCAGCAAGAAAAGGGAATGCTCTTTGCGGAAGTGTGCGTCAGGCAGGCAAGACCGGGAGGAAGAATTGCAATCATCCTTCCAAATGGCTATCTGGGAAATCGGTCAGACAAATACCTGATTTTTAGGGAATGGTTGCTGCGCCACTGCCGCATCGTTTCCGTCTGCGGGTTTCCACGATTTACGTTCAAGACAAGCGGCGCTGATGTCAGCGCAAGCGTTGTGTGTCTTGAGAAACGGAAAGAGGTCCTTGCCGAGAGTCGCCACGATTCAGACTACATGTTCAATGTTGAATTGATTGAAAACGTCGGGTGGAGCGTTGGGGACAAAAACGCATTGCCGATTTTCGAGCGCGCCGAGGAAGACGGAAGTTTTTTGGTCGGGAGCAACGGGCGGAAAGTCATTCGGTCTGACTTCATGCAGGCGCTGCTCGACATCCGAACAAGCCCAGCAACTGCGAGCTTTGGCTGGCTGACAAAGGAACTGAATCTCCCGCCCGCAAACAAAACCAAGCTGGGATGGGCTGTGCCGATAGCTGATGTTCTCAACGACGAGGTGAGGACGCTCGACCCGAAACGACATTCCCGAAAGTATGCGTCTTTGATGGAGGCGATAAAAGCCTCACTCCACGTTCCGCTGACTGATGTTTTTGAAATCATTCCACAGGGCAAAAGAGTCGATGGCAGTTTGGCGAAAAAATACGCCGAGGAGACATACCAGTATGTCGACATCGACAGCATTGGGGCTGGCGACTACCGCGCAGAATGCAATCGAGGCTGGCAGTTGCCGACTCGTGCGAAACATTTTGCTGCCCCTCTGGATATTTACGTGGGGTCAATCTGGAGCAGTGTTTCCAAGTGGTGTTTGATTGGTGAGACGCCTGCAAAAAATACGGTGGTCACCAACGGATGTCATCGCCTACGTCTGCGAGCAGGTATGGAAAGCCGACTTATTGACGCTTGCGCCTTTTTCTGCTCCGAAACCTACACAACCCAAATGCGTGCGCTTGCTCGCGGTTCGGATGGTTTGGCAGAAATTCACGAGAACGACCTCTCTTTGATTCTCATTCCACTGATTCGTGACCAGAAGCAGCGGAAGCGAATAGAACCATTTGTTGACGCGCTGAAAACTGGCATGGCCACATTGAAAGGCACAGTGTTCTCGATGCTTTCTGACAAAACTCTTTCGATGCCGTTACCAACGCCAAGGCCACACCATTCAGCACTCGTGTGACGGCATAATCCATTCGCCCCTTCAGGGCTTGATGATTCTTGGGGACGTGAACCCAGGGCGTCGCTCGCGGACTCGCTTTGCCCTGGGCTATCGTCTTGCCGCGCCTACGGCGCTCCGGCATCAGCGCCAATCAGCGTCCATCAGCGGTTCAATTCTTTACGCTCTCTGCGTTCTTTGCGGCCCTTGCGATGCGGGCGACTATTTGGACCGCGCCAATTCCTCCAGCAGCTTCACCGCCTCATCCGCCATGCGTTCGCCGGTGCCGGGTTCGGCGTAGCTGTGCAGGCCGGTCCAGGTCTGGTAGCCGCCGAGACGATGGCCTGCGCGGTCGGGCAGGTAGCCGATCCAGTCGTTGGCCAGTTCGGCGATGCAGGTGTTCGGGAAGGGCGAGCGACGTTTGATGTCGAGGCCCAGCGCGGTGAAATACTCGGCGGGCACGCCCACGATGGCCACGTCACCGATCAGGATGGCTTGCAACCAGGTGGTGCGTTCTTCGCCTTGGTGCGGTTTCAATTCGCGGCGCGCGGTGGCGAAGATGGCTCCGATGCGCGTGGCCGAACTCTTGGCGTGTGCAGCGGTGTAGCGGTCCACTTTCGCGGCCTCCACCGCTTCATCAAATGTGCGCACGCGGTAGGTGAATGGGTGCTTGATCGCGGCGACGCGCGCGACGGGGCGAGGTTCGGCGCTGGCACGAGCGTCAAGCACGGCGCGCTTCAACCGCTCGATGGCGACGGGCACCGGCACGCCGCGGATGTTGTGCGTGGAGCCGGACGCGCCTTCGAGAAAGTTCACCACCCCGCCGAGTTCGCGCTCCAGTTCCTGCGCGGCCAGTCCATAGAAGCTCGCCGAGCGCACGTCGCGTCCGCTGCGCGTGCCGATGGTGTGGGTGGAGTGATTGTAGATGAGCGCGAGTGTGCGGCCATCGGGCGCTCGGAAGTCGAGCACGGGCAGTTGCGGATCGAACGGCCCGGTCGGTTGCACGAGATCGCCGGCCTCGCCCATCGGGTTGAGCCAGGACACGTTGCCATCGCGCAGCAGCAGGCGGCTGTTCGCGCCCACGGTGCGTTCCTCACCGAGCTTGAAAAAGAACGAGGCGTCCGCGAGCCGCGCGTGCGCATCCTGCACGGACTTCACAATGCTGAGGCGCACTTCATCGGCGAACTTCTCCGACCAGCCGAAGGCGTGCGCCGGTGCCGCGCCGGGCGCGTGATGCGTGTGCGTCGCGTTCACGAGCACATGCGAGGCGGGGATGCCGGTGGTGCGTTCGATCTCCGCGGCCGCCGCGTCCACGATGGCGCGCGTGACCCACAACACATCGCACGCCACGATGGCGACCTGGCCCGCGCCGGTTTTCTCGACGACCACGGCGACGGCGCGCAACTCACCTTCCTGCTCCTTGGTGAAACGATCTTCCAGGTAGCCCGCGAGTGGCATCGACTCATCCGATTGCAGGCTCACCGCCGCTGCGCCGACGCGAATGTCCGCGGCACCCTTGCCACTGGCCCGTGGTTTCGCTTCGCCGCTCCGAAGCAACTGAATCAAGTCCGCCATCTCCTGCTGACTCAGGCCAGCTTCGAGTCCCTCGGGCATGAGCGAGATGTTTGCACCGCGAAGCTCGGCGATGTCGGTGCGCAGCACGACGCGCATCGTGGCGTCGGCGAGCTTGAAGGTGATGCTGTTTCCCGTCTCGGCGGCGATGAGTCCGTAAAGCTCGGTGCCGTCCGCGAGTCGGCAATGGTAGGCGTGAAAGCCGGGCTGCACGTCGGCGCTCGGATCGAGAATGTTCGCGAGCAGCTTTTCCGGCGGATGACCGGCCACGGAGCGCAGGTCCGGTCCGACTTCGTTCCCGACCGCGCCGCGCTTGTGGCAGGTGATGCACAGCTTCGTGAACACCGCTTCGCCGCGCGCGGCATCGCCCGCGAGTTTGAGCGCGGGCTGGAACTGCTCGATGATTTTCGCGCGGCTCGAAGCGGCCGCCGTGTTGAACACTTTGCCGGCGAGTTCGCGAACGCGTGCTGATGAGTGCTTGAGCAACTGGCTGCGCCGTGTGGCATCCAACGTGGGCGTTCCCTCCGCGTGCGAGTGTTGCAGCAGCGCGAACGTCCACGGCTCGCGCGAGAACAATGCGTCCAGCGCGGCGGCGCGCGTCTCTGGCGAGAAGGACGGCCAGCCGTCGAGCAAGGTGCCCGGAACAGAGGCATCCGCCGTCATGACCATCGCGTTGATGGACGCGCGTTGAAGTTCGCCGGGCTGGCGCGGTGCGAGCCAGCCGGAGAGCAAGGCCAGCGTGTCGGCGCGGCGCGACGGATTCTTCGCGAGGAGACTTGCGGCGGCGGCGCGGGCGGTCACGGGCTGTGATTCCTCCGCGGCCAGTTTCTTCGCGGCTTGGAAAAGTAGTTCCGCGCTGGCGAGTTGCCGGGCGAGCGCATCGTCGCCAGTCGCAAGCGTCGCGAGTGCTGTCTTGCGCCGCGCGAGTGTGTCGAGGAACTGGCTGAAGGCCGTCATTTTCGCGGCGGTAAACGTGGCTTCCTTCGCCGTCAGCGTTGGGGCGAGCAACGCGGCCAGAGTATCGCGCTCATTCAAGCCGAGCGTGAGATTGACCAGCGGCTCGGAGAGCGTCGCCAGCGCCGGGCCACCAGCACGCACGGCGGCATCGACCAGCGCGCGCGTGTGCGGGACTGCGGAACTCATCACGGCGGCGATGACGAAACTGTCCGGGTGATTCGCCACGGCGAGACGGCCCAGCGCTTCGCCCGCGCGCGAGTCGCTCCATTCGCCGAGTGTGCAGGCGAGTTGGAGGCGGACTTTGGCGTCGGGGTCATCGGCCAGTTTTGCGGCGGCGGCGATGACTTCGGGCGAAGGTTGCTTCTCCGCCAGACGCAGCGCGTTCTCACGAAGGCCGGGATAAACATCGCCGAGTGCGCGCAGCAGATTGTCGGCGGAGAGAGTTCCCAAACCATCAAGCACACAGAGCGCATGAAGGCGCGCGAGTGGGTTCGCACTTTCTGCGGCGAGCTTCGCGAGCGGAGCGGCGGCGGACTTGTTCGCGCGCCAGAGCAGCATCATGTGGGCTTTGTCGCGCTGCCATTCGTTCGGCGAATCCAGCGCGGCGACCAGTTCGCTCGAACTCAGCTTGTCGAGACGCGTCAGCTTGCGTGGCGTCGTGCCGGTCGGGAACACGCGGTAGATGCGGCCCTTGTCCTCGCCGAGGCGGTAGTGCGGGAGCAACTCGGCGCGGCCGTTGGCGGGCAGCCAGTCCGGGTGCTCGATCATGTAGCGATACATGTCCACGACCCAGAGCGCGCCGTCGGGACCGGTGCGCGTCATGACCGGGCGGGACCAGCGGTCTTCGCTGGCGAAGAAGTCCGAGCGTTCCTCGCCGCTCGCCCGCCGCGCGGCGAAGGTCACGCCGTCCTGCGTGATGACATTACGCTGAACGAGATTGTGAAACGGCTCGCAGGTGAAGGCGTTCATTTGGCTGCCCGCACCTGGCGAGCTTGGTCCGAACAAAAGTTCATCGCGGTAAATCATCCCGGCGCACGCGGAGGTGAAATGGCCGGCGTTCTCGAACGAGTGAAAGCGTTTCTCCGGCGAACTCACGGGCCACACTTTCGGATTCAACGGCACGACGATCTGGCGCGTCGGGTCGGGCGCGGCGACGTGCGGATTGCGGCGGAGATAGCGGTCGGCGAGCACGTAGTGCCAGAGCGGGCGCGAGTTCTGCGTGCCGAACCAGTGGCCCCAGTCGTCGCGGTTGCGCCCGAACTGCGACGGGCCACTTTCCGGCTCCATTTCGCCCGTGTCCGGTTTGAAGCGAAAGTCCAGCGCACCGACGGCCACGTCTTTGCCCGCGCGCGTCGAACGAATCTTGTTGCCCGTGCCGTGGCCTCGATGATGCCCGCCCGCCGCGCAGTAAACCCAGCCGTCGAGTCCCCAGCGCAGGCCATTGGCGCGGAGCTGCTGATTGCCTTCGAGCAAGCCGCTGATGAGCACTTCGCGCGAGTCGGCCTTGCCGTCGCCATCGGTGTCGCGCAGGAAAACAATCTCCGGCGCGGCGGTGACGATCACGCCGTCGCGCCATGTGAGCAGCCCGGTGGGAAAACTGAGTCCATCCGCGAACAACGTCTGCTTGTCGTAGCGACCGTCGCCGTCGGTGTCTTCGAGCACGCGCACGCGTCCGCCGGGTTTGCCTTTGCCGTCGAGGCCCATCGGATAGTCGGCCATCTCCACGACCCAGAGCTTTCCGTCTGGCGACCAGTCAATG
>JANNEF010000386.1:0-67018 GCA_031378375.1 Verrucomicrobiota bacterium | reverse complement strand
GCGCCCCTTGATGCCGGTACGGGGCTAAAAGTACAAGTTACAATCGTGTGACAACACCAGCGCCCCGCTGCCAGACCGCACGCACGCCTTCGCTGAACGCGGCCACACCCAGCCCCATTCTGCATAGTGAGAATTGCTGGGGGGCCCAATGCGACCATCCGCACGAGTTCGTTTCCCTCGCTGAACGCGGGTGGAGACACCGCAGCGCGTTGGCGCCACCGCAACTGGTTAGTGCGAATGGGAGGCGGTGAGCGGCGGGGATTTGTGATGGTCCGCGCCCGGGCGGGGTTTGGTGCCGGCGGCCAAGGATTTGTAGGCGGGGTGTTGGCGGCATTCCTCGTCGTACTTGGCCATCTCATCTTCGAGGAGATTGAACATAAAGAAGAGGATGAGGCAGACGGCACCGAGGGGCCGGACCAGACCCCAGGCGAGCGAACTGCCGGCGTCCGTGAAGCTGAAGGCGAGGGATACAACGGAGATGATGAGGAACAATTTGGATAGTTTCATGGTGGTTAGCGGTGTTGGTCAGTGGTCAGTTGGTTAATCAACATGCCGCAACCCTCGCGCGGAGGGAACGCGGCGGCTTCGCTTTCCCTGGCAAAAGCTCACCCTCAATTGTCCGCCCAGCGAGGCGCGGCGGGCGGGCTTAACGCCCGGATTTCCAATACGCAGGCAGTCCCGGCTTGGTGTCGCGGAGGATTTCAAGGATGGCGCGCCGGGTGTCGGCGGGGATTTTTTGGAAGTCGGGGGTGGCGTCCGCGCCGGTGAGGATGTCCCAGAGCCGCTGGTAGAGATGGGCTTTGATCAGGTCAGGCAGTTTGTCGAAAGCCTCGGAGTAGATCAGGTAGCTGCACGGGTATTTGAAGAGGCGGGTGCGCAGATCGAATTCGCGGAGGGAGCGGCCTTGCGCGTCCTTCGGCCCGCGCGCGGTGAAGGCGGCGGTGTATTCGGCGTTGCCCTGGATGGGGCTGGTCAACGGGACTTCTTCGGTGAACAGGAGGTATTTGAGGAACGATTCGCTGACGCTCTTCAGGTATCTGATGTGATTGTACTGCGCGAGGGCGATGGTGCTCTCGTAGTTGAGGCGGGTGATGAAGTTGTGCATGTGGCCCTGGTGCTCGAGCACCAGGAGGGCGGTGATGTCACTGGTGGGGCGGAGGTATTTTTCGACGTCGAAGAAGCGGTCGAGGGCGGAGAGGTTGCCGAGGTGGTTGGGTTCTGTTTCCTGCCGCGCGAAAGCTTCCTTGCCGATGAGGTTGCCGCGATGCAATTGCCGCCCGTGCGTGCCGGTGACATACCAACCGCCCCACCGTTCCTCGATGGGCGTGCGGTGGTTGACGAGGGAAACGCCGCTACTGAGGTCCACGACGCCGTTCTCGTCCGTGGCGAAGGAGCGCACGAGGTGGCCGGGCACGCCCATGGTCTTGGCGGAAGCATGGCATTCGAGGCACTGGTCGTTGCGCGCAAAACGCGGCCGCGCGGCGGGCTTCTGGTCAAGCGTGTAGAAGACGCCGCCGAGCTTGGGGTCGGCGCTGGAAATCTCGAGCAACGGCGAGCCGGGGATGAATCCGATGTAAACGTCGTCGTTGAAGTAGAGCGAGCGGGGCGACTTGGGGGTGATGCGCTCGCGTTGAAAGGAGGTCTTGGAGAAGACGAGCATCTGCGAGGACTTGGGAATCTTCAACGCGTCGAGCACGGCGGGCAGGTAGCCGAGGTCATCGTCGAAGGCGAGTTTCGCTTCGCCCTTGTCGAGGCGCTGTTGGAGGCGGGCGATGGGATCGGTCGCCGGGGTTTTGTTGTAATTAATCGTGTCCTCGTCGAAAGGCATCAGGTGCGTGGCCCCTTGAAAATCCGCCAGGGCACGCGAGGCCAGACTCAATCCCAGCAGCACGGCGAGCAAGACCGCCCGCTGCGCGGCCCGGGCCGCAGTGTTCTGGTGCTTGAGATTGGTCATTTTGCGCGGAGGTAATTTAGCGGATTTCCCGTGATTGGCTGCACATTTCTTGGTGGATGCTAACCCGCCCGGGAGTACGGGGCATTGACGTGCATCAAGGCTGGCGGCTGACTGGCGCGCAGACCACCTTGGGAGAATCCCCCCGATGCATTCCTTGCCGCATCGCCGGCCTGGCACGCGTTCCACCGGGAAGAAACTGCAATGCGCGGGCCGGGGCGCGGGCAACTTGTGGCGGACGCATTCGTCGGCGGGCGCTCGTTTGGCGTCGCCAGTCCGCGCTGGACATTCACTTGGTCCGCACCTAAACGAACGTCGTGCCGGAACCGACCCCCATCATGCTCGCCGCCCTCGGGGTGCTGTTCATCGGCCTCTCGAAGGCCGGCTTCGGCGGCGGCCTGGGGATGCTCACCACGCCTTTGTGTGTGCTCGCCTTCAGCGCCGGTGGTCAAAGCCCGACGTTCGCCATCGGCACGCTGCTCCCGTTGCTCTGCGCCGGCGACGCCTTCTCGCTCTACCACTACTGGGGCAAATGGGAGCGGAAGAATCTGAAGTTCCTCCTGCCGGGCGTCGTGGTCGGCGTGGTCATCGGCGTGCAACTCATCGGGAAATTCTCCGCGCGCGAACTCAACGTCGCCATCGGCGGGATGGCGGTGGCGTTCGTCGTCTTCCAACTGGTGAAGGAAAAAATCTTCGCGGCGGAGGGAGCGTTCGCGCCCAGCCACGCCGTCGGCGTGCCGTGCGGCCTCGGGGCGGGCATCACCTCGACCTTCGCGCACGGGGCGGGACCAGTGGTGAGCCTGTTCCTCATCCCGCAGCGGATGCCCAAGGAGCTTTATGTCGGGACGACCGTGCTGGTGTTCACCTGGATCAACTGGATCAAGCTGCCGTTCTTCCTCGCCAACGGCATCATCACGGGCGGGACGCTGTTGACGGGGTTGTATTACCTGCCGTTGATTCCGCTGGGCGTGTGGACCGGCGTGTGGCTGAACCGGAAGTTTTCGGAGCGCTGGTTTCTGCGGCTGGTCTACACGCTGACGTTCCTGACCGGGGTGCAACTCATCGCGAATTTCAATCTGGCCAAGTTATTTGGATGAGCGCTGTCCCTTGCGCTTGCCAGCCCGCGCTGGCGCAGACTAAATTGGCACCCATGCCGCCGCAGCCGCCACCCAGCCAGAGCGCCGAAGATTACCTGGAACGCATCCACGAGTTAATCGAAGAGAAGGGTTACGCCCGCGTGGTGGACATCGCCTCCTCGCTGGATGTGAAACAAGCCTCTGTCACCAGCATGGTGCAAAAGCTCGGTGAACTCGGTTACCTCAACTACACCAAGTATCGCGGCCTGGTGCTTACCGACAAAGGCCGCTCCGTGGCCGCCGGCATCCAGCAACGACACGAAACCCTCTCGCGCTTCTTCTCCCTCTTCGGCCTCGATGCCCGGACGCAACAGCACGACATCGAAGGCATCGAACATCATCTCAGCCCCGCCACCGTCGAGGTGCTGGCCGACCTGGCGGCGTTTTTTGAAAAGCATCCGGCGACCTTGCAGCGGTTCCTCAAATCACGCCAGCGGCACACGCCATGAACACCATTTCCGAAGCGGCCATCAACAAAACCTGGCAGCGCATCAACGGAGCCGCGCCCGAGGACACCAAGGCCCGCTTCGACCGCATGGGCAAGCAGCAGCCATTCATCGTCGCCTACATGCTCGCCGTCGAGGAGACCCTGGTGGACGAGACCGAGCGCGGCACGCTGCTGTTTCTCACGCTGATGATTTACGAAATCATGTCGGCGGGCCGGCGCCGGCCACCGCAGATCACCGGCGCGCAACTGGAAACCGCCGAGGCGGCCAACGCCAAATTCCTCGAGGACCTGGAAGGCGGTTCGGAAATGGGTTACCTGGAGGGACTGGGCAACCTCATGGCGACCTACAATCAGATGCCCCTGTTCGGGGCCGTGCTGGAGGCGCTCATGGCTGACCACGCCGAGGAGCCTGAAATGGCGGACGAGAACGTCGGGATGTATCTCCTGCACTTGAAGTCCATCATTGATTGCCTGGACCTGGAGGCTCCCCAAACCGCCTGACCCGTCAGGGCCGAAGTTCGACGCACAACAATTCCCGGGCGTCGCGCACAAACAGTTTGCCGTCAGCGTAGGCGGGGTTGCACCAGTTGAAGCCGCACACCTGCGCCCGGCCCAACTCGCGGCACTCCTGCGGGTCCGCCGCCACCAGCAGGAGTTGCCCGCTGTCGGTCAACGCGAGAAGATTTTCTGCCATCACCACGAAGCCCGCATAGGCCTTGTCCGCACCGGAGGTGAAGTAACCCGTCTTCGCCCATGCCAGCGTGCCCGTGGTGACATCCACACAGACCAGATCTTTCGCCGCGCCCACGCCATAAAGATGCCGCCCCACGGCGACAGGACTGGCGAAGTTGAACGCCGCCGCCTTGTTCGTCCACATCGTGCTGGCCCGCCACGCACCGGCGTCGCGCAAAATCTTCGTGGCGACCAACCCGAATTGGTGCGACGCGATGAAGACCTGGTCCGCCACCACCACGGGCGTCGTGACGTGCCGCGCGAAGCTCGTCTTGAACGGCACGCTCCAGAGCGGTTTTCCATCCCGTGCATCCAGGCCGCTCAGGCTACCCACCATGAACACAACGATCTGTTTCATGCCGGCGAGCGTCGCGACAATCGGCGGCGCGTAGGCGGCGGTGTCGTCCAGCGATTTCCAAATCACCTTCCCGTTGGTCTTGTCGAAACAAACCACGCCCGCGCCATTAGTACCGCCCACCAGGACGATGAGATGATTGCCGTCAACGACCGGCGAGCCATTGTTCCCGTGCCGCGAAGCCCCGGCGGCCTGGCCCTTCTCACCAGTGAACGTCGCGCCAAAATCTTTTACGAAATTCGCGCGCCAGATCAGTTTGCCGTCCGCCGTGGCGAGGCATTGCAACTCGCCGCGACACGATTGCGCATAGACGCGCCCGCCGTCCACGAGCGGCGTGCAGCGCGGGCCGACGGGGCCTTGCGAATCCTTGAACGGCTCGTCGAGTGGCATGCTCCAGAGGAGCTTGCCGGTCGCGGCCTCGGCGGCGTGGGTCGTCTCCTTGCCGCCGGTGTTATCGAGGAAAAACACCTTACCGCCAGCGACCACGGGTGAGGCGAGCCCCTCGCCGATTTTGATGCGCCAGATCACCTTCGGTTCACCTGGCAGCGTCTTTGGCACTGCTACCCCAGCAGGCACATGACCCGTGCGCTCCGGGCCGCGCCACTGCGGCCAGTCGGCGGCGGTCAGGGAAACGCTGTTGAGGCAAAGCAACACCAACCATGCACGGGGAAAATTCATGCCGCGAATTCAACGGCAAAGCGGATCGGCGTCAAGCGTGAAACTGGAGGGGGAAGCTCAAAGCTCAAGAGAAGCTCCCAACTCCAAGTGAACGCTCATTGCCGGACATGGATTGGGGCGGCTTGTGACTTTGATCTTTTCTTGAGCTTTGAGCTTCGCCGCCCCGGCGGCGCCGTTCACCACCGCATCAGTCGCGTGATGACCGTGACCACCGCCGGGTCGTCCGGGAAGATCACCGGGAGTTCCTTGGTGCGCACGGTGCGGTCGCCTTCGCGCCGGACCATGGCCTTCACCGGACAACCGCAGGCGCTGTACATGAACGTGAACTCCCGTTCCGTGCCGTCCGGCCAGTTGTCCGCGATGGACGTGCCCAACTCCTTCACATTCGCGTCGAGGATGGACGCGGGGCCGGACGAGCCGTCCACGGTCCACAGTTTGCCGGTGCCGCTTTCCAGATAGATCAAAAGATTCTTGCCGGTGAATTCGCCCGCGTGCTTGTTGGTGCCGTTCACGATGTGGCTGGCCCACAACACTTCGCCGGTGCGCTTGAAAACCAGCGATGCCATGCCGGGCTTCTCCGCGCTCACATGCATTGAGATGTGCAGCTTCTTGCCGTCGGGCGTCGGCTCGCCGTAAGCGTCGAGGATGGCGAACGTGCGGCCCGCGCCGTCGTCGGGCTGGTGGCGGCGCTCGATCTCGCGCACCGCCTCGGCGATGGATGGCATCTTGACGCCGAAGTCCAGGTCCACCGTGACCATGACGGCGGTGGCGACTTCCATCGTAGCGGGCGGGGCGGGTTCGTTGGTTTTGGCGACCGCGGGCGGCACGCCGGCTGACGTCGTGGGGACAGTGGAACCAGTGGTGCCCGCCGGGGCTTGTCTGGTCTCGATGCTGGAGACGTTTTTTGCCCCGCCGTTCAACACCTTCATCGCCACGCCGGCCATGACAACGAGGAAAACACCCGCCGCGATCCACCAACCAACGTGACGAGACGCGCCCGGCGGTGGCGGCGATGGCGGCGGTGAGCCGGGACGGGCGTCGCGCTTATTTTTGTTCTTCGACATGTCTTTTGGGTCCGCTCAGGACGGGAAAAGCCTACGGAGAAATTTGGAAATCGCAAATCGGTTTTCACACAGTCGTAACTCAAACGGCGCGCGGGCCTCCGGCCCGCTTTGCGCAGACGACGAACCGAGGGGCCGGCGACCACCCGTTGCGGTTGGCTGCTGTAAGCGGGCCGGAGGCCCGCGCGCCGTATCCGTGGCAGAATTCTCCCGGCGCGCTTTGGCTTGCGTGTGCCGCCGGTTCTGCCGAAATACCGCCATGCGAAAACAAGGTTGCCTCCTCGGTTTGCTGTTCGCGATCTTCGCGCCCAATGCCATGCCCGCGCCGCGCGAATCCGCCGTGACATACGACCTCATCATCCGCCACGGCACGCTCTACGACGGCAGCGGCCAGGCGCCCGTCATCGGCGACGTGGCGATCAACGGCGACACCATCGCCGCCGTTGGCCAACTGGAACGGGCGCGCGGACGAAAGGAAATTGACGCGCGCGGCCTCGCCGTCGCACCGGGCTTCATCAACATGCTCAGTTGGGCCACCGAATCGCTCCTTCACGACGGCCGCTCCCAAAGCGACATCCGCCAGGGCGTGACGCTCGAAGTCATGGGCGAAGGCGACTCGATGGGACCACTCAACGCCGCGATGAAGAAGGACATGCTCGACCAGCAGGGGGACATCAAGTTCCCGATCAAATGGACCACGCTCGGCCAGTATCTCGACCATCTCGTCAAACGCGGCGTCTCCTGCAACGTTGCGTCCTTCATCGGCGCGACCACGCCGCGCGTTCACGAGATCGGCTATGCGGATCGCCCGCCCACGCCCGCAGAATTGGCGCGGATGAAGGCGCTCGTCCACCAGGCGATGGAGGAAGGCGCGCTGGGCATCGCCTCGTCGCTCATCTACGCGCCGGCATTCTATGCGAAGACGGACGAGTTGATCGCGCTGGCCAAAGTCGCTTCGGAACATGGCGGCATTTACATCTCGCACTTGCGCAGCGAAGGGAACCGCTTTCTCGAAGCCCTCGACGAACTCCTCACCATTGCCCGCGAGGCGAACATTCCCGCTCAGATTTACCACCTGAAGGCAGCCGGTCGGTCGAACTGGAACAAGCTCGACGCCGCCATCGCGAAGATCGAAGCCGCCCGCAGGGGTGCGATTCGAGATAATGGACGTGACAAAGTGGCCGCAGTCTTTCAGCCCGTCGTGGAGCCGGGCATTCAGCCCGACGGAAGGGATAGAATGTGTGGTGGCGAAGACGATGAGGACGAAAGCTCGGATCGGTTGCACGCCACTATCGTCAAAATTGCAGCGGCCCGTGCCGCTGGCCTCAAGATCACCGCCGACATGTACACCTACACCGCCGGCGCGACAGGTCTCGATGCCGCGATGCCACCGTGGGTGCAGGAAGGTGGCTACAGCGAATGGGCCAGGCGGCTTAAAGACCCCGCTACGCGCGCGCGCGTCGCCCGCGAGATGACGACGCCCACGGACACATGGGAAAATTTCTTCGTCGCCGCCGGCTCACCGATCAACATATTACTCGTGCAGTTCAAGAACCCGAAGCTCAAGCCGCTCACCGGCAAAACGCTCGCCGAAGTCGCCTGGCTGCGCGGCAAATCGCCCGAGGAAACCGCGATGGACCTCGTGGTCGAGGACGGCAGCCGCGTCGGCACCGTTTACTTCCTCATGTCCGAGGAAAACGTTCGCCAGCAGATCAAGCTGCCGTGGGTGAGCTTCGATTCCGACGCCGCGTCGCTCGCGCCCGAGGGAGCGTTCCTCAAGAGCAACCCGCACCCGCGCGCCTACGGCAACTTCGCGCGGCTCCTCGGCAAATACGTGCGCGACGAAAAGCTCATCCCGCTGGAGGAAGCCATCCGCCGCCTCACATTGTTTCCCGCCGAGACGCTGAAGATTCAGAAGCGCGGCGCGCTCCGGCCCGGTTACTTTGCCGACGTGGCGGTGTTCGATCCGACGAAGATTCAGGATCACGCGACCTTCGACCGTCCGCATCAGTATTCGACCGGCGTCATCCATGTCTTCGTGAACGGCGTGCAGGTGTTGAAGCACGGCGAGCACACCGGCGCGAAACCGGGGCGCGTCGTGCGCGGGCCAGGCTGGAAGCAGAAATGAGGTCATGAAGCGCGAACTGATTCAGGAGCAAATCGCCTACTACCGCGCCCGCGCCGCCGAGTACGATGACTGGTTTTTCCGCCGGGGCCGCTACGACCGGGGGCGGGACTTCAACGAACAGTGGACGGGCGAACTCGCGGCGATCCGGGAGTCACTGGCGCGCCTGGGGCCGTTCGACTCGGCGCTGGAACTGGCGTGCGGCACCGGGCTGTGGACGCAGGAATTGGCGCGCAACGCCCGGCGCGTCGTTGCGGTGGATGCGTCGCCGGAGATGCTCGCGTTCAACCGCCAGCGGCTCAAAGCCTGTTTGGAACAGGGTAGTGGGGCAGGCGCCCCCGCCTGCCACAGTCTGGCGAGCGACTCGCCCGCCGCGCTTTCTGCGGGCGTGGCGCCCGCACGACTTTCGCTGGCGAGGGCGCCAGCGCCACTTCCCAACCAGGCTCTGAACGACCCGCGCGTGGAGTATCAGCAGGCCGACCTGTTCGCGTGGGAGCCGGCGGGGGAGTTTGATTTGGTGTTCATCGCGTTCTGGCTGTCGCATGTGCCGCCGGAGTCACTGGATGATTTTCTCGGCAAGGTGCGCCGCTCCGTTCGAACCAGCGGCCGACTGTTCGTCGTGGATTCACTCTTTGAACCCGCCTCCACAGCCACCGATCATCTGCTGGCGGAGAAGGGCCAGAACTGGCAGCTCCGCAAGCTCGGCGACGGCCGGGAGTTCAAGGTCGTGAAGATTTTCTACGAACCGGCGGAACTCGCCGAAAAGCTCGCGACCGCCGGCTTCGACATGACGGTGAAAACGTCCGGACGCTTCTTCCTCCACGGTTGCGGCACGCGGCACTGACCAATAGTCCCCCGTAGCAGCCGACCTGCGGAGCTACTACTGGAGGCGGATCGCGGGCAAATTGCCCGAGGAGTCGAACAGCATTTCATCCACGCTGCCTGCCGCTGAGAGATTCGGCTTCTGTTTCACTGCGTTCTCGTACGCCTCCGACACTTCCACGTTTTCCAACGAGAGCGTGTCGGCGATGCGGATGATCTTCACCTGGCGACTGTCCGGCAGGCCCAGCGAGGCCAGCGCGCGGTCGATGGCTTCGCGGTCGGTGTCGAAGTGGATGGGAATCTTAGCGCAGTTGGGCGTAAGCGACGTCAGCGCGTTGATGTAGGTCACGCGCTTGTCCATCGCCTCGACGAGCCGCGTGGTGGTCACATCCGCCAGGCCGATGCCGATGGCGTTGCCGTGCGACTCCGGCGTGAGGCCCCGCACGAAGAGGCGGCGGACCACGGGCTTGGTCACGTTCGCGTTGCCGAGCAAGGATGAGTAGCCGTGGACCCAGCGCCCGGTGATGTTCGGGTCCATGCCCGCGCCGCTGATGTTCTTGCCGATGCGGTCCACGATGAGCAGATCCACGTCATCAAACGGCAGTTGCGGCATGAGGCGCTTCGCCTCAGCGAATAGTTCCGCCTCGCGCCGCTCGATCTCGGCGGGTGTGAGCACCGCGATCCGCGCGGTGTCGTGGAACTGGTTTTCCACAATCGCCACGCCAGCGAGAACCGGCGCGCGGGAGAGAGTCACGCGGGCAATGGTGCGCAGCACATGCTCGTAGCCGAAACGGCAGGACGCGACGTGAAAATTCGCTGCGCCAGTGCGTTTGCCCAGACCCACGACGATCATCTTCAGCACGCCGCTGCCGATGGTGTCGCTGCTGAAGTCGGTGTGCGGCTTGACGCGGTTGATGACCACCACGCCGTCGGCTTGCAACGCCTCCGCGCTGAAGAACGCGTCCACGCCCTCTGCGGTCGCGCCGAGCCGTTCGACTTCCATCGCCGCGCGGATGGGCACGCCCAGTTGCGCCTCGCTGACGCCGTACTCCGCGAGCAACTCCGTCTGGCCTTCCGCCGTCGCGCCACCGTGGCTGCCCATCGCGGGGATGATAAACGGTTGCGCGCCCGCCGCCTTCAGCCAGTCCAGCACGGTGCTGACGATGGTCTGGAGATTGGTAATGCCCCGGCTGCCGACGGCCACGGCGATCTTTGCGCCGGGTTTGATTTGGATTTGTGCGCGGTCGAATTCCTCGCGCACGACGGCGCGCACGTCCAGCCGTGGCGACGCGGGGAACTGCTGTCGCACCGCCATCATGCGGGGTAGGGGCTGATTTGTAGCGGCGCTCATAAACGGTAGCTGGTGACGGGGAAAGCCTTTACCACCATCGAATCCATTCCGCCACGGCGAAATCACATGAACAATTTTCATGGCAGGCGATAGTTCGACTTCACAACCGGCCGTGCTTCGGGTTTAGTCCGTCCATTCTATGAGCAAGACCGCATTGGTATTCGCCGGACAGGGCGCGCAGAGCGTCGGGATGGGCAGGGAACTGGCCGAGCAATCCCCGGCGTCGCTGGCGTGGTTCGACCGCGCCAACTCCGCGCTGGGTTATGACCTGGCGAAGATTTGTTTCGAGGGACCAGAAGCGGAATTGACCAAGACCGAGAACGCGCAGCCAGGGATTTTTCTCGTCGGCTGGGTGGCCTTCCAGTTGTTGAAGGAGCGTGTGCCGACGCTGACGTTCGAGGCCACCGCCGGCCTGTCGCTCGGCGAATTCACCGCGCTGACGGCGGCGGGCGTGATTACGTTCGAGGACGCCATCCGGGTCGTGCGGCAGCGCGGGCAGTTCATGCAGGAGGCCTGCGACGCCACGCGCGGCGGCATGGCGGCCATCATCGGCCTGGACGAAGCGAAGACGCGCGAGGTGTGCGCCGAGTCGGGCGTGGCACTGGCGAACCTCAACTGCCCCGGCCAAATCGTCATCTCCGGTCCCGCCGACAAAATGGCGGGCGCGTGCGAACTGGCCAAGGCCAGGGGCGCGAAGAAAGCCATGCCGCTCACGGTCGCCGGGGCGTATCACTCGCCGCTCATGGCGGGGGCGCAGCCCAAGCTGGCCGGCGCGCTCGTCGCCGTCTCACTCCAACCGCCGTCGGTGCCGGTGATTTCCAATGTGACCGCCCAGCCGCACGGCACGCCCGCGAGCATCGCACAGCGTCTCGTCGAGCAGGTGACTTCCCCGGTGCGCTGGGAGGATTCGATGCGTCACCTCCTGGCGCAAGGCTTCACGCGCTTCATCGAACTGGGACCGGGCAAGGCGTTGAGCGGTTTTATGAAGCGGATTGAGCCGACCGCGCAGATGCTGAACATGGCGGATGCGACGAGTTTGGAGAACACCCTGAAGACGTTGGTGAGCTGAAGGGGGGGGCACGGCCCGCCTTCAAGGCTTGGCCGCCGCCGCCTTTACCATCTCGCTCACGAGGTCATCCACCTTCCACTCGTTCTCGGTGTAAACCTTCTGCACACGACCGGCGGCATCCACAACGACGGTGCGGAGGTTGTGGTTGATGTTGCCGCCCTCCTTCCAGAACATCAGGCCGAACTGCTCGCTGATCGCCGTCACGTCAATCAGTTCCCCGGTGACGAAGCTCCAGTGTTTCGGGTCGTGCTTGAAACGCTTCGCGTAGTTCGCGAGCGTCGCCGGCGTGTCGAACTCCGGGTCGAACGAGATGGTGAGCAGGTGCCAGTTGGCCGGCCCGTTGGTCAACGCCTGGAGTTGCTTGTGCGCGTCGGCGAAGTTGCTCGACATGCGCGGGCAGAACGTCGGGAACGGGCAGCGCGTGAAGATGAACGTGAACGCGAGCGCCTGCCCCTTGAAGTCGCGCAGGCTCACCGCCTGGCCGAGCTGGTTGGTGAAGCGGTAATCCGGCATCGCGTCGCCGACCTTGAGCGGCTCCACTTCGCGCACGCGGCGGAAATTGTCCGGCGCGCTGGACACGACGGGCGCGACCACGCCTGAGGTGGCGCCGAGCTTCTTGATCTGGTCCACCCAGCCGTCGTCATCCGTGACGATCATGCGGAAGGAGATGTTGTCGCCAGGCGACAGGCCGGCGAGTTCCTTCGCGTCCTTCACGTCGAGAAGCATCGTCATCGCCTCCATGTAACCGGGGATTTCCTCGTGGGCGATCTTCACCTTCTTGCGCGCCGGCTCGACCTCCTTCACCACGCCCTTGACCTGAAAGATTTGTTGATTGGTAGCGCCGGGAGCGGAAGCGCCCTTCGTGGTGTCCTTGCACGCGAGCGTCACGGCACCCAACAGCACCGCGAGAAAGAAATTCAAAACCAATTGATGCCACGTCATGTCGCCGCAAACATTTCCCCAGCCGCCGGTCGCTGGCAAGCGCCGGACACCGCACAATCACATCTTTGCGTCGCCAGGCGAAGGGCGACGCTCAAAGCTCAAAGTTCAAGAGAAGTTCAAAGCCACAAACACCAAGGTGGTCCGATCAGAGTCATGCAGCGAGCGATCACTTGGGATTTGGAGATTCTCTTGAGCTTTGAACTTTGAGCTTTGAGCTTCCCCCCCTGCCTCACACCCCGTCCGCGAACTTCTGCATCCCCTCCTCCTGCCGCTCGATGCTCTCCACCAGCCGGAACTGCGTGCGGGCCCGATCGAGGTTGTGCTGCGAGCGATGCACCCGGAAATACGTGTCCCCGCCCAGGAAATCCGTCAGGAACCGGATGCCGATGGTGAACGTGATGAGTTTACCGGCGAACGCGATGAGCGCACGCTCATTCTTGGTGAGGAACGAACCAGCAGTTTCCAGATAACCGCGCGCCAGCGCCTTGAACATCCCCATCCGCATCTGCACCTTCGCCAGATCCTGCTCGTCCTCCAGCGTTGGGCTGGTCGTCGTGCGCACCATGTCGCCGAAATCGTAGAGCGCGCAGCCGGGCATCACCGTGTCCAGGTCCACCACGCACATCGCCTTGCCCGTCACCACGTCGAGCATCACGTTGTTGAACTTCGTGTCATTGTGCGTGACGCGCTCCGGCAGCCGCCGCTTCGCCAGCCCGTCGAGAATCACATCCACGATCTTCTCCTGCCGCAGCGCGAACTTGATCTCCGGCTGCGCGTCCTTGGCGCGGTTGGCGTGGTCCTCCTGGATGGCCTTTTGCAGCGCGGCGAACCGCTTCCGCGTGTTATGAAAATGCGGAATCGTCTCCGCCAGTCGCTTGCCCGGCAGGTCCACGAGCAACTGTTGAAACTCGCCGAAAGCCTTGCCCGCCTCGAACGCCTGCGCCGGCAACTCCACCGCCTCGAACGTGCGCACCCCCTCCACGAACACCAGCGTGCGCCAGCACTCGCCGCCGCCGTTGCGGTAATACGACCGCCCGTTGCGCGTGGGGATGACCGTGAGCGACCGCCGCGAGGCGTCCCGCGCGCCGTGCTCAGTGAGCTTGCGGCGCTGATGCGAGGTGACGCGCACGAAGTTGTCCATCACCGCGTCGGGGTTCTTGAAGACATGCGTGTTGATCTTCTGATGCACGTAACGCACCTGCACGCCGCCCTGGTTGTAGGTGGCGATGTAGGTCTCGTTGATGTGGCCGATCTTGGACAACTCGGCGTGGAGCAAGTCGCCGTAGATTTGGAACTGGCGCGACACATCGAGGAGTTGGGATTCCTGATAATTGTTCATCGTTGCGATTGAGCGTGGACTCTTCACAAGCACCATGAAGCAGAGCGCGTTCCGTGGCGAGCGGGGATTTTTGATGCGGTTCGGAATTCCGAAGGCGCTTCTCGCGACGGGAATACCAACGGCGATCCATCAGCCTGCCATTGCGGCTTTCGGGGGCAGCCGGGATGGGCGCGTGCCCCCGCTCCGGCTACGCTGCCGCCTGCGCGGCCACCGTCACTTCCGTCACCGCGCTCTCCGGGCCTTCGCCCCGGGAATTCCTCCCGATTACCTTGAACTTGTGCTGCCCGGCCGGCTGCCCGTGGAGCGTCACGCTCTCCTCCGCGGTGTCGGCCACCAACACCACGAAGGCCGTCGCGCCGGGGGGTTGATGCAGAATCGTGTAGCGCGTCGCGTTGGGCGCGGAACAAGAAAACTGGATGTCTCCGCCCGACACCGTCACGTTGGAAATGATCGCCTGGCGCACCAGCCGTTCCGGGCGCGAGGAAGTCGGGATGGTCGTGCGGATGGTGGCGCCTTCCTCCGTGTCCTCGGCGAAGCGCCGCGTGGCCTCCGTGTACCAGGCCACGTTGGCTTTATGCAGCGCCCGCGCCTTCACCGTCAGCGCCGCCTCGGCCCGCCGCCAGGTCGTCTCCTTGGTGCCGTGCGTCCCCTTGCGCGCCAAAGCCGCGGTCAGCAGTGAACTGAGGAAGGACAGGGTGAAGACCTCCGAAAGCTCCCACTCCATGTCCACCTCCTGCCACACGTCGCGCGCCACCACGCCTTGTTCGTAAATGTCGTTGCGCCCTTCCCCGTCCGTGCGGATGCGGTCGAAGAGGATCACCTTCACCGGATCATCCTGGAACTGCACGCGGCCAATGCTGGCGACCAGCCGGGTGATGGCCTGGATCTGGTTGATGTCCGACTGCCATGATTCGGCGGCGTTGCGCCACTGCACGCGCTTGGCGCTTTCATCGGCGGTGCATTGTTCGAGCAGGGTGATGTCCGTGTTCCACTGGATCACCGTCTTCTTGCTCCACACCCATCCGGGCGCGGCGGCCAGGTTCACCTGGGCGTCACGGGTTTTCTCCGCGCGATTCTTCGTGTGTTCAATGCTGATCATATTTGGTCCCTGGTTGTAGTTTTTCTCCGGCGCAAGTCCGGGGCGGAGTCATTCCGCCACCGGGCCGTGAACCGGTTTGCACTTTTTGGATGGCGGGCATGAAAGCCATTTTATCCTGTTGATTTGGGAAGCAATGACGGTGCCATTTATGCGGAACGGGGAAAGTTCATGGTGAAGGAAAACCTTCAACGAATGACACGAGTCAAGGCCATGAGCCATCGAAGGTAGGG
Organism: Verrucomicrobiota bacterium; assembly: GCA_031378375.1. Classification (GTDB taxonomy): domain Bacteria; phylum Verrucomicrobiota; class Verrucomicrobiia; order Limisphaerales; family JANNEF01; genus JANNEF01. The sequence goes on along the minus strand of JANNEF010000386.1, from coordinate 51,680 downwards.
ACGGGCGCGCCGCGCCGTCCGCGCCGCGTCCAGCGGCGCAACGCGTGTGCGGGCAAGGCGGGTCGCCCCGACCAGTTCATTCCGCCCGCTGAACGCGGGCGGGGACATCGCAGCGCGATGTCCCTACCGTGCTCCGGTTCATGGCGAGCTGGCCGCCCCGCGAAGACTTCCCACGACGCGAGGCAGCATTGGTGCGCGTCCCGCCGTTCACCTCCCGCGTGCATTCGGCCATCCCGGCGACGCATTCAGGCATCGGCGCGATACGAACGGCCCTCGTCCACGCGCAACCGGGCATGGGCGCGACACCATCGGATTTCCGGGCAGCGCAATCAGGATTCCGCCGCACGCCAGTGTCCAGACTTGCCACAATTATGGACACCCCGCGCGCGCAATCGGGCATCCGCGCGCGGCGCGTGGCCTGAAATGCGACACGCTTGCCCAAATGCGCGACACGGATTGAGGAATGCGCCGGGCCGAAGGCAACCCGTGCCGCCGAAAAGCCCTCCGCGACGGCCGAAGTGTCCAACTTTGCGACGCCATTGGACACTGGCGCGCGGCGGAAACCAAAATACGCGAGGGAGAAGCCCGAATGCGCGAACCGCTGTCCAAAAACAGGGCGATGACGCGCCTCCGGCGGTCAATAGTTGCCGAAAAACACGATGGCAAAGATTGCCAGGTGGCAAAAATCGCTCAATCCAGCGGCACCAGCAGGGGAGGCTTGTTCGGTGGACTTCATCATGTCCTCAAACTTCCGCTCCTGGGCGTTCGGTTCCTTGAGCCGGGCGGACACTTCCGGCACGGATTCGAGGAAACTCAGCAGGAAACTGCTCTTCACCACGTAATTCACGTTTTCCGGCAACGCCCCGCTCGCGGCCAGCGCCGCCCGCGCGCTCAACTTGGCCGACATCACCCCCACCACGTTGCCCCGCTCGTCCACCAGCGCCCCGCCCGAATTGCCCGGCTGCACCGGCCCGCTGATTTGGAAATACCGCGCGTCATCCCCCGCGCCAGAAACGCGGCGATTTTCTTTACGGTATGCGAACACGATAGACGCGTTGTGGATCAATGAGGACAGAGTCAACAATGCAATTTGTCGAGCCATTGCCGTTTACAAGTGGGCCTAACGGTTGCCAAGTGTTGGTGGTAAGCCCGGACTTGTACTCGACCTGATAAATGGTGTTGGATAATGAGTTCCAACAGACCTGAACATCGGCCACCGCTATGGTAAGATTTATGGGAGGATTCGGTTTGATGGCGATGCCGCTGGGGGAGTTGCCCACGTTCACGGTTCCCACCGAAGTGAATGTCACCGTGTCGAGGACCGAAACGAAACCAGATGCAGCCTGATTCGCGACGAAGATACGCTGGCCATCGGGCGCAACCACGAGGTCACTGGGTGCCGCGCTGAAGGTGACGGTGCGTCCGATCTGCGGCGTTGCATTCCGGTCGAATTCCACCACACGGTGAGGTCCGCTCTGGCCCAGCCCCGCCAAATAGACCCGGCTGCTGATCGGATTAACGGCCACGGCCAAGGCAGCACCATTTCCATCCTCAAAAAATGTCGCCTCGATGGCGTCGATAGCCCCGCTTGAATAGCTCCCGGAAATTCGGTTGTACCGCCCGCAGTCCCCGCACCCCTCCGCACCGTAAACCTCACTGCCATCCGGGAGAAACGCCAGGTCAGCGGAAGCATAGTAGATAAAGTCAGAGACAAGACTGGCGAGCAAGCTGAGGTCCGTTGCGGATCGCGCTTCAATCGCGCCGCCGCCTTCCAGACCGCTATTGTAGCCCACCCACACTTCGTCGCGAACTGGATGAAACGCGAGCGTGATTGGCGAAGAACGAAACGTTGGCACGTTGGTGAGGATCGAGTCCGATGCGGTGTCGATAATGGAAATGGTGGACGATCCCCTGTTGGCCACATAAACGCGCTGGCTGTCCCGACTCACCGCGATCTGAGTTGGCTCAGTTCCAACTGGGATCGTTGCGATTACCGAATCCGTACTCGTGCGAATTACTGAGATAGTATTTGCCAGCCTGTTCGCAACGTATGCTTTGGAGCCATCGGGTGTGACAATGACGAAGCCAGGGCCATCTCCCACAGCGATGCTTGTCACCACAGTCAGCGTGTTAAGGGAGATGACAGAAACGGTATCATCACCAGAGTTGCAGACATAGATTGTGCCGCCGGGCAGGGCTTTGGCACTACCGGCCCACATTAGTAATCCGATCACGAGCGACAATAAGCAGGTGTCTTTGGAATTTGTTTTCATTGGTTTGTTTGTTTTTTGCGAGTTGTTGTTGGTTGTGTTTGAAATGATTTCCCTTACGGCATGGTCGTCGAAGCGGTAGCGCGGGCGGTATTCGCGTACCTCGGACTGGCCAGCGACGAGGGGCGGACGCGCGTCGATGAATTTGCGCTTGAGCGCCAATAGTGGCCCGGTGCAGAGGGTAGCTGATTCACGTTCATGGGCTGTTTTTTGGGACATTCCACCGCCAGCGGCAGCGAACGATTTCGGTAAAGTGTAGAGGGACTATAGTCCCTGTCAATCACATACTTTCGACTGCCACGATGCAATAATGCTGAAAACGAGCTTGGCTGACGCATTCGGCGTCATCCTGCGCCAGCACAGGAAAGTCGAGAACATCACACAAGAGATGCTGAGTGAACGCGCAGACGTGGACGTGAAGATGGTTGGGATGGTTGAACGCGGCATCCGCAACCCGAGTGTGAACTTGGCAGATTCGCTTGCTCATGGTGTCGGTGTGCCACTCTCTCAGTTGATCAAAGAGGCGGAAGCATTGAGAAAAAAACACAAGCGCGAGTGAAGTACGCAAAGAAGCTATCCAGTTTTCCCCGCGCCCTGGCGTCTTGGCGTTGAGTTCCCGCCGCGCGTGCCCGAAAGACTTGGTTTGGTCAGTAGACCTCGTCGTGCGTGCCGATGGCTTCGAGGATTAAAGCAGGCCGGCCCTGGTGTCTCGAAAAATGAAATACGACACGCAGGTCGTAACCACCACTGACCGCCCATGAACCGGCCAGCGCGCCTTTGAGTTTGTGGGTGCGCAACGCCGGGGCAAACGGGTCGGCTCCCAGACATTGCAAAAGCGCCTCCAGGTCGCTCGCCGACGCAGGGTGTTTTTTGAGGAAGCGGCGGGAAGCGCGGACGAACGCAGGCGCGGGGATGAGGCAATGCTTCACGCCTTGACCTGCCGCATGATGGCGGCCACGGACGCGGGCTTGCATTTGCCGGCGGCAAATTCCTTCCGGGATTGTTTCACGGTGGCGATGAGTTCAGCGCGGCGGCGCTCGGCAAGACGGCGTTGCATGACTTCCAAAACGTCCTCCTGCTCGTCCACCGACAGCGATTCAATCACATCCAACGTTTGAGCGAACGATGTCATGGCTGATTACTACCTTGTTTCCCCCCGGATGCCAACTGGAATCGCGCCCGGCTCAACAGCACAAGGGCGCGCGCGCGCCCACCCGTTCGCGGATGGCGTCGAAGTCGGCTTTCGTCAGCGGGGTGGCGGGTTGGTCCGCCGCCGCCAGCAACCACGCTTCCAGTTCGGGCGTGAGGTCGAAGGACTTTCGCTGTTGCTCGCGGAGCGAGCGGATGAGGTCGTTGACCAGTTCACCGGCATCCGCACAGACACCGGAACGGACTTGTTCCCGCAGAAAGTCTTCAACATCTCTGGCCAGCGCGACGGTCATGGCGAAAAAATACGCCGGTTGAACATGTTTGCAAGCCACGGTTGCGTGCGAAGCCTTCACCGTATTCATCGCCCCTGTTTCACCGGTCCGTCATGATCGAGGCCAATTGTGCTGCGATGGCGGCAGCGGTGTCGGTGGGTTGCAGAGGCAGCCACGTCACGGGTTGCCGGCGGAACCACGTCATCTGCCGCTTGGCAAACTGGCGGGTGCGGGTTTTGACGAGTTCGATGGTTTCGGCGAGCGGGCGTTCGCCGCGCAGATGTTCCACCACCTGCCGGTAGCCGATGGCTTGCAGGGCGGTCTGGTTTTCCGCCAGGCCGGCGGCGAGGAGGCGGCGCGTTTCATCCACCAGGCCGCGCGCGAACATGGCGTCCACTCGCGCGGTGATGCGGCCGTGGAGATCGGCGGGGGCGCGGGTGAGGCAGAAGAAGTTTGGGGCGTGGGGCGTGGGGCGTGGGGCGGCGCTCCAGTCGGCGCGTTGGGCGGAGAAGGGCTGGCCGGTGAGGCGGATGACTTCCACGGCCCGGATGACGCGGCGGGGGTTGGCGCGGTCAATTTTTCCAAAGGTGACGGGGTCGCGTTGTTCCAGTTCGCGCAGGAGTTCGGGCAGGGGCGTGGCTTGCAGTTCGGCGCGGAGCGCGGGGTCGGCGGGCGGGGCTTCGCCCAGTCCTTCGAGGAAAGCCTGGAAGTAAAGGCCGGTGCCACCGCAGAGGATCGGCACGTGCGCGCGTGACTGGATTTCTTCCACGGCACGGTGGGCGAGGCGGACGAATTGCGCGGCGTCGAACGGCGCGGTCAGATCCACCACGTCAATCAGGTGGTGCGGCACCCGGGCGCGTTCGGCGGTCGTGGGTTTGGCGGTGCCGATGTCCAGGCCGCGATAGACTTGCATGGAGTCCACGGAGAGGATTTCGCCGCCAAGCCGTTCGGCGAGCTGGAACGCTATTTCGGATTTGCCGACGGCGGTGGGGCCGGCGAGGAGGAACGGGCGAGGATGGAGGTCGTTCGCCATCTTCTTCAATGCGCCATCGGCTACGCTTGCTTTGGCAGCGGGCGGGGCAGTTTCCAGAAGAGCAGCAGGCCCGCGAGCAGGATGCCGGCGCTCACCAGTTGCGCGGGGGTCACGCCGCCGCCGAGGTAGCGCACGGGGTAGTCGCCCCGGAAGGTTTCCACGCCGGCGCGCAGCACGGGGTAGCAAATGAGGTAGGTGGCGATGACCTGGCCGTCGAATTTCTTGCGGCGATGAAGCCACGCGAGCGCGGTGTAAAGCGCAAGGTTCAGCAGCGATTCGTAAATCTGCACGGGATGCACGTCCGCGCCGTCGGTGGGATGCGGGTTGGGGAAGTAGATGCTCCAGGGCACGTCGGTGGGCCGTCCGTAGCAGCAGCCGGTCATCAGGCAGCCGACGCGGCCGATGGCATGGCCCAGCGCGATGCTGGGGGCGAGGGCGTCCGCCATTTTCCAGCGCGGCAGTTTCTTCGCGCCGGTGTAAAAGAAGAAGACCAGCGACCCCACGATCAAGCCGCCGTAGAAGACAAGGCCGCCCTGGTTGACGAGAAAGACCTTCCACCACGGATGCCCGGCGAAATCTTCGCGCCAGTAGGAGATGACGTAGAGCGCGCGTCCCCCGGCAATGGCGCTCAGGAGCATCCACGGGCCAAGGTCCACGATGGCCTCCGGCGGCAGGCCGTCGCGCAATCCACGCCGACCGGCCAGCCACAGGCCGGTGATGACGGCCAGTGCCAGCAGGATGCCGTACCAATGGACGGGCCAGGGGCCAAGTTGGAAAGCGATCTTATGCACGCGGCGGCGAAACTAAGGAGCGGGGGAGGGAAGTTCAAAGCTCAAAGTTCAAAGCAGGGAACGACCAAGCTGGAGTATGGTCGTTGGAGCGGCTGTTGAGCTTTGAACTTCCTCCATCCCCGTCATTCCGTCGAAACCAGCGATAAATCAGGTGGAAGCCTATCCGCGATAGACGATAAAGGCGCCGTAGTCAGTCACCCAGGCGCGCGTGCCCAGATCCTGGTGGGTGTAGTTGAAGGTGGAGACGGTGACGACGTTGGTCTCGCCAGTCTTTTCCAGAAACGCGGTGACCACCTCGTCGAAGTGGTCCTTGCCGACTTCAACACAATCCGAGTGGCGGATGGTTTTGACGCGGAGCCTGATCGCGCCTTTGGCGGCGGCTTCGAGCGGTTGCAACGGTTTGCCGATGAGATTTTCGGTCGGCCTGTCATGGATGGGCACGGCAAAATGTTTTTCCTCCTTCGCGGCGGCGGCGGCGGCCATCGCGTTGATTGGGCCGGGCGGTGGGGCGGCGGGGGCGGCTTGCGGGTCCGGCGGCGGGATGACGATGCTCTCGCCGCAGGAGGGGCATTGAATTTCGCTGCCGGCACCGGTGGAGTCCACCGACAGTTCCTGTTCGCACTGGGAACATTTGAAAATCACGTCCATAAGCAATCGCTTTCGTCTCGGAGTCACCGCAAACCTAACGGCAGGCTCGGTGAATGGCGAGCCTATTTTTCCGCGCGATCCGGCTTAACGGGCGGCAGGGCTTACTCGTAAGTCTTTTCCAGCGCCTTGATGCGCGGATACACCGGCGAGTCGGCGGGGGTGCGGCTTTTGACGCGGGCAAAAACCTTTTTGGCTTCGATGGGGTTCTCGGTGGAAATCATCACCACGTAATCGAGTTCGATCCAGGCCAGGCGCGGATCCTTGGCCACGCCGGAAGTCTTGTACGCCTCCAGCCAGCGTTTGAGGCTGGCGGCACCTTCGCGCCGCGCCTGCTGCAGAAGGACTTCGTACTTGGGATCCAAACCGGGGAGCCGGGTGGGGTCGAGACTCTCGCTGGTGGGCTGTTGCTTGGCGGCGCGTTCCTGATCGGTCTGGTCCCAGTATTCCCAGATTTTGTAAGCGCCGAAACAGACGACCACGACGGCGACGATGGCGATAAGGGCTTTCATGTTTCGGAAATTCTTTTGATGCGCGCACCCAGGCGGCGGAGCTTCACGTCAATCTTTTCGTAGCCGCGGTCGAGGTGGTAGATGCGGTTGACTTGGGTGGAACCCTCCGCCGCCAGGCCCGCGATTACCAGCGCGGCGGAGGCGCGCAGATCGCTCGCCATCACGGGTGCGCCGCTCAACCTCCGCCCGCCTTTGACAATGGCGCTGGGGCCTTCGATGGAAATCTCCGCGCCCAGCCGCGCCAGTTCGCTCACGTGCATGAAGCGCGATTCAAAAATGCGCTCGGTGATGATGCTCAACCCCGGCGTCAGCGCCATCAACACCATCATCTGCGCCTGCGCGTCGGTCGGGAAGCCGGCGTAGGGCAGCGTCGTGATGTCCACCGGCTTGAGGCGGGGGCCACGCCGCACGGTGAACGTCAGGCCGTTGCGTTCCAACCGCACGCCCGCCTCGCGCAGCTTGTCGAGCACGGCGCTCATCTGGTCGGGGCGCGCACCGTGGATGGTGACCTCGCCGTCCGTGGCGGCGGCGGCGATGGCGAAGGTGGCGGCTTCGATGCGGTCGGGGATGACTTCGTGTTCCGCGCCGCGGAGTTCCTTGACGCCGCTGATGCTGATCGTGGGGCTGCCGGCACCGGCGATCTTCGCGCCCATCTTGTTCAGGAAACAGGCCAGGTCCACCACCTCCGGTTCGCACGCGGCGCTCTCGATGGTCGTCACGCCCTCGGCCAGCACGGCGGCCATCATCACGTTGGCGGTGCCGAGCACGGTGGGGCCGGCGCGACCGCCGAGAAAAATTTCCGCGCCGACCAGCCGCCGCGCGTGGGCGTGGATGTAGCCGCTGTCAATCGTCACCTTCGCGCCAAGATCCTTCATGCCCTTCAAGTGGAGATCAATCGGGCGCGGGCCGATGACGCAACCACCGGGGAGCGAGACTTGCGCCTGGCGTTGCCGGCCCAGAAGCGGGCCGAGGATGCAAATCGAGCCGCGCATCTTGCGGATGAGATCGTAGTTGCCCACGGGCTTGAGTTTGCGCGCCTGCACGGTGACGGTGTCGCCGTCCACCGTCACTTTTGCGCCGAGCGAGGCGAGGATTTTGGCCATGAACTGCACGTCGGTCAGGTCCGGCACGCGCCGGATGACGCACGGTTCGGCGGTGAGGAGCGTGGCCGCCATGATGGGCAGCACGGCGTTCTTCGCACCGCTGATGGTGACCTCGCCGTGCAAGGGCACGCCGCCTTTGATTAACAAGCTGTCCATGAAAAATGTGCCGCTGGTTTTACGCGCAACTGCCGGGCGAGAATTTCAGTTCCCGGCGTGGCGTGCAATTAAGATTCGCTCGCGGCCCGATAAATCGCGTTCCACCGCGTCAATCACCCACTGGTGCGCCTCGAAGATTTCCTGAAGAGCTGGCGCCTGTCCGTCGCCGAACTCGAACATCGCGCGAGCGCCGGGAGCGAGGCGGGCCGGGCCTTCAGCGGCGAGCCGGCGGTAGAATTCCAGGCCATCCTGGCCACCGTCCAACGCGAGACGCGGGTCGTGGTCACGCACTTCGGGCTGGAGGGTTTCGATTTCGGCGCTCGCGATGTAGGGCGGATTGCTGACGAGCAGGTCAAAGCGCATTCCGCCGGGCAGGGCGGCAAAGCCGTCGCCGAGATGAAACTGAATCCGGTCGCTCGCTGCGTGCCGGGCGGCGTTCTGGCGGGCGAGGGCGAGGGCCGTCTCAGAAATATCCAGCGCGCAAACCCGGGCGGCCGGGCACTTCACGGCGATGGCGATGGCCAGGCAGCCGCTGCCGGTGCCAAAGTCGAGAACGGTTGCCAGTTCGGAGTTGCGATTGGAGAGCCACTGCCAGGCTTTTTCCGCGAGTTGTTCGGTTTCAGGTCGCGGGATGAGCACGGCGCGATTGACGGTGATTTCCAGGCCGCAGAACGACGTGGAGCCAAGGATATGCTGGAGCGGTTCGCGGTCTGCGCGCCGTTTCACCAGGTCGCGCAGCGTGGCCAGTTGCGGCTCGGTCAGAGTGCGGTCGAAGCTCAGATACAACTTGAGTCGCGGCATCTGGAGAACGTGGGCCAATAACAGTTCGATCTGGAGGCGAGGTGAGTCCACGCCTTTGCGCGCAAGAAATTCGGTGCTGCGTTGAATGACTTCCAGAATCGTCACGTGTGGAGGGTAAGTTCAAAGTTCAAAGTTCAAAGTTCAAAGTTCGAGCCGGCCAGAACGTTTGGAGTGTCCCCCGTGCCGCCGCCACGTTTCGCTTGCGTGCGCTGCGCGCCGTTCCTATTTTCGCCGCATGAAACGCTTTTGCCTTTTCACTGTCTTGTTCGTCTTCGTCGCCGCGCCCTCGTTTCACGCGCAGGATACGCCCGCGGCCATCGCCGAGAAGCAGGAGTCCGAGGAGCGTTTCAAGACGGTGGCCGCCAAGATTGAAAACCTGGAAGAAACGATTCTTTCCCACCAAAAGCGGATGAACGGGTTGGGCGAGGAATTGCGCGCGCTCCGTGAAGCGATCACCCGCCTCAACAACAACGCCGCGGCTGCTGGCACGCAGAAAAGCCTGGAGAGCCTGGCTGAGGCGATCAAGGAGGTGGACCGCAAGCGTATTGCCGACAACGAAAAAATTCTCACGGCCCTGGCCGACTTCCGTCGCGGCCTCTCGGAAAAGCCGACCTCGCCCGTGCGCACGAATCCCCCTGGCCGCAGTTCCACGCCGACCCCAACCGTTCCGCCCGGTGCACCGGAGCGAGGTTACGAATACACCATCCAGGCCAACGACCATCCCACCACCATCTCGGCGAAACTGGCGAAGCAGGGATTTAAGATCACGGCCCGGCAAATCACCGACGCCAACCCGGGCGTGAATTGGAGCAAGCTCAAGATTGGCCAGAAGATCTTCATCCCCGCGCCCGCGCAACCGTGAGTGATTCAACCCGCCCGACGAACCCGGTCAACGCCTGTTCGCTGGCGCGGTTCCATGCTATCATTAGTGTGATGTCAGTCACCTCCATCACTATGGGATCAGGCATCGTCCTGGCAGTCCACTTGACGCGCCAATCACGGGCGTTGCGCCGGATGTTCAGACCGGGCGACATCGTGCCGATGCTGTGTTTGTGGTTTGGATACGGACGGTGAATTGAGTTATGCGCGATTTGGCGATCATCCTGGCGTTTGTTTTTTTGGGTACCGGACTGCTGGTTTTGTCCTGCACGACGATTCGGTACCACGTGACCGCGAGGTGCCTGCGAATCACCTGGCTGGGCTTGCCCGTCCGCTGGGTGCGACTGCTGAACATCAAACACATCGGAACGCAACGGCTGTTTTGGGCGGAGAAATGGTGCAACACGTTGTCTCCCGGTAACCGCTATCTCGTCATCCACAAAAAATCCGGACTGCTGAAAAATCTCGTCATCACGCCGAAAAATCATTTCGTATTCAAAGCCGAACTGGATCGCGCGCGCGTGCTGCTGGTCCCTCCCGCTGCGGATCCATTGCCCTCCAGCGGCGGACAAGCCATTGTGGATCAAGGGGCACCCGCTCCCAACAACACGACTCCCAGTTCGACGGTGATTCGGGCTGCCCAGCCGAGCCTGCAAGGGCATTGATATTCCCCACGCGTATTGCGGCGGATCGGACCGTTATTTCGGGTCCGAAATTATCCGAAAAATTTTGTGGCGTATTTGCTCCTGTTTGTTAGATTCGCGCCCCCTTGAATTGAAGTTCGAGGAATTTGCCCGGCGAATGACAATGATAATCGGGCGAACCGTACAGCTTAAGTTGTTGTGACAACAAAAAAGAAAATCGTGAAGAAAAGCGCCCCCAAGCCTGCGGCGAAAGGAAAGGCGCGTCCGTCCACCACCTCCGCCTTGATTCTGGGGACTCGGACAGCCACGGCCACCAAAGGCAAAAACGGGCTGCCCAAGATTCCCTCGGAATGGGCCAAATATTATCAAAACCTCCTCGACCTGCGTGATCGCTTGTTGCAGCAGATGAACGGACTGGCCAAGGAATCCGCGGAGGAGATGTCCAGCTACAGTCTGCACATGGCCGATTCGGGGACGGATAATTTTGACCGCGATTTCGCCCTTAGCTTGCTCTCGTCGGATCAGGACGCGATCTACGAGATCGAGGAAGCCTTGAAACGAATCGAGAGGAACACCTACGGGGTTTGTGAAGTGACCGGCAAGTCCATCCCCAAGGCCCGTTTGGCGGCGATTCCCTGGACGCGCTTTACCGTGGAAGCCCAGGCGCAGTTGGAGCGCGACGGGGCTTTGCGCCAGCGACGCCTTGGCGCGCTGGGCACTGTGGACAGCGCCGGTGCCGTCGAGATTGAGACAGAAGAGGAAGAAGTCGAAGAGAAACCGGCAAAGGAGAAAGAATAGGTTTTATGGCCAGAGAAATCATCACCCTCGAATGCACCGAAGCGCGGAAGGAAGGCAAGACCCCCTCCCGCTACACCACCACCCGCAACAAAAAATTGCAGACCGAGAAACTGGAGATCAAAAAATTCAACCCGTTCCTCCGGCGTCGCACGCTGCACAAGGAAATCAAGTAACTGCTTATGCCTCGCAAGACCCATACAGAAAAACGCGACAGCCGCCGGGACCGCGGCAAATCGCCGATGACCGAACGTCGCACGCCCCGCCCCAAGCCAAAAGTTGACTTCACGGTGGATTCGCTCGACTACAAAAACGTCACGCTGCTCAAGCAGTTCGTCACCGACCAGGGGCGCATCCTGCCGCGCAAATACACGGGTCTGCCCGCCCATTATCAGCGGCGACTCAACCGCTCCATCAAACGTGCGCGCCAGATGTTATTGATGAAGTAGGATTGTTGCGTTCTCGCGTCCCGCAACCGCATGGTTGCGGGATTTTTTTTGACCGAAAGATCAGCGGACGCAGAACGAAGCTGACAAGCCGCGTGAACACTTTAGCTTCTCCACCGGAATGAGCGAACCAACCATGTCCCCCGTGATGCTGCTGGCACTCTACAGCGGACTGATCCTGTTGGCTTCGCTGGCCGGAGGGTGGTTGCCAATGTTTGTCCGGCTGACTCACAAGCGCCTGCAAGTGGCCATCAGTTTTGTCGCTGGGTTGATGCTCGGCGTGGGATTACTGCACTTGCTGCCGCATGCGTGGCAGCAGTTGCATTCGATTGACCATGCCGCCGCCTGGTTATTGGGCGGATTTCTCGTCATGTTTTTTGCGCAGCGCTTTTTTCACTTCCATCATCACGATGTGCCAGAAGAAGCTGCCGAAGCCGCTAAACCACCTACGGCAAATGACCACCACCACGAACATTGCAACCACGAGCATGGCCATACGCTGGCGGAACAATCCGCGCGCCGGCTCTCGTGGACCGGAGCCGCGCTCGGCCTGACGCTGCACACGCTCGTGGACGGACTGGCACTGGCAGCGAGCGTCGAAGCCGAGTCACACGCAGCCGACGGCGGGCGGATTGGGCTGGCCGGGCTGGGGACGTTTCTGGTCATCATTCTCCACAAGCCATTTGACGCAATGGCGATTGGGACCTTGATGGCTGCCGGCGGACGCTCAAAATTTTCCTGCCACGTGATGAATGGCGTATTCGCGCTGGCCATTCCGGCGGGTGCGGTGCTTTTTTATTTCGGGGCAAGCCAATATGGTGGCGCGGTTGCTGCCCAGCATTTCCTGGGTGCGACGCTCGCATTTACAGCAGGGGCATTTCTATGCATTTCCGCAAGTGACCTGCTTCCTGAAATCCAGTTCCACTCGCACGATCGCTGGAAACTCTCTTTTGCGCTGCTGGCCGGGCTCGCGTTCTCTGCGTTGATTGGCCGGTTTGAGAGTTCGGGCCACGACCATTACCACCCGCAGGCAACGATCAGCTCCGAGCCTTCCAAGTAGCTGTGTCCAACCGCCGCGTTCTTCCGGAACTCCGGCCCAAAAATAAAAAAGCCACGCGCGAACGCGTGGCTTGATTCAATTCGACTATCCAAGTCAGGCTGGGTTTTCCTGTCCCCAATCGCCGAGGCGGATGAATTCTTTGACTTTCCGCCGCTCGTAGCGGTGCTTCTGGGCTTTGACCGGGCGGTCGTCGGCTTTGCGGAAGGGCGGCTTGGGACTGCGTATGATTTCGGTTATTACATCGATCGATTTTGTCATATAGCTTTCCTTTCTGTTTAAGCTCAAAGCTTGTTCAATGCCACGGGATCGCTTGGAAAGCACCTCACTAGGTAACAGCTTCTGACATCAACAATTTCAGAGCTCATCGAATCCTTGGATGTAATCTGCGCCGAAAAGGTTCAAGGATATTTTCAGGTTATTTTTTGGCGGACTGTATCAAACCAGCCATCACCTGTACCGACTTGGGACAATCTCAAACCCGTACGAACGCCCCGGACTCCCATTCGTTCTCCGATTGTCGCGCCGTCAGTCTCAGTCCGCAGGCTTGATATGCCCGCCGAACCGCGGCGAATTGCGACCCTAGAACACCCGCCAAAACCAGCGTACCGCCGGTTATCAAGCGATTCAGTATCCGCGTCCGCTCGGCGATCAGCAGGTCAGCGATCAAATTCGCGCAAATCACGTCGTACTTGCGCCCGCTTCGAATTGGCAAACGTGTTAAGTCCTGACGTAACAGTCGTAGGTGTCCCGTTACACGGTTGCGGCGGGCGTTGTCCTGCGCGATTCGCACAGCCGCCCTGTCAAAATCGAAACCTTCCACCGGACGAAAGCCCAACTTGGCGGCGGCGATGGCAAGAATCCCTGACCCCGTGCCGATGTCCAAGAACGATTGCGTCTGCCCCGGTTTGTGACACGCCGCCAGTTGTTCCAGACAGAACCGCGTCGTCGGATGTTGTCCCGTGCCGAAGCTCAAACCCGGATCCAACACCACCACCGCCTGCCCGCGCTTGGGGCGCCGGCGGCTCCAACTGGGTTTGATCAACAGCGTGTCGCCAACTGGCATCGGCGGGAAGTGGCGCTTCCAAGATTCCGCCCAGTCTTCGCGCCGGATTTTCCTGAACGAAATGGCATCGGATCCAGGATCCAATCCGCACGCACGAATTCGTGCGCGACCGGCGTTGATCCTCGCACGCCGGGCAGCCGAAACCGCGCCGCGGCTCGCCAGATAAACCGTGGCGGAACTGCACCCGCTCTCCGCATCGGTGTAAACGGATGGCGCCTGGTGGAATATTTTCTCCAACAATTCCACGACCGCGTCCTCGGCCTCCGGCGTGACCGCCACGGACAGGCGCCACAACGAACCGGCCTTCATGCGAGGTCGCGCCACGGGGTGAAGTTGAGCAACTGCACCTCCGTCTTGTGCGGGTGGTGCTCGACGTGCGTGAGACTGGCGTAATCAATTTCAAACCCTGCCAGCTTCGGCAGTGGCAACGCCATCAGGATCGAAAGCATCATGCGGACGACGCCTCCGTGGCAAACGATTGCGACGGTCTCACCGGCGTGGTCACGGATGATCTGTTGCAGGCAAGGCTCGACGCGGGCGCGGAAGGTCCTGCCGCACTCGGCGTTGGGGATGGCCGCGTGCTCCAGTTTGTCCAGCCACTCAAAGGCGCTCGCATTAAACTTCGTCCGCACCTCTTCCCAGTTCAGCCCGGTCCAGTCACCAAAATCCACCTCGCGCAAGCCCGGCAGAACGACCGGCTTTCGCGCGCAATGCCCGGCCAGCGGGGCGAGGGTTTGCTGCGCCCGTTTCATCGGGCTGGCGTATATCGCGTCAAGCGGACGCTGGCGGAGATAGCGCGCCAGCTTCGCCGCCTGGTCATGGCCCAACGGTGACAACTCCATGTCAATGCGTCCGCCAAAGACACGATGGTAACGGTGCTCGACTTCGCCGTGACGGAGCAGGAACAGAGTGGTGGGAGTGGACATCTTGCGATCGGGTTTGGTTGGGGGCACTTGCTCCGTTCAATCGAGAGCCGGATGGGAAAAACCGGAACTCACCGCAAGGCTTCCTGCTGCAACGCCAGCAACTCGCCAATGCCCGCCTTGCCTAGTGCGAGCAACGCCGCCAGCTCGGCCTCGCTGAACGTTGCCTCCTCGCCCGTGCCTTGTAGTTCGATGAATTCGCCTGCGGCATTCATCACCAGGTTCAAATCCACCGCCGCGCCAACATCCTCGGTGTAACACAAGTCGAGCAGCGGCTGGCCGCCGACGACCCCGACGCTAACGGCGGCGATTCCTTTATGCACCGGACTTTCTTTGAGCTTGCCCTCGGCCTGCAATTTCTTCACCGCCAGCGACAGGGCGACGAATGCGCCGGTGATGGCTGCCGTGCGTGTGCCACCGTCGGCTTGCAACACGTCGCAATCCACCCAGATGGTTCGCGAACCAAGTTTTTCCAGGTTGAGCGCGGCACGCATCGCCCGGCCGATGAGCCGCTGGATTTCCGAGGAGCGCCCGTCCAGCTTGCCCTTGGCGATGTCGCGCTGCTTCCTTTGAAGCGTCGAATACGGCAGCATCGAATACTCGGCGGTAATCCAGCCGCCAGTCACGCCCTGCTCTTTCATCCATTTGGGCACGGTTTCCTCCACCGTCACGCCGCAGATGACGCGTGTGTTGCCCCACTCGATCAAGGTCGAGCCAGTCGCGTATGGCGCGATGTGGTTCTGGAACCGCACGGGCCGGAGTTGATTGGCCCGGCGCCCATCGGCGCGGGCGGCGGGTGAATTCAATGCGGGGGCGGGTTGAGTCATCACAACGAGCGAATCATAGAGATGGCCTGTCCGCGCGGCAACGTCGAAAACCGTGGCGCAATCAGGCCACATCTCTCCTTGTTTCCCGGTTCATCCGGGTTACACTTTTCGTCGTTCAACGACTGAAGATTCGAACCCGTCTATGCCGACCTACGAATACCATTGCACCAAATGTGACCATGAATTTGAAAAGATTCAGTCCATGACGGACAAGGCGCTGGCTGTCTGCCCGAAGGAGCTTTGCCCCCAAAAGAAGTGGGGCAAGGGCCGGGTGAAGAAGCTTGTCAGCGCCGGAGGGGGGTTGCTGTTCAAAGGCAGCGGTTTTTACATCACCGATTACCGCAGCGAGAAATACAAGGCGGCAGCCAAAAAGGATACCGGCACCCCCGCCGCCGCTGAAAGCAAGGCGGCGCCCGCCAAGACGGAGAGCAAACCTGCCAAGCCAGTGAAGGCCGGCGATTAGCATGGCCAGCGGGGAACATTTTCCAATCACCCCTCGCCGCCGGCTGGGCGCGTTGGGCGTGATGCTCGCGGGCTGGATGGTGTTCAGCGCGGTCGCTCCGGCTTTTTCCGCTGAACCGCTTGTGCTGCGCAGCCAGTCCGGGCAATTCGTGGTGCGCGGACTGGCGCCCGGTGTTTCGTCGGTGAACTTCGCCCCCACCTCCGGCGTCGCGCGCATTCGCCTCGCCCCAGCCGTGCTGACGGTTTCCTGTGAACGCATCAAACAGGCGTTGCTGCAAGAACTGGCCGCCGCCGACCAGTGGCGCTCGCCCATAAACGTTTCGCTCCATCCCAACCGCCAGGAGCACGAGCCGATTGCGGTGACCTCGACACGATACGCGGACGGCTGGAGCTATCAGGTCAAATTGCCGGAGCGGGTGGAGACGCAACGCTTTCTCAAAACCATCGTCGAGGTATTGCTGATGGAGATCGCCAACCGGAGCGGGGGGCCGCTGGCTGCCGAATTGCCACCGTGGCTGGCCGACGGTCTGGTGGCGCACCTGCAAACATCCGAACTGGCTGATCTGGCTCTCGAATCTCAAACCGCCGCGTCGCGCGATGGGCGCCGCGCAGATCCGTTGGCCCGCGCCCGAGAAGTGTTGCGCGCTCACGCGCCGCTCACCCTCAATGAACTGAACTGGCCGGGGGAGGAACACCTCGCTGGCACTGCAGCGGAAGTTTATCGCAGTTGCGCGCACGTTTTTATCCATGAACTGTTTCGCCTGCGTAACGGCCGCGCCTGCCTGCGCCAGATGCTGGGGATACTGGCGGAGCATCTCAACTGGCAGACGGCCTTTCTCCGCGCGTTCAATCCGTATTTTCCTCAGTTGCTCGACGCGGACAAGTGGTGGACGCTCGCGGCGATGCAGGTCACCGCGCGCGACCCGGAGGCCGTTTCGCAGCACGAAACCAGTTGGAGACAGCTCGACGAAACCCTCGCCACTGTCGTCCAGGTGCGTTTGCAACCGCAGGAACTCCCGATGCCGACCCGGGTAAAACTGCAGAGCGTCATTTCCGAATGGGAGTTTACCCGCCAGACACCCATGCTCGTGTTGAAAGTTTTCCAACTCCAGGCGCTCCGGCTGCGCCTGTCCCCCGAAGCCGCCGGCCTGCTGGACGAGTATCGCCAGACCCTGGAATCTTATCTGCAAAAACGGAACAAAGCCCGCGGCGCGTCCGCATCCAAAAACCAGGTGGTCCCCAACGTTCGATTGGCAGTGAACGAGACCGTCCGCCGTTTGGATGAACTGGATGCCCAGCGTGAGATCCTCCGCCGCAAACTGCCCGCCACGGCGTCGGTTCGCCCGTGAAGCAGCCACAGACTGACTGTCGGAACCTTGCCCAACCATGACATTGACAGGCGTTCCGCCAATTTTATAGTTCGCCCGCAATGCACAGCAGTAATGCAGCGGGAGAGGGTCGCCAGGCCACCGAATCGAAGGCGTTCCACGATTTGAAAGAGTTTCGCTCCGCCGGGCGAGGATTTTGGAGCGATGTTCCCGACCGGGATTGGAACACCTGGCAGTGGCAACTCAAGAACCGGATCACCACGCTTGCCCAACTCCATCGCCTGATGCCCACGCTCACGCCGGAGGAATACGCCGGCACCCAACTCGCCAACACCAAGCTGGCGCTGGGCATCACGCCGTATTTTTTTAACCTGATCGATCCAGCGGATGAGAATTGCCCCATCCGCCGGCAAGTCGTTCCGCGCATCGAGGAGACCCACACCGCGCCTTGGGAGATGAGCGACCCCTGCGGCGAAGACAGCCATTCACCCGTGCCCGGCCTGGTGCATCGCTACCCGGACCGCGTGTTGTTTCTCGTCACCGACCGGTGCGCCAGTTATTGCCGCTACTGCACACGGTCGCGACTGGTGAGCAACGCGACCGGCTACGATTTTCACCCGGAGTTCGACCGGCAGATTGACTACATCGCCAAAACGCCCGCCGTGCGGGACGTGCTGTTGAGCGGCGGTGACCCGCTGCTCTTCAGCGACGAGAAGCTCGAAGATCTCCTGAGCCGCCTCCGCGCCATTCCGCACGTCGAGTTTCTCCGCATTGGCACGCGCATTCCGATTTTCCTTCCACAGCGCATCACGCCGGAGTTGTGCGCGATGTTGAAACAGTTTCACCCGCTGTTCCTGAGCATCCACACGAATCACCCTCGCGAGTTGACCACCGAGGTCCGTGACGCACTGGGCCGCCTGGCTGACGCCGGCATCCCGCTGGGCAACCAGTCGGTGTTGCTCAAGCAGGTGAACGACGACGCGACGGTGATGAAGACGCTTGTGCAAAAGCTCCTCATGTGCCGCGTGAAGCCCTACTACATCTACCAATGCGACCTCATCGCCGGCTCCGCGCATCTGCGCGCCAGCGTGCGCAAAGGGCTGGAAGTGATGACCGCCCTGCGCGGCCACACCACTGGCTACGCCGTGCCCCAGTATGTCATTGACGCTCCCGGCGGCGGCGGCAAGGTGCCGGTGAATCCCGAATACGTGTTGAGCCGCAACGCCGATCGCGTGGTCATCCGCAACTTCGAAGGCAAAGTCTTTGAGTATCCGGAGGACCGCGCCGGGCGTCCGTTGTTCAAGCCGTCCGAGGATTTCGAGGCACCGGAGCTGGTGTAGGAAAACCGAAAGGCGGGCCGGTCAGACTTCCGGTGACAATCCGGCAACTTGCTTTCGCCGCCGGAAAATCTAAACTGCACCGCGTGATGGGCGTTCCCGAACCAGTCCGCCGTTTGACCGAGGCCGAGTATCTGGCCGTTGAGCGCGCCGCCGTGTTCAAGAGTGAGTTCTTCGGCGGCGACCTTTTCGCCATGGCCGGCGGAACCCGGCAGCACAGCCGCATCGCCACCAATCTTGTCCGCGAATTTAGCGTGCGCCTCAAGGGCCGCTCCTGCGAGCCATTCAACAGCGACCTCCGGGTAAAAGTGGAGGCGACCGGCCTGCTGACCTATCCCGACCTTTCGGTGGTGTGCAGGCCTCAGCGGTTCATGGACGCGGAGGAAGACACCCTGGTCAACCCGGTGCTCATCGCCGAAGTGCTCTCCGATTCGACGGAGGCTTACGATCGGGGCAAGAAGTTCGAGCAATACCGCCAGATACCTTCGCTTCGCGAGTATCTATTGGTCAGCCAGAATCACCCGTGCATCGAACAATTCATCCGGCGCGACGACGGCCAGTGGCTGCTGCGCGAAGCGGTGGGACTCAAGAGCAAGTTGGTGTTGCCTTCGCTGAGAATCACGCTGGCCCTGTCGGACGTTTTCGCGCGGGTCCGCTTCGCTCCCGTGCGCATCCGCCCAAACAACGTCCGGCGAAAGTAGCCGCGACGGCTTCCACCGCCGCACCATTTCATGCTGCGTGAAAACTCCACCGCCCGCGCCGCGCGCGTTCAGACAATCATCGCCGGGCTTCAGAAGGCCTACCCCGATGCGCACTGCGAACTAAGTTTTTCCAATCCGCTCGAACTGCTTGTCGCCACCATCCTCTCCGCGCAATGCACGGACAAGCGGGTGAACCTCGTCACGGCGGAACTGTTCAAGAAGTATCGCGGCGCGGCGGACTTTGCGAAAGCCGACCTGACCGAGTTGGAACAAGCTGTCAAGAGCACCGGCTTCTATCGGAACAAGGCAAAGAACATCCTCGCCTGCTGCCGCAAACTCGTCGTACGCCACGGCGGCGCAGTGCCCCGCACGATGGATGAACTCACGCAGCTCGACGGCGTTGGGCGCAAGACCGCCAACGTCGTCCTCGGCAACGCCTACGGCATCAACGTCGGCGTGGTGGTGGACACGCACGTCGGGCGGCTCTCGGCGCGATTGGGCCTCACCGCACAGACGGATCCGGTAAAGATTGAGCAAGACCTGATGAAACTTGTGCCGCAAAAGCAGTGGGCGCTCTTCAGCCACTGGCTCATCTGGCACGGCCGCCGCCGGTGCATGGCACGCAAACCGGACTGCGCGAACTGCGAAATCAAAAAACTCTGTCCGTCGTGCCCGCCAGAATTTCAAATTTGAAATCTGAGATTTCAAATGCTCCCTCCTGGCTCCTGCTCCAATCCGGCCCTGGCGAAGCGGCCCTCAACATGGCGCTGGATGAGGCTTTGCTTGGTACCGCGCCGCGACTTGGAGTTCCAGTATTGCGCTTCTACAGTTGGATCGAACCGGCGGCTTCCTTCGGTTACTTTCAAAAATTTTCCGAGGTCGAGTGCCTGACCAGGTTGCGTCCGCTGGTGCGGCGACCCACCGGCGGCGGGCTGGTGCCGCACGACGCGGACTGGACCTACAGCCTCGCCTTCCCGCCCGCGCACGAGTGGTATGCACTGCGCGCGGCGGAGAGTTACCGTCGCACGCATGAGTGGATTCGAGCCGCCTTCACCCGACTGCGTGTGCCGACGGAACTTTCGCCCTGCTGTCGGAAGGACGTGCCCGGCCAGTGTTTCGTCGGCGCGGAGCAGTTTGATTTGCTCTGGCAAGGCCGCAAGATCGCCGGGGCCGCGCAGCGCCGCACCCGCGACGGACTGCTCATCCAGGGTTCCATCCAGCCGCCGTCCGGTGTGGCGCGGGCGGCGTGGCAGGAAGCCTTCTGCGCGGTCGCCCACGAAGAATGGGGCGTCGAATGGAGCGCGCAGGAACCGGAGCCGGACGTGCTCGAACAAGCCCGGCGGCTGGCGAGAGAGAAATTCGCCCGGCGCGAGTTCAACGAACGCCGGTGAACTTTCGCGTCCGGCGTTGCCAGCGGCGGCGGGGCTTTCTACTCTGTGCGGACCATGATTCGCCTCGTTCTGTTCGACATTGACGGCACGCTGATACAAAGCGGCGGTGCCGGGGAGAAGGCGTTCGCCCATGTCTGCGCGTCGCAGTTCGGTGTGCCGAACGGCACGCAACACCTCAGCTTCGCCGGGCGCACCGATCCTGGCATCATCCGTGAGTTTTTCCAACAGCATGGCATCGAGCCGAGCGCGGAAAACTTCCGGCGCTTCTTGGACGCCTACGTGTTCTTCCTGGACCATCTGCTCGCCAAGATCGACGGGCGCGTGCTGCCCGGGGTTCGCGATATGATTCGTGAATGGTGCGCGCTGCCGCAGCCGCCGGTGATGGGCCTGCTCACGGGCAACATCCGGCTGGGCGCGCGGCTCAAGCTCGGCCATTACCTGCTCTGGGAGGAATTCCAGACCGGCGCGTTTGGGGACGACCACGAGGATCGCAACCAGGTCGCCGCTGTCGCCCGTGAACGCGGCTGCCGGCTGTTGGGAAAAAAACTGCGCGGCGAGGAAATTCTCGTCATCGGCGACACGCCGCTGGACATCGCCTGCGCCCGGGCCATTGACGCGAAGGTGCTGGCCGTGGCCACCGGCAAGTTCGGCGTGGAAGAATTGCGCCCGCATAAACCGGACTGGGCGGTGGAAACGCTGGAAGCGATCCCGGTGCGGGAACTCTGCCGTTAGCCCGCCGCGTCAGTGCGAATGCGGGCGGCCCGTCCCGCACTTGCCGCACGACGTCGGCTTCCCCGTACAACTCGGCGCTTCGTCGCCGCCACTGCTCGAAGCGAACGCCGATAGTTTCTTCTTCAACTTGGTTGAGCCGCAGCGCGGACACGGCGTGCCCTGCCACTTGGTCGAGCGCACCAGCACTTCGCTGTCGCGCCTGCACTTCCCGCAGTGAAATTCGTAAATCGGCATGACGGGAAAGTATCCGGGCCGTCTCGAAAGCTCAAGCCCCGGTCAACTTATCGGCCCGCCTTGATGCCGCGCAGATGCTCGTCGAACCAGTCGGCGAACACGGCCATGTCCTTCTCCATGCCCTTCCACCCGTGGTCGGCACCTTCCTTGACGATGAGCTTGAACGGCGCTCCGGCTTGCTTGCACTTCTTCTCGAAGATTTGCGCCTGGTAGAGCGGCACCAACTTGTCCGCGTCGCCGTGGATGATGAGCGTGGGCGGCATCTTCGCGGTGACGAAATTGATCGGCGAAATTTCCTTCCCCAATTCCTGCCGCCCCTCGGCGGTGTCGGAGCGCGGGCCGAACGCGGGCTTGAACTGCGCCGTCGGCCCGTAACCCACGCCATCCTCGCCTTCCTTGCCCCAGTTCAGAAAATCCGTCGGCGGATAAAAACACGCCACGGCCTGCACGGCGCTGCTCTCGCGGTCAAGCGGGTCTTTCGCCTCCGGCTTGCCCGACCCGCCTTGCGTGCCCATCGTGATCGAGAGGTGCCCGCCCGCGCTGCCACCAGTGATGCCGAACTTGTTCGGGTCCACGCCCCACTTGGCCGCGTGGCGCCGCACGAAGCGGATGGCGCGATGAATGTCCTGCTCAATCTCCGGGATGTGAAAGCGCGGCTGCGATCCATGCACCACGGCGAACACCGTGTAACCGCGCTCCAGAAACGGCGCGTAGGACTTGGCGTTGATCCCCTCGTGGCTGGAGAAGAATCCGCCGCTGACCATGAAGAAGACGGCGGCGCCGTTGGCTTTCTCCGGTTGGAACACGTCGAGCGTGAGCGCGGTGCCGAACTTGCGCCCGTAAACGACGTCTTCGGTGCGGGTGAAATTGGCCTTCGCCTGCTGCGCGGGGGCGGGGGCAGCGGTGAAGGCGAACAGGGCGACCAGTGCGAGAAGAATTGTTTTTTTCATGCCGGTGATGGGTTTGCGATTTTGGAGTCCGGCAGAGCTTAGGCAGGCACAGGAGTCTTGCGCAAGCGCGGCGTTGCCCGGTGCAAGCGCGCACCCTAGACTGGGTGCAAGTCATGCCCGACATCGTGCTCACGACACTCAACGCGAAATACATTCACGCCGCCTTTGGCCTGCGCTACCTCCTGGCCAATCTTGGCGCGCTGCGTCCGGACGCGGCCATCGCGGAGTTTGACATCAACCAACGCCCGCTCGACATCGCGGAGGCATTGCTGGCGCGCGAACCAAAAATCATCGGCTTCGGCATCTACATCTGGAACGTGACGGAAACCACCGAGGTCATCGCCACCATCAAGCGGGTGCGGCCGGACATCACGGTGATCCTCGGCGGCCCGGAGGTGAGTTACGAGACGGAGGAGCAGGCCATCGTGCAAATGGCGGACTACGTGATCGCCGGCGAGGCGGATTTGAAATTCGCCGAAATCTGCGGGCGGTTGCTGGCCGGGGAGCGCCCGGCGGCGAAGATCATGCCCGCGCCGTTGCCGGAGTTCAGCCAGTTGAAGCTGCCGTATGACCTCTACACCGACGACGACATCGCGCACCGCGTCATCTACGTCGAAGCGTCGCGCGGCTGTCCGTTCACCTGCGAGTTCTGCCTGTCGTCACTCGACATTCCCGTGCGGCAGGCGCCGTTGCCGGGGTTGCTGGCGAATCTGCAACGGCTGCTGGAGCGCGGGGTGAAGCAGTTCAAGTTCGTGGACCGCACGTTCAACCTGAATCTCGCCACCAGCCGCGCGCTGTTGGAGTTTTTTCTCGAACGCCAACGGCCCGGCCTGTTCCTGCACTTCGAGATGATTCCCGACCGGCTGCCGGAGGCATTGCGGGAAGTGATCGCCCGATTTCCGCCCGGGGCGCTGCAATTCGAGGTGGGAGTGCAATCGTTCAACGACGACGTGTGCCGGCTCATCAGCCGACGGCAGGACACGCGCAAACTGGAGGAGAATTTTCAATTTCTTCGCCAGGGTACGGGCGTCCACATCCACGCGGATTTGATCGTGGGATTGCCCGGCGAAACTGTGGAGAGTTTCGGCGCCGGGTTTGATCGCCTGATCGCGCTCGGCCCGCAGGAAATCCAGGTGGGCATCCTCAAGCGGCTGCGTGGCACGCCCATCGTGCGACACGACGCCGAGTGGCGGATGGTCTATGGCGCGCACCCGCCGTACGAGCTGTTGCAAAACCGCCTGCTGGACTTCGCGACGATGCAACGGCTGCGCCGCTTCGCGCGCTACTGGGATCTGGTGGGCAACAGCGGCAACTTCGTGGAGACGACGACACGGCTGTGGCGCGAGGGCGCGTCGCCTTTCGGCGCGTTTCTGCGCTGGAGTGACTGGCTGTTCGCGGAAGTGGGCCGCACGGACGGCATCGCGCTGGCGCGGCTGGCGGAACTGCTGTTCAAATATCTGACGGTGGAACTGAACCTCGCCGCGCTTCCAACAGCGGAGGTGATGTGGCGCGACTGGCAGCGTGGCGGACGGCGGGAAATCCCGGAGTTTTTGCGCGGGCATTTGCCGGAAGGAACGGTAGCCGCGCCGCGCGCCAAGCGCGGCGGCCAGAAGCGCCAGGAGCGGCATCTGGCGGACGCAAAAACCGCCAACTAGAAATGGTTCATCACTCCGTCATCTCCGGTTCGCTCCGCGCGCCGTGCCAGTAACGGAGAATGTCCACGCGATTCTGGTCCAGTCTGGCGCGATAGAAGATGATGTAGGGCCGCGAAACCAGTTTGCGCACGCCAAGGCGCTTCGGATAGGGGGTGCCGAGCAGCGGGAAGTTTTCCAAAATAGCCGCACGGTCAATCAGCGCGTTGCCGATGCGTTCGGCGGTCGCCGGGGCGTCCGTTGCGATGTAGCGGACGATTGCAGCCAAGTCCGCGATGGCCTGGGGCGAGAAAACTATTTTGCAGCCCATGAGGCCACGAGTTTGCGCGCGTCCTCCAGCGGCACGCCCCCGCCGGCATCCACAGCCCGGATGGCTTCATCCAGAGTGCGAAGGAGTCGTTGCTCTTCTTCTGGTCCCAAATCGGGCGCGGTCTGGGAATTGAGCCAGAGCGAGAGAGCTTGCTTGTCGCTGTCGGGGAGTTTGGTGACGGCGTCCTGGATTTCAGCCAGCGTGCTCATGCCGGAAAAGTAACGGGCAGATTCAGGTTTCGCAAACGGCAAACGCAGGCTACCACTTCAACGTCTCGAGGTATTTCTTGCTCTGCGGAATCTGCTCCGCCGCCGTGGGGGATTCGTCTTCGAGGAAATAATGCTTCACGCCGGCCTTCTTCGCCGCCTGCAGGATCGCGGGCCAATCCATTTGCCCGGTGCCGATGGTCACATCATTCGTCACGTCGGCCTTGCCGGTGAGGTCGCCCTTGAGACCCTTCTTCATGTCCTTCACATGCATCAACGCCCAACGCTTGCCGTATTTTTCGAGCAGCTTCACGGGGTCCTGGCCGGGATGCACCACCCAGAACACGTCCATCTCGAAGCTCACGAACTTCGGGTTCGTCTCGGCCATCAGCAGGTCGAACAGCGTGCCCGCGCCGTGCGGGCGAAACTCGTAGCCGTGGCAGTGGTAGAAAAACTTGATGCCGTGTTTGGCCAGCACCTCGCCGGCCTTGTTGAAGACGGCGGCGGCGTCGCGGCATTCCTGTTCGTCGAATGTTTCCTTGTGGGAAATCCACGCGCAGCCGGCGTATTGCAAGCCGAGCGCCTTGGCGTCGCGCGCGATGCCCTCGGCGTCGGTCTTGTAGCGGTCGTAGGGGAAGTGGCCACTGACGGGCCGGAGCTTGTTCGCGTCGAGCATCGCCTTGAATTTTTCCGGCGTGAGATTGTAGGTGCCGGCGAGTTCGACATCGCGGATGCCGAAGCCGCGCACCTTCTCCAGCGTGGCGGGGACGTTGCGGGTGAACTCGGCGCGCAAGCTGTAGAGTTGCAGGCCGACGGGTTCCTTGAACGCGGCGGCGCGCGCGGAGGAGAGAACAGCGGCGAGGGCGAGGGCGCCAGCGAGAAGTGAACGTGCGATGGATTTCATAGTGCGCAAAGAATTACGCGATGCCCGTGGCGGAGTGAAGTTTTATTCTCGCGCCCCGCCGGGTGGCATCAGCGAGGTGCCGGCTCCACCTGGACCCGGCGCAGAAAGAAGCCGCCGCCGATGAACAGCAGCACGATGGCGAGGATGGAATAGCGCGCGTTGCCCGCCAGCACGCCCACCACGCCCATCAGCGCCGGGCCGATGATGGCGGCGAACTTGCCCAGCATGTTGTAGAAGCCAAAGAACTCCCCCGCCTTGTCCGCCGGGATGAGCCGCGCGTAGAGCGACCGGCTCAACGATTGCACGCCGCCCTGCACCAGCCCGATGACGATGGCCAGCCCGTAAAACTCCGCCGTCCTTTGCATGAAAAATCCCCACACCGTCACGCCCACGTAAACCGCCAGCGCGATGAAGATGCCCGTCTTCGCGCCGAGCCGCTCGCCGATCTTGCCGAACGCAATCGCCGCCGGGAACCCGACGAACTGCGTGATGAGCAGCGCAGCGATGAGGTGGTTGGAGCTGAAGCCGAGCGACTTCCCGTAATCCACGGCCATCAGGATGATCGTGTCCACGCCGTCAATGTAGAGCCAGTAACCGAGCAGGAACCACAGCACGTTGCGCATTCTGCGGATCTCGTGGAACGTCCTGCGCAATTGCCGCAACCCCGCCGTCACCGCCGCCCACGCGCCCGGCCGCGGCCCGCCTTGGCTGCGCGGTTCTTTGACGAACAGCAGCAGCGGCAGTGAGAACACCGCCCACCACACCGCCACGAACAGGAACGCCCGGCGCACCGCCTCGCTCTTGTCCGCCAGGCCGAAGGTTTCGGGATGCAGCACCATCCAGACGTTAAGCGCGAAGATCAATCCGCCGCCCAGGTAGCCCAGCGAATAACCGAGCGCGGAAACGAAATCGAACTTGCGCTCCTCCGCCACGTTCACCAGCAGCGAGTCGTAAAAAATATTTCCGCCGGCGAAGCCGATGGTGGCCAGCACATACATCGTGAGCGCCCACATCCAGTCGCCGCGCGCCACGAAATGCAGCGCGCCCGTCATCACCACGCCCAGGCACGCGAAGGTGAACAGGAATTTTTTCTTCGCGCTGCCCCGGTCGGCGATGGCCCCCAGCACCGGCGCGAGCAGCGCGACGATGGCGCTGATGATCGAGTTGGCCGCGCCGAGGCGGAAGGTGCTCACCGTCTCGGCGGTGCCCGGCGGCGTCCAGTAATCCTTGAGGAAGATGGGGAAGAACCCCGCCATGACCGTGACCGCGTAGGCGGAGTTGGCCCAATCGTAGAAGGCCCAGGGCAGCGCCCGCTTGAAGGCGCTGCTGTGGGAGGAAGCGGGCGGTGCCGGAGCGGGGTCCGCGTTTGTTGATGCCGGTTGTGTATCCATGCGATTCATCCCGGAGGCCGCGCCCGGTCACAACTTGTTGTAATCCTCATGCGTGCCAATCCAGGTCCAGACAAACGTGTCACCGCCGCGGAAGTAACCCACCGGCCGATAATGGTCGCCGACGCGGACGGACCATTGGTCATAATTGACGGGCTTGAAGCGCAGGGAGGGATGCTGCGGATTGGCCAGCCATAGCCGGTAGTTTTTGTAGGCCAGGTGCTGGATGTGTTCGGGCAGTTCCCCGTAACGCCGCCAGAAGGAAGCCGCCGCCTTGGAGGTCATGTCCCGGCGGGTTTGGGAAATTCACGCAGGCGGCCGCTTTGCGCGTCGGCTTCCGCCGCCTCTTTCAGCGCGTGCAATTTTCCGCCCGGCCCGGCGTCGCCGGCCATTTGCCGGTCCCAGTCGTCGTCCGCCCAATGCTGGAGCAGCGCGTTCAATTCGCAACGCTCGCGGGCGGACAGCCGGTCAATCGCCGCTTTGATTTCCACCACGGTGCTCATGGCGGAAAGATAAGCAGGCGGGCGCGCGTCGTCAACGCGCGGCTAACCGTCCAGCGACCGGTAAATCACATTCACCGCGAACAGCCCCATCATCGCCACGCAACACGCCAGCTTGCCCAGCGTGCCGGCCAGCAGACCGAGCGTCGCGCCCAGACCCGCGCGGCTCGCCTCCTTGAACTCGCGTCCGCCCGCCATTTCAAACAGCAGCGCGCCGACGAACGGGCCGAGCAACAGCCCCGGCAGGCTGAAGAAAATCCCGATCAACCCGCCCACCAGGGCACCCACCACGCCGCGCCAGGTGGCGCCGAACCGTTGCGCGCCGTAGAGGCTCGCCGCGTAATCCACCGCCAGCGACAGCGCGGTGAGCACGGCGAGCAGGCCCAGCACCCACCACGCGACGCCGGTGACGCCGAAGTAAAGTTTGTGCGCGATGGCCGCCAGCAACACCAGCGGCGTGCCCGGCAGCCCCGGCAGGATGCTGCCCGCCACGCCGCCGCACATCAGCAACAGCGCCAGCGCCAGACCGATGACTTGTTCCGTGGTCATGGGGGGACGATAACCGACTGGTGCCTCCTGCCAGCTACAAATTCGCAACCGAAGAGCTTCTTTGCGTCCTTCACTCGCGCCTGTGTTTTTTCCTCAATGTCTCCGCCTCTTTGATCAACTGAGAAAGTGGGACACCAACACCGTGGGCAAGTGAATCCGCTAAGTTCACACTCGGGTTGCGGACGCCACGCTCAACCATGCCGACCATCTTTACGTCCACGTCTGCTCGTTCACTCAGCATCTCTTGTGTGATGCTCTTGGCTTTCCTGTGCTGGCGCAAGACGACGCCGAATGCGTCAGCCAAGCTCGTTTTCAGCATTCTTGCATCGTGGCAGTCAAAAGTGCGTGATTGACAGGGACTATAGTCCCTCTAATATTTGCGAAATCGTTCGCCACCGATGGCGGTGGAAAGTCGCCTGAAGCAGACCACGAACACGAAGTGAAGCTGTCTCGAATTGGTCGACAGGTTGGGCTGTGTCGCCCATCGACACGTTCACAATCAAAGAACCAAGCACATGGCCACGCAAACCAAGCAGAAGCAAAAACTAGGAGAGGCCGTTTGGGGGCTTGCGCAAGGATTTAGCACGCGCATGAACGAGTGTGAGTTTGGCACCACGCTTCTCAGCGGACAGATGCCGCTTCGTCGCTACTTGGGATACATCGTCGCGATGTATCCCATCGTCGTAGGGTTCAATCGGGTTTTGATCAAGGGCCTCGCGAAGGTTGACCACGTCCGCCAAGGTTCGTTCGTCAGGGCGCTTGCCCAGCAGTTGCTAGAGGAACAGGGACACAATCAGCTATGGCGCGGTAAGTTGAGCGCGTTCGGCATCGACCACGAGGCTCTCTACCAGACATTGCTCGACTACCTTGCACGCTTTTCGGCAGAGGAGTTGGAGCGGATGACGCTTCAGGTGCTCGCGCATCTGCGGAATGACCTCACCGACGTTTCGCCGGGCTGCTTTCCACGGCCACCGTTTCCTGAGCCCGTCCTGGCGCTTTACCACCACTTGTGGATGACCGCCAGCTACGAGAGCATCTCGCACTGGGAGCACTTCGCCAGTCAGGCTTCCATCGAGTTCATCATCTTCAACGTGGTATCTGCCTCAATTTATCCGGGCGTGGTTGGCACCGCACAGCTTGACCGCGGGCCAGCCACCACTGTTTGGTGGAAAGAGCACGCCAAGCAAGGCAGCGCGCCGGGCCGACGCAGCGACGAAGAGAAGCATTTGGAAATATCGAGGCACGCACTCAATCGCAATGGCCACTCCGATTTGATGGCCGCGCAGATTACCATGAGAGCAGAGGACACCATGCGATTGTTTGCAGCTACATTCATCTGCCACGACATCGACAAGGTGAAGTTCAGCGTAGAGCCTTACTTGAGAGAGACGGTGTTGACCAAATGACACGGCCTCGTAAGAAACATGGCTGAGAAAGGAAGCCTGTGTTTCTTCAAACCACCCGCAGCGCGACCAACGCGTCTTGCAGATCCTCGGGCAGCGGCGCTTCATCGTGCCCGCCGCAAAGGGGCTGGTTGACCCGGCTGGCACGGCGCGATACGTTTCCCACCATGAACGCCATTGAGTTTACGACTGAGTTGAGTGGCGCGGGCGTCCTCGCGATTCCCAGCGACATCGCCGCGCAATTGCCCAAGACCGGACGGGCGCGCATCATCGTCCTCACGGACGAAGACACCGATGAGGCCCAGTGGCGGGCCGCAGGGTACGAGCAGTTCCTGCGCGACGATCCGCCGGAGGACGCCATCTACGAGTCCCTGCGCTGAGATGTTCGGCGAAGTATTCATCTGTCAGTTTCCATTCACCTCCGGCACCGCCAGCAAGGTGCGCCCGGCCCTGGTGCTGTTCGATCTTCAACACGATGTCATCATCTGCCGAATCACATCTGTTCTCCGCACCGGCTCGCTGGATGTCGTGCTGAACGATTGGCAGTCTGCCGGACTGCTCAAGCCCTCGGTCGCGCGGCTCGACCGGATTGTTACTGCCGAGAAGGCGGTCTTGCTTCGACGACTGGGCAGTCTGAGCGTGACGGATCTGGAGGCTGTTCGGAACAGATGGAATCAGCACATGAGGCTGTAAGCGGAAACCGAGCGGAAATTCTTTTGGCCGCGCGTCACTGATTCTTCAAACCACCCGCAGCGCCGCCAGCGCGGCGCGCAGGTCGTCGGGCAGCGGCGCTTCGTAGCCCACCTTCTTCCCCGTGTGCGGATGTGTGAAGGCCAGCTTGTGCGCGTGCAGCAGCACGCGCGCGGGGGTGAACCCGGTCAGTTCGGTCAGGCGCTTGGTCTGGCGCTGGCCGTAGGTGTCGTCGCCCGCCACCGGAAAACCGAGGTGCTGGAAGTGGACGCGGATTTGATGCGTGCGTCCCGTGTGCAGGGTCGCTTCCACGAACGTCGCGGCGTTCAGCCGTTTGACGACGCGGTAGCTGGTCCACGCTTCGCGTCCGGCGCCGTCGGTCACGGCCATGCGCTTGCGGTGCGCGGGATGGCGCGCGATGGCGGCGCGGATGTCGCCGGTGAGGCGCGGCACTTCGCCGCAGAGGATGGCTTGATAAATTTTCTCCACTTTGCGTTCGGCGAACTGGAGGGCGAGCGCCTGGTGCGTGGTGTCGTCCTTGGCCACGACCATGCAGCCGCTGGTGTCCTTGTCGAGGCGATGGACGATGCCGGGCCGCGCCACGCCGCCGATGCCGCTGAGCCGGCCCCGGCAATGATGGAGCAGGGCGTTGACGAGGGTGTGGGCTTCGTTGCCGGCGGCGGGATGCACCACGAGGCCGGGCGGTTTGTTGAGGATGAGCAGGTGGTCGTCCTCGAAAAGAATGTCGAGCGGGATGTCTTCGGGCTGGGCCTCGGCGGGCCTGGCTTCGGGGAAGTGGACGCGCACCGCTTCGCCCGCACGCGGTGGGTGGGTGGGTTTGACGGGGTGGCCGTTGACGGTGATGTGGCCTTCTTCCATGAGCCGCTGGATGGCTCCGCGTGACACCGCCGGGAAGCGCGTGCAGAGGAATTTATCAAGCCGCTCGTGCGGGAGCGACAGTTCGATGGTGAAGGTCTCGGTGCGGCTGGTCATTTGGGCGCGGCGGCCGTTGGCCGGGCGTTTTGGCTGGTCCAGGACAGGAGAAACAGCAATCCCACGCCGACGCAGATGGCGCTGTCGGCGACATTGAAGGCGGGGAAGCCGGCTTCGGCGCGCGGGTCGCCGGGCAGCAGGCCGCGGCGGTTCACGTAGAAATAGAGGAAGTCAATCACATGGCCGACGCGCAGGCGGTCAGCGAGGTTGCCGACGATGCCGCCGCAGATGAGCGCGAGCGAAATCTGTCCGCCGACGGTATGCGCGTCGAAGTGGTGGCGCGTGAGCACGAGCGCCACGAGCGCGCCGATGGCGACGAGCGCGAGCACGCCGTTGTACCCGCGAAACAGGCTCCACGCCGCGCCCGTGTTGCCCCAGTGAACCAGCCGGAAGAAGCCGGGAAGCACCTCGCGTTCATCGCCGATGTCGGGCAGGTAGTGCAGGACGATCAGTTTGGTCAACTGGTCGAGCAGCAGCACGAAAGCGCCGAGGATGGCCATGCGCCAGTTGGAGTTGAGTTTCATCAGTAGCCGACAGGGTGTTTAACGGGCCGGAAGGGAAATGACAATGAGATTGCGGAAAGGGCAGGGCGTTTGGGGCACGCTCCGCGCCCCTTTTTCCGGCCAACCATTGCTTGCAATCCGCTCCCGACCACACCATCATTACGCTGCAATTTTTATGGCAGTGTGGTTTACACGCTGCCCTCAAATCGAATGAGCAATACGCCTGAAACTGATCTGGACCTCGAGCTGCACTTCCTGCCGGCTTGGGCGAAGCAAACGCCGGACGCCAATCGCTACGCCAATTACAAAGGCGAAACCGCCCGGCCCGATGACCGGCGGGACGACCGCCGCGGCCCGCCCCGGCGCCGCGAACAACCCGGCGGCCGCGGCCCAGGTGGTCCACGGCCACAAGGCGGCGGTTCGCGGCCGCAAGCTGGCAGTCCGCGGCCACAGCCGCGAGGTGACGACCGGCGTGGCCCCAGCGACCGCCGGTCCGGCCCCGGACCGGACCGTCGTGATCAACCGCCTCGCGCACCCGAACCGTCGCTCGAACTGAATGTCGCCTTCACCCCCGACGACAAGGGTGTGGACTCGCTCGCGCGACAGATTCGCATGACGGGCCGCGCCTATCCATTGTTCGACATCGCGCAGATGATTCTGGCGAAACCGGAGCGGCACACCGTCACGATCAGCGTTTGCAAGAAAGCCGACGGCACGATCATCCAGCCGTTGTTTGTTTGCGCGCTGGACGATTCACTCTGGCTCTCCGAAGACGAAACGGTGCGTTACGTCCTCGACAAGCATTTCACCACCTTCTACCAGCCGGAGCGCACGCAGATTGACGGGCCGAAGGGCACCTACACCTTCGTCGCCCAATGCGGCATGAGCGGCATCATCTTCGGCCCGCCCAACCATCACGACTACCAGAACCAGCTCCGCAAACTGCACACGGAACGCTTCGCGCGCATGCCCTTCGACGCCTTCAAGGCCCGCGTGAAAATTGTGCGCGACGAGGAGGTCGTCAAAAAATGGGTCGAAGACCAGAGCTGGCGGACCGAATACGTCTGCCTAAACCTGCCCGAACCGCTCCGGCTCGCCAGCCGCGAGGAGGTCGAGAAGCATTTCCGCCAGGCGCACCTGGCAAACATCATCAAACCCGTGGAGACGTTCCGCCTCGGCGGGGCCGCCAGCCGCACCCTGCGCTCGCCCGCGCTCATGCGGCTCATCCGCAGCGCGTGGGAAGACCAGAAACGTTTCCCGCTCCAGATCGCGACCGTCCTCAGCCAGCAATTCGCCGGGCATGGACTGCAATTTTTCAAGGTCAACCGTACCGTCACGCATGTCGCCGTCGCCCGCCCACATCACCTCGACGTGGACGCCTCACCAGTCTCCGAAGGCATCAGGCGCATCGTCAATTACATCAACACCAACGCGAAGTGCACGCACCGTCAGATGCTCGACGCCCTGGCTCCGTTGGCCGCGCCCTCCGCGCCCGCGAGTGGTGAAGGTGAGGCCGTGGCCGCGCCGGCGGAACCCGCCGATTCGCCCGAACGCACCGCCGTGCGTTCCGATCTGCACTGGCTGGTTCACCAGGGGCATGTGATCGAGTTTGCTAACGGCCTGTTGGAAACCGCGAAGAAACCCGTGCTCAAACCGGAGAAGCCCGCCGCGGCCAAACCGGTGCCTGGCGCAACATTAGCCAGCGCCGCGACCGAAACCGCAACCGGTCAAGCCGGCGAGGCACCCGACGCGACTAGTGTAGCAGTGGTGGCAGAACCGGCTCCGGTCGTATCCGAAACAAGTGTCGAAACTTCGCCTCAGAGCACAGATCCGGCGGCCCCGATGTCGCCTTCGTGAGCCGTGTGCAGGTTGGTTTTGGTGAGCCGATTGCAGGCAGATTCGAAATCAGGCGCACAACAGTCGCGGCCATCTGGAACCGCTGGATAATGCCACGTTCAGACGTAAAGAAGACTTGGGTACGGGTTGAGATCGAGTCCAACGGTGATGGAATTTCCTTTTGACCTTGCAATCGCCGAGCGTCTTTCTACGTTCTTTTAACCAAGTGTTTTCATTATGTCACAACGGAATGTAGCCAGACTTTGCCGGACTGGTTTTCTCGTCAGCATGCTGTTGCTGTTTTTTGTGGAGAAGGTTTTCCCCGCCGCGAGCGTCTTCACCGGTGAGACCAACAGCGCCGCAGAGCCCCCAGACAAGCTATTGTCGGAAAAACCGCCCGAAGCCCAACAGGCCATGCGCTCCTACCTCCAGCTTCAGGAGCAGATGCACACCGCCCTGCTCGCCATCGAACAGGCGCGGGCCGAGAACGACGCGGCGGCCAAGCGCAACGCCGACGCCATCACCACGCGGCTCAAAACCATCGAGCAGGCCATCACGCTCCAGCGTGAGCGGGAAGTCGAAACCGCCCGTGCTTCGAACCGCTGGTTGCTCATGGTGGCCGGCACGTTCGCCAGCGCGGGCATCCTGACCATGCTGCTTACCGCCTGGTTCCAGTCGCGCGCGATGAACCGCCTGGTGGACCTCGCGGCGGCGTTTCGTGGAACGGCCGCCTTCACGCCGGCGGCACTCACGGCGGGAGACGCTCCGCCGGCCGGATTCCCCACTCCCGACAGCATCGGCCGGCAATTGCTCAGCGCGATTGAGCGCATCGAAAAGCGCGTGAACGAACTTGAACACCCTGCCCAACTCGTGCCCGCAGTGCTGGTCAACGGTCACCACAACGGAACGGCGAAAGACGTCGTCGCGGATGCCGCTCCGGCATCGACCACCGACACGGCCAATACAAGCGACACCGACACCACGGAGCGCGTGGCCATGATGCTGGGCAAAGGCCAGACGCTGTTGAACCTCAACCAGGCCGAGCAGGCGTTGGCCTGTTTCGAAGTGGTGGTGGCGCTGGAGCCCAACCATGCGGAAGCACTTGTAAAAAAAGGCGCGACCCTGGAACGGCTCAACCGTCTGGAGGACGCGCTGGAATGCTACGACCGCGCCATCGCCGCCGACCCCACGTTGACGCTGGCCTGGCTGCACAAAGGCGGGTTGTTCAACCAGCTTGAACGGTTCGATGAAGCGCTGGAATGCTACGAACACGCGTTGCGCTCGCAACAGAAGGCCGGCGTGGAGTGAGTGAGGCAACTGCGGTCAACCGGCCACCTTTTGTCCCGGCGCTTTGCGCTTCAGTTCAATTCCATACCTGTCCTCGTTCGGCCTGCCTGGCTTCGAGTTGCTTGCGGGCAACCGCAATCTTCGCCCGGATCAACTCCCGGTTCAGTTCACCTTTGACCGCCAGTTCTTTTTCCAACTCCGCGATTCGCCGCTCGTAATCCTTGAGCTGTCCGGCCAGTGGCGCGTGGATTTTGGCCAGACGTCGCTCCAATTCATCCAGCTCCGCCGCGGCGATCTGCTGGGTGTCCAGCAACTGCGCCCGTTGCGCGAGCAGGCCGCACAGCAGCTTGTCCTTGAACCAGCGCGCGAACTGCGGGAGCAAGCCGGCGCGCACCAGGGCGGTGGCGTGTTCGGCGCGGCGCTCGGCGGCCAGAGCGCGTTCTTTCCACGTTGGCGCGTCGTCCGGCAACGACACATCGGACGTGACCGCGAAAGCGGGCCCAGTGCGGGGAATCACCACCACCTCCGCGCAGCTCGGACAGGAAATCACCGATCCGTCCGCCTCTCCGTGAAGCAGGCGGGCCGGCAGCAGCGAGCGCTTTCGCCGCGCGAAACGGAACCGTTCGATCAGGAATACGAGCGCAAGCACCGTCAGCCCCGCCAAGAGCCAGCGGTTGCGCGTGCGCGCGGCGTGCGTCTTCATGCGTTCGCGTTCGGCTTGTTCATGGAGCCGGGCGACGACCGCCTGGGACTGCCGTTGGGCTTCCGCGGCTTCGGCGCGCGCTCGTTCAACCAGCAGTTTTTCGCGCAGTTGGTCCAGAGCTGACTTGAGTCCCGGGTCAATGATCTGGCCGGCCCGGATAATCGTCTCGCCCGGCTCGAAGCGGGCGGCGGCCCAAACCGGGCCGGCCCCTGGTGCCCGGGACTGACGGGTCAACTCCGGATCGAACCGGCAGTTCTCCTTGAGGAACGCCGTCAGATACTTTGCGGCGGCCTGTTGATCCGGGGGGAAATTCTTCGTCAGTTCCTGCCGCGCTTTGGAGAGCGGAAAAATATTCGTGCGATTGACGCTGGTGGCGCGCGGCCCGGCGGCCGGGTTGATCGGAATCATCCGCACTTGCGCCGGCCCCACTTTCGCATCCGCCGGAAGTGCTTCGGCGCGAAGGAAACGACCCATGAACGAGCGCAACAGGATGGCCCATTCCGATTGAAGCAATTCGTCGTCCTCCCCCTTCGCCCAGAGTTGCGCCAGGTTTGCGCTCAGGGGAAAAGACTTGTTTTGTTTCTGAAACGAGCCGACGAGCCGTTGAAACTTCGCGCTGGCAAGCATCGGAGCGGTGAGGACCCGCCGGTTGAAATTTGTTTGTGTGGCAGATTGAAACTTCGCGCGCGTGACGGCGAAAGCGGAGCGGAAAGCGGCCTCGACTTCATCGGCCGCTTCGGCGTGGAAGCGAAAAGTTGCCGGCTGTTTTTGAGCTTCTTGTTGCCGGAGTTTTTCGGTGCGTTCCAGGTCGATCACCATCAACGGCACCGGCGTGGTCACGTCCGCCCGCGCCAGATCGCCCACTTCGTAGGAGGGCGGCAGCTCGTTCGCCGGAAGACGCGTGGCGAAAAAGGCAGCGGCGATTAGCGTCAGGCCCAACGGACGTTTCGTTCGAAGGCTGGAAAATTTATTTTTAACGACGCTAGCGATAACGGGGCAAACCAGCGGCGACAAGCTGGAAATCCAAGCATGACGGATCGTCACGATCCGCTGGATTGTACCAAGACTTGGAATGCCCGGCCCAAGTGGTCCGGATGAGTGAGAGTTTGGAACTGGCGCACATGCGCGGAAGTCCATTCGCCGAAACCAGACGCAGGCTGCCAGGTTTGTTCGGCGATGTGCGTGAGAAACCGGGTTTGTGACAGCAGACCGTCGGTGCACAGGCCCGCAGCTTCTCCAACTTTCTGGAGGTGGGTGAAATTGACGTGGGCGGTGAGGTCTTGCTCCCCGGCGCGAGCCAGGGGATTGGTTTCGAGGTGATGGCGGTGGTAGGCGCGTAAAGTTCCCTTTCCCCGCGCGGGCGCAAGGAATTCCCCGGCGGTCAGGCCGTAGTCGAGGGTGATCAATTTCCCACGCCGCAAAACTAGCGCCGCCGCGCGCCACCAGTCGGCCGCTTCCGGGCCGAGGTCCACGGTGAACCCGTCCGGCAACACCGCCAACAGTTCCGCCGGCAAAATTATCCCCGCGCTTTGGAAGTCGCCGGACAAATCGCCCGCCGACAGACGCGCCCAGGCGAAATCGTCACCGTGAAGTCGCACTCCCCACTCGAACCAGCACCCGGCGACGGCGTCCCAGCCCAGCCGCCGCACCGGGAGCGCGTCGAGCAGTTCGTTGGCGAAGATGACGCCGTGAACGCCCGACGATGGCAACGCGGTAAAGGAATTGAACCAGCGCACGGCCCGGGAAGCCTTCCCCAGTTTTTCCCGCTGCCAGGACTGCCGTTGTGCGGACGGTTCAACGAGCCAGTATTCCATGCGCTCCAGAAGTGCCGGACGTTTTCTGCCTATCCAGTCCAGAATGTCGGCGGCGAGACGGCCGTCGTGAGCACCGGCTTCAACCAATTGCACGGGGCCAGGGGGCAATTCGTCCAGCCATTGGCCGAACCGGAACGCCAGCAACTCCCCGAACAAACTGCCGGTGCTAACGCTGGTGTAGAAGTCACCAACCCGGCCAATTCTGCCACCCGCCTGCTCGTAGTAGCCAAGTTTGGGGCAGTAGAGAGCCCCCCGCATGAAGTCAGCAAAGGGGATAATCCCTTGTCGTTCACATTGCTGGCGCAGGAATCTGACGATTTCGGTCATTAAGTTTCGAACACGGCGGGCGGCGGTATCGGTTTTGCTACCCGTGGGAGTTGGTATGGCTAAAATAGACGCATTCTTCAATTTAATGTTCGAGCAGAAAGCTTCGGACCTCCACCTCTCATCGGGCAACCCGCCCATCCTGCGAATTCATGGCGAACTCCAGCGCGTGGACTTTCCGCCGCTGGAAAGCGACACGCTCAAAGCCATGCTCTACGAAATCGCGCCGGAGTACAAGATCAAGATCTTCGAGGAAACCGGCGACGTGGACTTTGGTTACGAAATTCCAAGCGTATCCCGATTCCGCGCCAACTTCTTCAACCAAAAGAACGGCATCGGCGCGGTGTTCCGGCAAATCCCGACGAAGGTGCTTTCGTTCGAGGATTTCGAAAAGGCCGACGCGCCCCTGCCGGCGGTGTTGAAGAAGCTGACCATGCTGCACAAGGGACTGGTCCTCGTGACCGGGCCGACCGGCTCCGGCAAATCCACCACGCTGGCGGCGATGATTGATTACGCAAACAAGAACCGGCGCGACCACATCCTGACGGTGGAGGATCCCATCGAGTTCGTGCATGAAAGCAAGAACTGCCTGGTGAACCACCGCGAAGTGGGCGTGCATACGCAGTCATTTTCCAGCGCGTTGCGCGGCGCGTTGCGCGAAGACCCGGATGTCATCCTCGTCGGCGAAATGCGCGATTTGGAGACGATTGAACTGGCGATCACGGCGGCCAGCACCGGCCATCTGGTGTTCGGCACGCTGCACACGCCAAGCGCGGCCAAGACGGTGGACCGTATCATCGATGTGTTTCCCTCCGAACAGCAAAACAAGATTCGCGCGACGCTCTCCGAGGCGATTCGAGGCGTCGTGGCGCAAAACCTTTTCCGGCGGGTGGACAAAAAGGGCCGGGTGGCTGCCCTGGAGGTGCTGGTGTTCACCACCGCCATTTCGAACCTGGTGCGCGAAGGCAAGACACACCAGCTTCCCGGCATGATTCAGGTCGGTAAAAAATTGGGCAACATGCCCCTGGACGATTCGATCATGGATCATCTGAAGATGAAACGCATTTCGCCCGAAGAAGCGTACGACAAGTGTCTGGACAAAAAGAAATTCCGTCCCTTCCTGGCGACGCCGCCACTGGACGATGACGTGTGAACAAATGTCGATGATTGACGACGGGGAAATGAAAAACGCCGACCCAGCGACTTTCATCTCCCCACGGTAACGACGCTCAACCAACCCAGAATGCGCCGCAACGAACTCGATTACATCCTGAGCACCATGTTGGAGCACAACAAGGATGTGTCCGACATCAACTTCAGCGTGGACCGCCCCTTGCAAGTCGAGGTCGGCGGCGAATTGCTGCCCGTACAAATCAACCCGCCGGTCGATCGCCTCACGCCCTTCCAGACCGAGATGATGGCCCTCAACCTCATCGGTGGCAGCCAGCGCCTCACCGAGGATTTGCTCCGCCGCGGTTCGTGCGACTCGTCGTACACACTTTCGGATCGCGCGCGGTTCCGCGTGAACATCTTCTCGCAACGGGGCAATTACTCCGTCGTCCTGCGCAAACTCAACGCCCGCATCCCGACCATCGCTGATCTCAACCTGCCGGACATCGTGCTGCAAGCCGCCAAGGAAAAGACCGGCCTGGTGCTGGTGACAGGCGCGACCGGTTCCGGCAAGTCCACCACGCTGGCCGCCGTGCTGGAGGAGATCAACCACAACGCCGCCATCCACGTCATTACGCTGGAAGATCCGGTGGAATTCATCTACACGCAGAAGAAGGCGACCTTCAACCAGCGCGAGATGGGCACGGATTTCGACTCCTTCGCCAACGGCCTGCGCGCCGCTTTGCGCCAGGCACCCAAAGTCATTCTCGTTGGCGAAATGCGCGACCGGCCCACGGTGGAAATCGCCCTGAGTGCCGCTGAAACTGGTCACCTCGTTTTCAGCACCCTCCACACCATTGACGCCGGCCAGACCATCAACCGCATCCTCGGCTTGTTCGAGCCGGACGAACAAGAACAAGTGCGTTACCGCCTGGCCGACACCTTGCGCTGGGTCGTCAGCCAGCGCCTCGCTCCCCGGGAAGGCGGCGGACGCTTTCCGCTGCTGGAAATCATGGGTTCCAACCTGCGCACCAAGGAAAGCATCATGCAGGGCGAGAGTGAGGGAAAAAGCTTCTACGAGATCATCGAGGCAGGTGCCACCTACGGCTGGCGCACCTTCGACACCGCCTGCCTGGAAGCCTTTAAGAGCGGTATCATATCCGAAGAAATCGCGCTGCTCTATTCCAGCAGGCGCGGCACGGTTTCCCGTGGCATTGATGGCATCAAAAAAACACGCGGCGAAAATACCACGGACATCTCCGACTTGCGGATGACCCAGTCCAAGGCGAACCGGCCACACTCCTTCCCCACGACTCTGCGACTGAAATAGACCCATGGCGACCGACTTTGATTTTCTTACGGCGGAGGACAAGCCCGCGCTGCTGGGCTTGTCCACGCCCGAACTGCTCGACACCTCCAAGACCGCATTGGACCAACTCGGCTACAAAGTGCATGTCGCCGTCAATCACGGCGAATTCCTGCACAAGTTCGCCCAGGTGCCTTATCAGGTGGTGATCCTCGAGGAATTGTTTTCCGCCTCCACGCCGGAAGAAAACGAGAGCCTCATTGCCCTTCAAAGGATGCCGATGAACCTGCGACGCCACGCGGTGGCGGTGCTGTTTGGGTTCAACCTCGCCACTTTCAATCCGCTGCAAGCCTTCCAACAGGGCGTTCACGCCGTCGTCAACCCCTCGGAAATGTTCCTGCTCACTCAACTCATCCAGAAGGCCGTCGCGGACAATGACATGTTTTTCCACATCTACCGCGAAATGCTCAAACGGGCGGCGTAGGCCGTGATGCGTGGCGTGAGACCGCGCGGGACGGACGAACCGAATTCACGCACCACGGCTTACGTCTCCTTCCGCCGCTGCTCCGCAAAAAAACTTTTCAACAGCGCCCGCCCTTCCACCTCGCGCACACCGGATGTGATTTCGCAGCGGTGATTGAGCGAGGGGAATTGCAGCAGGTTCATCGCGCCGCCCGCCGCGCCGCCCTTGGGATCACCCACGCCAAACACCACCCGCGCCAATCGCGTATGCACGATGGCGCCGGCGCACATCGGACACGGCTCCTTGGTCACGTACAGCGTGCAGTCCGTCAACCGCCAGTCACCCACGGCTTCCTCGGCCTGCGTCAGTGCCAGCATCTCGGCGTGGGCCGTGGCGTCCTTGAGCAATTCCACCTGATTCCACGCCCGTGCGATGACGCGGCCTTCGCGCACGATGACCGCACCCACCGGCACTTCGTCCGCCTCGTAGGCGCGGGCAGCCTGGCGCAACGCCTCGCCCATGAAGTAATGGTCGCTTTGCAGGTCAATGATCGGTTCGTCCATAGAATTTTTGGATGGCTATTGGCGATTGGCCATTGGCGCAGGCGTGGACTGTTCCACCGTCCACTCATCGTGCCCGTCGGGATGGCAATGGCAGCGCGCGGCGAAAAACCCGCCGCGATGCCGCCAGAAGAGCGGCCAGATTTGCTCGCGATCCGTCTGCGGCAGTTTCAGGGAAGCGAGCGCGCCGGGTGGAAAAAACTGGAACACCCCTTCCCGATGCGGCGGTGGGAGCATTTTCAGACGCCGCTTCACCTCGAACAAGAACATCAGCCAATGCGCCTGACCCGCGTAGCCCTGTTCACTCACGAGGCCAGTCAGGTGCAGATCGGCCGGTTCGAGCACCTCGCCCAATTCCTCCCACGCCTCGCGACAGGCGCAGGCGTGGGGCGATTCCCCCGCTTCCGTGTGCAGCTTGCCGCCGCACGGACTCCACAACCCCCGGTTCGGCTCCTGCGCCCGTTCCATCAACAGCACCTCGTCCCGCTCGTTGAAGCAATAGAGCAGGGTGGAGATTTTGTGCGGCAGAATCATTTGGCGGGAATCAGCGGAATGAGTCAGAAGAGCAAACCGGTGGGTGAAAACCATCACTGACACTGCCCCGCGTTCGCGTCCTCGCGTGCCACCGCTTCGCCGCTCCAAAACTACTTCTTCCCCACGCAGTAGAGAGTCTTCGCCGTGCGAATGAACAATTGTCCGCTCGCCACCGCAATGGACGACCGGCACGGGCCTTCCTCCATTGCAATCGTCGAAAGAACCTTGAAGTCGTCGCCCGCCGAGAGCACCACGACGTTTCCCTTCTCGGTGAAGCAATAAATTTTTCCGTCCCCGCCCGTGGGTGAAGACCACGTCTTCTCCGTCAGCCCCAGGCTGCCGGACCATTGTTTCTCCCCGGTCTTCGGGTCAAGGCAACTCATCGTGTTCCGCCCGCCGTCGAGGATGAACAGCTTCCCCTGATACAACAGCGGCGTGCTCCAGTCCGTGGGTGCCTCCTTGAAACTCCATGCGACGTGGCTCTCGGTCACGTTCCCTTTTCCACCGTCTTTCACCGCGATGACCGGCTGACCTTTCGGGCCGCTGGCGTAGATGAAGCCCTCCGAGGTGACGGGCGACGTGACGATGCGATACCAGTCGTCGCGCTTCTGATACATGCGCGCCCGCCAAAGCTCCGCGCCCTGCGCGGCGGGGTTGTGTCCGCTGACGTGGTCGCCGCCGACGAGAATAATCTCCAGCCCATGCTTGCCATGATACGGGATGGGTGTCGTGTACGACTCCTGCGATTCCATCGTCGCGTCGGTCTTGCGGACATGCCGCCAGAGGTCTTTCCCGGTTTTCGGATCAATGCACAGCAGGAACGACTCGCGCGTCGGAACGTCGTCGCTGGTCGGATAATCGCGCGGCGGCGGGTCACGTTGCAAGACGGCGAGGTAAAGCTTGCCCTGGTACAGCAGCGGACTCGCGCCGTAAATCCACATGATTGAAAACTTCCCGTAATCCTTGCCCAGATTGCGATGCCAAAGCTCCTTGCCGTCAAAGTCAAACGCCGCCAGATCGCTCGTGCCGTAGAGCACAAATACGCTCTTCCCGTCCGTGACCGGCGACGGCGAT
Source organism: Verrucomicrobiota bacterium (assembly GCA_031378375.1). GTDB lineage: Bacteria > Verrucomicrobiota > Verrucomicrobiia > Limisphaerales > JANNEF01 > JANNEF01. Next base: position 9,067 of record JANNEF010000386.1, on the reverse strand, counting down.
GCCATGTTGTTGTTGCCTTTGTTTTTGTCGCCCACGGCCACGGTTTTTTGCCAGCGCAGGGAACCGTCCTTCCGGTTCAGACAGAGCAGCAGCAGATTTTTCTGCGCGTCGGGACTGGAGACAAAGACATGCTCGCCCCACACCGCCGGGGTTGCCCCGCTGGGGCCCGGCAGGGGCGCGCTCCAGGCGACGCCGTCGGTTTTGCTCCAGGTGGCGGGCAGACCCTTTTCAGACGTGGAGCCATTAAAATCAGGTCCGCGCCACTGCGGCCAGTTTTCCGCCGGCAACATGACGGGCACAAGCACAAGGCCGAGAGCGGCGGTGAAGCGGTAAAAGGTTTTCATTGGTTGCATAATTCTTCTGCGCGATAACGGCTGCTAAATTTTCCCACGGATGATCTGGCTGGCATAGTACGGAGCGTTGGACGCAAGACAAGCGGGAACGATTGAAACAAATCACAAGGCGCAAATTGACGTCGTGGCCAGCCCTGGTCGGTCAGTTGCAGCGAATGACCGCTCAGCGTTACACTCCACCACACGGACAGGCCATACGCTCCGCGACAACTTGCCGCAAATTCATCTCCTGGAGCCGCGCGGCGCGGACGGGAAAGCACGCGGCGCAGTCAGAGAATTTTTTCAAGTCCCACAAGTCGGCAAGCACCCGGCCCCGCCGCAGACCAACCCCATATTCGGCGGCGGCTTCGAGCGTGGCCAGCTTGGGCGGAGAAAACCCGCCACTGGCGGCCAGCGCCTCCAGCGCGCCGTTGCCGCCGCGCACGGGAATGAGCGAAGCAATGGTCGCTCCGCAATCAAAGGCGAAGTCGAGCGAGCGCCGCGCCCAGTGCAGCGACTCGGCTTCGTCCAGGAACGGCGGCTTAACGAGGATGAAGACGCGCAACGCGATGTCGTTGGCTTTCAGAAACGCCGCCGCGTGGGAAAACTGCTCCAGCGTCATCCGCTTGTTAAGCTTCGCCAGCACGTCGGGATGCGCCGTCTCCAACCCCATCGCCACTTCCAATTTCGTTCCGACTAAATTGCGGAAGCGAACCGCTGACTCCCCGACGAGCGCCGGGTGGCACTCGACGATCACGCGCTCGAATCCACGCACGCGCCCGGCGATGGCCGGGTAATCCGCCGGTGGAATCGCACGCGGGTCGAAGAAGCTGCCGCTGTTGTAGAGCTTGATCTGTTTGGGAGGAGGCGTGTCCCCGCGCGCTGTGATTTGCTCCAGCGCGTAATCAATCTGCGCCGGAATCGCGCCGACGGGCACCGTCTCCGTGACTGTGTTCTTCCACAGGTCGCACATCAAACAGCGCCACGGGCACTCGCGGTTGGTGAGGAAAATCGTCGCGACCGAAACCACTTCACCAGACTCGGCGCGCTCCTCCTCGGCGAGGAAGGCGTAGGGCCGGGAGACATCAACCGCGTTACGCGGTGGACGCTGTGCCAGGATCCATTGATCGCGGTCACGCTGGCTGGTTGGAAAAGCGCCTGTCATTGTCACGCGGTGCAGAATTGTTGAATGGACTCAACCACTCCGCCGTTCTCGTGCTCCACGCCAGTCACGAGCGCAAGAATCTCCCGGACTCCAGGAAGGCAACGATCTGACGGATGACGCTCTGCCGCCACATCATCCATGTGTGCGTTTGGTGCGTGACCAGAAAGCCCTGAGCGCCCTCAAGCTTGGTGCTTTCGACCGACACCTTCCCGTCATCCGGGCCGGGCAGCAACCAGGAGAAGACCGGATTGAGTGAACGGTCTCCCGCGATGATGCCCACTTCAAAATTTGCCGGACCAAGCTGGCGCGGCAAATCGTTGTCCCCAGTGCCGAGTTGTTGGCCGCTCGGGCCGGTAAAATGCCGGTAGAGGAAGTTGCTTCCCAACCGGTCCGCGACTTCGCTGCCCTGATTGGGCGGGGCAAGCATCACCGCGCGGCCCAGGTTGGCCAGTTCGTGATTCGCGAGGTAGTAGCGCAGGACAATGCCGCCGAGCGAGTGGGTGACAAAGTGGATCTTAACGGAAGGATCCGATACGCGCTCGCGCAAGATGGCATCCAGGCATTCATTGGCCAGGCGCTCGACTGGCAGGCGGGTCGAGGGATACGAGACGTTCACGACGCGATAACCCCGCCCGGCGAGGCTCCACTCCAGCCGCTTCATGGAAAGCGCCGTGCGTCCCATGCCATGAAGCAGGACGACGTAATCGCCGCTCCGCTTCCTGGCAAAACTATTGTCGGTGGCGGTCACGGCCAGGGCAGTGAAAGTCCACCAGCCGGCAACCAACAAACATTTCGCGGCAAAACTCATGGGCCAGCGCCGTTGGCTGCCTATGCATAAAGCGAAAGGAATTGATCGCGCATCAGGTTCTCGCGCCCGGGGACGCGCTGTCGCAACCGCTCTTCTGGCACCGCGCCATGCTGGAAGCGCCGCTTCGGAAACGCCGGCATGTCCAGCCCGGTGATGGCCTTCACACCACGGGAAACGATCTCGCCCTTGAGCGCGTAAAGTTTCTCCACGCTCATGCCGGTGAGTTCGGTGAAGGGGATGCCTTCGGCCACTTCGATGACATTGGGGCGGGTGAAAGGGCTGAACCCCTCGAAGCCAAAATGCTTCGCCGGCGCGTAGGTGCGCGCGTAGCTGCGGCTCAACCCGCCGCTGTAAGTGAGCGAGTGCTTGATGCGCCCCACGCCCCAGCCTTCCTGGTAAAGCATCTGGTTGCTCACCACGCTGCGGATGGTCAGCTCCGGGTTTTCTTCGATGGGATAATCCTTCAAGTTCTCGTCGCCGCCGTCACCGTCCATCAAGTGACGCCACTCCGGGTAACGCGCGCGGATGCCACGGCAGAGCGTGAGCGCCATCGAGGCGGATTCGATGTCGAGCGGCTTGTAGTCCTCAACGATCCGGATGGTCTCGGCCACGTCGAGCGTGGCGAGGTCAGCTTCGATGGGTTCCAGGAACAAACCCAGCCCAAGCTTCTCCAGAAACGCCCGCGCCTGTTGCAAGTCGGGGCCGTCGCCGAAATTCAGCGTGAACGCCTTCAAGCGCGCCGGGCTAAGGCCGAGCTGGCGCATCACATGATAAGCCGTCAGGAAAACCGCGCCGCTGTCCACGCCGCCGGAGAAACAAACGCCGAGCGGCTCGCGCTCCGGCAAACGGCGCAGCCACTTGGCGATTTCATCCGCCAGCGCGCCGATGTAACGGCGGCCGATCTCGTCGAGGTCCGTCGGCAACGCATTGCGTTGCGGGTTGAAGAAGCGCGTGTAGGTCGGGTCGGGATCGGGACAGCCGATGAGCTGGATTTCGATGACGTAATGCGCCGGCACCATGCGCGTGTAGCTGGGATGGAATTGATTCCCGTAGCCTTGCGCCTTGAGCCACGCGGCGATGGCGTCAATGCGGTCGGCTACGACGAGCGCCGGCCCTTCCGCGCGCTTGGCGAGGAAGTAACGCAGCGGCCGGTCCAGCGACCGGGCGAGCCGGACGGTCTTGCCGTCGCGCGCGACGAGCGCGAAGGAACCTTCGATGTCGCGCACGGCTTCGGGCCCGCCCGACAGCACACGCGCGCGCGCCGCTTCGACGGTCATGTTGTAGATTTGGTTGGCTGCGGAATCCGTGAGGTCAACGAGTTGTTCGATGTAGTGGTGCATAAACTTGACTGGTTACTAGGCCGCAAGATTAAGGGCGGCGGCGCGGTTTGGCAATGCAGGGAAAGCGCGTGGAAATTTTCCCGCCGGCGAAGCCCCCAACGCGGCCGACTGAATCAGGCGCCGGTAACTCCCGCTTTCGCAGAAAACTGTTCCAACGGACGACCGCCGCAATCGCCGCACACGCCGGCCTCCGTCACGAATTGCGCGCCGCAACGCGGGCAGTAGGCGGTGTTGACCGGTTCGCTGGGCGCGGGTGGACGGAGCAGTTCCCCCAATTCAAGCCCGTGGCTCACGACGAACCTTTCCGCTTCGTTCCGGAGGGCGGCGCGGAACTCATGCTCGGTTGCGGTCATCGCTGGGTCACCTACCGGGCAGGCCGGCAACATCGGATAGCGCAAGTCCAGCAGCGTGCGCCGCGCGAATTCCCGGAAGCTCCTGGGAGGACAGAGCACCTGCGCCACGGCGAGCGCGTGAAAGTCTTCGAGCAAATGTCTGCCGAGCACGTCGTTCGCGCGGATGGCTGACGGCGGCGCGAGCAGCATGGTGAGAAACGGGGTGAACCATTCGTCGCCGTCTTGCGGATACAGCCGCCGATACGCGCGCCGGAACAGGATGGCGATGGTGACGGTGTGGGCGAGCAGGGCGGGCACCAGCACCCAGACGGTGTGGGCCAGGCCGAAGCGCCACACCGCCGCCGGTCCCAGCACGAACAGTACAACCAAGAGACTGTTCGACAGCGCGCGAATCGGCCGGGCCAGCCGTGCGAAGGCATCAAGGCGCTCGTGAACCTTCTCCGCGCAGAAGCCGTCCGCGAGCGACTGTCGGATCGCGGCGTCACGCTGTGGTGCGGGGGTTTCCTTGAGTCGCCGCAGCCAGCTCACCAACCGGCGGGCGGCGCTAGTGGAAGCGGTATTCAGGAACACCCGTCCGTTCACGAGCACTCGCTTCCCCTCGCGCTCGATCTCCTGGATGTCAGCGAAGCGGACAAAACGCGCGGACTGCGCCGGTCGCCAGCCCGGATTCAAACACGCCGCAGTGTAGGCAAACACCGCATCAGCCGAAACCGACAACGGGAGTGGCTGGCCGAGCGTGACGGCACCCAGGGGCGGCAACGGATTGGCAAAACAAACGGCCCCGCGCTGGTTGCCGATGATTCCGTCCGGCTGCCACAGCCGCCAGCGATGCTTCGCCAGACTCCATCCGCTCACGAAGGCCACCGCGCCCCGGCGCACCCAGACAACGCATTCGGCGAGGTAGATGACCACCAGCACCAGCAGCAGGCTTTGCAGATCGCCCATGTGGCGCGGCGGTGATCGCGCTACTCGCGGGCCTTGTTCTGGCCAAACAGCACGCGCTTGATGAACGCCCCCACGCCGACCACCACGAGGATCACCAGCTTCCAGGCTTTCTTGATGAACACCGCCAGCCACGCGAAGAGGCCCAGCTTGGCCGCGCCCACGGCGGCGCCGCCGAGGACGAGCGCGGTCAAACCGTATTTGGCCAGCTTGTCACCCTGCCGGTATTCGGCATAACGCTCGCCGGCCTTGTAGCTGTAATCGCCGAGGAGAGCTTTGAACTCCGGCAGCGTGGCCGAAAGTTTGTCCGGCGCGACGACGAGATTCACGCTCATCACGCCTTTGCGGCCGAGGATGCGCGTGTTGTAGTTCACGATGGCCGTGCCTTCGCTCTCGCCGCGGATGGCCCAGCCCAGATTGTGCGTGTCCAAATCATACGCGGGCGTTTGTTCCCAGCCGGTCAGCGTGAGCGACGGGAAGCCGCGGCGTTGGCGCTCCTTGTTGGCTTCCTCGGTGCCGGCCTTGAGCGACTTGAGCAACTTGTCGGCGTCGAGCTTGTCCTTGTCATCGTCCTTCACGTAACCCTCTTCGGCGAAGCGGAAGATGGCGAACCAATCCATCGAAGCCGGCGCCAGAAAACCCAGTTCGCTGCCGGAGGTGAGGTTGCCCATGCTTTCGAGCAACAGCCGCGCGCCCTCGCCATCGGTGAAGACATAACCCTCCTTCAAGTCCATTTCGGCCATGGTGCCGATCGGCGCCTTGGCGGGGCCTTTGGTCCACTTGATCTTCCCGGCGCCGGGCAACTCCGGCGGCTCGGCGGATTTGTTCGCCGCGCGCACTGGCGCGGTCGTCCAGGTGAAAACGCAAACCGCCAGCAAGGTTGTGGTGATGAAGCGCATGGTTTCTTTCATTGGTGTGGCCGGCGATTGCCCTGGTTTAATGTTGGTCGTGCTTTCTCAGCCGTCGCCGAAGCATAACGCCGGAAGGCGCGGGCGCGTCAAGCGGTGATGTCGGACGCGCTCCACCGCAGCGAAGCGGACGGTCTAGTCGCGGAAATTCTGGAACTGCACCGGCACCGGAAAATCGTGCGCCCGCACCGCCGCGATCACCGCCTGCAAATCGTCCCGGCTCTTGCCCGTGACCCGGACCTGATTGTCCTGAATCTGCGTGGTGACCTTGTATTTGCCGTCGCGGATGAAGCCGGTGATTTCCTTGGCCACCGGCGTCTCCAGGCCCTGCTTGATCTTGATTGACTGCCGCGCGTGGCCGATGGGCGAGATGTCCGGATCGCACTGCTCGACGCTCTTGAGGCTGATGTTGCGCTTGGCGAGCTTGCTGATGACGATCTCGCACAGCGCGCCAATCTTGAACTGATCCGGGGCGGCGAGCTTGATCTCACTTTTATCCAGGACGATCTCGGCCTTGGTGCCCTTGAAGTCGAAGCGATTGGCCAGCTCCTTCTTGGCGGTGTTCACGGCGTTCTCGATTTCCATCGAGTTCACTTCGCTGACAATGTCGAATGATGGCATGGGGCTGTTATGAATCAAACCGGGGAAATTACAAGTGTCCGGTTGATGGCTGGGCGCCCGCCGGTCAATGAGTCCGTAGTCCGTAGGTCAGTAGTCAGTAGTCAGTAATTACTGACCCACTGACCCACTGACCCACTGACCTACTGACTACTGACTACTGACTACTGACTACCGCCCCCGCTACGCCGCCGCCGCCAGCACCGTGAACAACTTCACCGCGCTGGGCTTGCCCTGGCCGCGCGAGTTGACGCCCACCACCTTGAACTTGTGTTCGCCCGCCGCGAGATTATCCACCGTGTACTCGCCCGCCTCCACCTCCTCGGCGATCAGCGTGAACCCCGTCGCGCCGGGCGCCTGGTGGAACACTTTGAAACTCGTCGCGTGCAGCGCCATGAAGATGAGCATCAGGCTCCCGCCGCCCAGATCCTCCACGCTGTCAATCACCGGCAGGCCCGGCAGCGGCGTGTTGGCCAGCGTGGGGATGGCGTCAATCAACTCACGCCCCTCCGTGCCGCGCTTGAACTGCGCCCGGCCCTGCTTGAGCGCGGCCATGATGAACTGCGCGTTGGCGTTGTCCGTCGTGTGCAACTCCGCCTCCTTCAACTGGAACTCCTGATCACACCCCGACACCGCGACCAGTTTGCTGCGCAACGTGGCCAGCAACGCGTCGAACTGCGCCCGCGTCAACTCCCCCGCCACGAACGGCGTGGCCGTGCCCGGCGGATTGGGCAGCTTGCTCCACAAATTCGACACCGCCTCGCAGCGCGTCACCGTCGCCGCCACCGCGCGGTCCTTCACCGGCAGCCGCGCCACCGTCTCGTAACTCGTCGGGTCCGTGCGATACACACTCTTCATCAACGGCTGCACACTCACCGCCGCCGCGTGCGCCGCCACGCGCGCCGCGCCCAGGTCCGCGCGCGCCGTCTGCAACGAACTGCGCTTGTCCAGATACGCCGTGCGCACCGGCTGCGCCGCCGCGATGATGGCATCCACCTGCGCCACCGTCTTGGCATCCGGCCGATAGGCGGGCAGCAACGCCATCGCGCCCTTGATGTAGTTCAACTGTGAAACATGGAAACTGAATTTCGTTAACATATATTTTTTACTCCTGCTGCTCCGCCGCCCGCCTGGGCGCGACCGGTGAAACAGACTTTAGATTTTTGATACCGCGATTAATTTTGATTCAACCCCGGCACGCTCCCGCCCAACGAAGCCGCCACCAGGAACCGCATCCGTGCGTCGCCGACGTGCGACCCTGCGCGCCGACGAACCACCTATAGCAACGGCAATGCCAACGGGCCTTGCGCCTGCAACCGCGCCGGACCAGGCCGATCCGTGACTCAAAATTGGACACTCACAGGACACAGTGTCTGCAAACGGGACACTTTCCCCTGCAAGCGAGCCGCCTGTCCCACTCCACGCGCCCCCTGACCCTGCTCGATCACCCCGCTGCCCCAGTCTTCCAGGTCGCTGCCCCACCAATTGTGGCCCCTGTCCCGACCGGATCACCCCGCTGCCCCGGTTTTCGGAGCCACTGCCCCGCCATTCGCGGCCCCTGCCCCGACCGGATCACCCCGCTGCCCCGCTCGATCAGGACACTGTCCCGCTTGACGCGCCCCCGGTCCCGCCCGCCGCGCCCGCGCCACTCGCTGGCGGACACCAAGCCCAGACCTGGCGCGCGCTGGCACCTGAACCTCTACCGCTGCGACCGCGCGAACCAGGCCTTCCTCGCGTGGAGTCCCGCGCTGGCCGGCGGCTTCCACACGCCGGAGAAATTCGGCGTGCTGGAATTCACCGAGTAGGATGGGCGTTGCACTGTGGACAAACATTTCTGCGTTTGCCTTCCCCCGCGCCCTCGCGTAGGAATGGTCCATGCCAATTGAATTGTCATACCGGTATCTGGCCCGCGTCCCCGGCATCCGCTCCGGCAACCCCATCGTCGCGGGCACGCGGATTGGCGTTCACGATGTCCTCGGCCTGATCGTCAATGGCGCGAGCGTGGATGACGTGGTGCGCAGCTTCCCGGAACTGACCCGCGCCCAGATTTTCGAGTGCCTGGCCTACTACGAAGACCATCGGGATGAAATTGATTTCCTCGTGGCCGAACAGATGGCCGAAGCGCCCGAATGAATTTCCTGCTCGACCACGATGTCCCCGTGGAGACCGCCCGGTTGCTGCGACGCGAAGGCCATGCCGTGTCCCGCCTCATCGAAGTCCTGCCCGTCACCACTTTGGACCCGGACGTCTTCGCCCACGCGAGAACGCACGGACTCGTCATGGTCACCTGCAATCGCAAGGACTTCCTGCCCCTCGCGGCCCTGGGTCGCATCCGGGTTTGATCATCCTCATCCGGCGCAAGACGCGCCAGTCCGAGTGCGCGCACCTGCTGCAACTCCTCCGCCGGGCCGGCGACACCGGCGTCACTGGCAACGTCAACTTCGCTTAGAGCGTGTATGCGAATGTGGGTCAGGCTTCCAGCCTGACGGTTCACGGGGCATCCTGCCCCGTGTTGCCAAGGGCGCGTGCTTGAAACTGGCGGCAGGATGCCGCCAGAACCGGCGGACAGGATGTCCGCCCCACATTTCCATACACGCTCTT
>JANNEF010000131.1:0-3433 GCA_031378375.1 Verrucomicrobiota bacterium | reverse complement strand
AACGACGATCTTGAACGCGCGCGTTCAGTTGTTTGCTCTCCGAATCGCTCAAGGTCAGGGGCGCGGCATGGCGGGGCATCACCAGAGGATACCCCGCAACCCTATAATGTAAATGACTTGTTGGACACCAGACTAGCGGAAATTTGCAGGCCTGTCGATCTATTTTCGCACTGTCGCGTGTCGTTGGGCGTGATTAAAAGTGGGTGAGGGTCGGCACCTGGTTGGCCTGGCGGTTACAACAATTCCAGCACGCGCTGCAATTCGGCGTCGGTGTTGTAAAAGTGCGGCGACAGGCGGAGGAAGCGTCGCCCGGCACGGTCGGCGCGCAGCGAGGTGATGATGTTTGTCGCCGTCAGTTTTTCATGCACCGCCGCGAGGTCCGTTCCGGCGCGGTGAATCGAGATGATGCCGCCGGCGTGTTCGGGCGGCGCGTCGGCTTCCAGCACGGACCAGCCCCGGGCCTGCAAGGCGGGCACGAGCCACGCGCGTTTGCGGTGGAGTTCGCGCGCGATGTTGTCCACGCCCAGTTCGAGCAGCAGTTCCAGCGCGGCGTGCAGGCCTGCCAGTCCGAGGAGGTTGTGGGTGCCCGCTTCGTAGCGGCGGCCGTCGGGCGGAAACACGATGCGCTCCTGCGCGACGTAGTTGGGGCAACGCACGTTGTGCCAGCCGTAAACCGGCGGTCGCAGCCGCTCCTGCCACGCCTGGCGCACGAAAAAAATGCCCGCCGCGCACGGACCGAGGAGCCATTTGTGCGCGTCGGCCGCGAGGAAGTCCGCGTGCTCGACCGTGGTCGGAAACGCGCCGAGCGTCTGGATGGCGTCCATGCAGAACGGGATGCCGCGTTCGCGCAAAAATTTCCCGATGCCGGCGAGGTCGATCCGGTGGCCGCTGACGAAGTGACAGGACGCCAGGGCGACGAGGCGCGTGGCTTCGTCCACCTGCCCGCGCACATCGAGCGCGCGGATGCGGCCGAGGTCGCGGATATTGAGGAAGCGCACTTGAACGCCTTTTTCCGCGAGCGCCATCCACGGATAGACGTTCGAGGGGTAGTCGTCTTGATAGACCAGGATGTTGTCGTGCTTCTTGAGGGGCAGTCCGGCGGCGACGTAACTGAGCGCGAGCGAGGTGGGGCCGACGAAGGAGATTTCTTCCGGCTGCGCGTGGAGGAGGCGGGCGGCGAGTTGGCGCGTCTGGTGCATCTGGAGCGCCGGGCCGAGCGTTTCCTGATCGCCCAGGGTGCCCTGGGTGGCGTAGTCGCGGATGGCTTCGGCGACGCGGCGGGGCAGGGGACAGACGCCGGCGTGGGCGAGAAAAATCTTGTCGCGCGTGACCGGGAACTCGTGCCGGCGCAGGTCTTCGTTCGACAGGATTTCCGACAGGGTCATGGCCGCGGGTTACGGGCGGGCGGGAAGGTGGCCAGCGTGCATGGTCAGCCGAGTTTCCCGTGGCACTGTTTGTATTTCTTGCCGCTGCCGCAGGGGCACTGGTCGTTGCGGCCGACTTTGGGGCCGGTGCGCAGGGGTTTGGCCTTGGAGAGGGCTTCGGCGGCTTCGTTCACCACGTCGCTGGGTTTCGCGGCGGCGGCGCCGCTGGCGGTCGAGGTGGAGCCAAACGCGCTGCTGCTCTGGTGCTCGGTGCGCGTGGGCATCTTTTGCAGGAATTGCTCGAAGGCCATCAGGCTCGACGCGCTGCGGAAGATATTGTGGCAGATCTCGGTCTTGACGTTGACCATCAGGTCTTCGAAGAGCGTGAAGGCTTCGGACTTGTATTCGATGAGCGGGTCGCGCTGGCCGTAGGCGCGCAGGCCGATGCTGTTGCGCAGGCTGTCCATGCCGTAGAGGTGTTCCTGCCACAGCTTGTCAATCGCGCTGAGGATGGTGTAACGCTCAATGGAAGCCAGCGCCTCGGGTTTCTCAAACTGAATCTTCAGTTCGTAGGCCTGGCGCACGGCTTCGCTGATGAACTGGCAGACGGAAAACTGCGCCGCGCTCAGTTGCCCGAAGAGCGAGCCTTTCACCGGCGTCTCGTTGGCGGCGGTGCCCGCGTGGGCGGCCTTGACGATCTCCGTCTCGGGCAGGCCCAGGGGGAAGTTGAGGTTCACCCAGTCGGACAGGCCGCGCACGTTCCATTCTTCCACCTCGTTTTTGGCGGAGGTGTATTCCTCGACTTTCTGGACGACCACTTCCTCCATGATGTCCATGAGGCGGTCGCGCACTTCCTCGCCGCGGATGACTTCGTTGCGGAAGCCGTAGATGACTTCGCGCTGCTTGTTCATCACGTCGTCGTATTCGAGCGTGCGTTTGCGCTGCTGGAAGTTGTGCTGCTCGACGCGCTTCTGCGCCTGCTCGATGGAGCGGTTGAGGAGCGGGTGCTCCAGTTCCTGGCCTTCCTCCAGGCCCATCTTCTCCATGTATTTGACGATCTTGTCGGAGCCGAAGAGGCGCATCAAGTCGTCCTCCAGCGCGATGAAAAAGTGCGAGCTGCCGGGGTCGCCCTGCCGCGCGCAACGGCCGCGCAACTGGCGATCAATGCGCCGGGCTTCGTGCCGCTCGGTGGCGAGAACGTGCAGGCCGCCGAGGTCGGGCACGCCGGCGCCGAGTTTGATGTCGGTGCCGCGTCCGGCCATGTTCGTGGCGATGGTGATGCTGCCGCGCTGGCCGGCGCGGGCGACGATCTCGGCTTCCTGCTCGTGGAATTTGGCGTTCAACACCGAATGCACGAGGCCGGCCTTCTGCAACATGCGCGAAAGCTGTTCGCTGGTTTCGACCGCGACGGTGCCGACGAGCATGGGGCGGCCTTGCGCGTGGACGGTGGTGATTTCCTGGAGGACGGCGTGGAATTTCTCGCGTTTGGTCTTATAGACCGAATCATTGGCGTCTTTCCGCGCCACTGGCTTGTTGGTTGGAATCACCTGCACTCCGAGCTTGTATATGTCGAAAAATTCCGAGGCTTCCGTTTCCGCGGTGCCGGTCATACCGGCGAGTTTTTGGTAGAGGCGGAAATAATTTTGAATGGTAATCGTCGCCAGCGTCTGGGTCTCGCGCTCAATCTCAACGCCTTCCTTGGCTTCGACGGCCTGATGCAACCCGTCGCTCCACCGCCGACCGCTCATCAAGCGGCCGGTATTCTCGTCCACGATGATGACTTTGTTGTCCTGAACGACGTATTGCACGTCTTTCAGGTAGAGGCTGTAGGCTTTGAGCAGTTGCGAGATACAATGAATCTGCTGGGCTTTGGCCTCGAACTCCGCTTGCACCTTGGCCTTGGCTTCCAACCGCTGTTTGAGATCGGCTTCCGGCCCGGCATCTATCTCGTGGAATGCGGTAATCAGGTCGGGCAGCATGAAAGCGTCGGGATCTTTGGGACTGAGAAAATTGCGCCCTTTCTCCGTGAGATCGGCCTCGTGGCTTTTTTCGTCGATCGCATAAAAAAG
>JANNEF010000228.1:0-1836 GCA_031378375.1 Verrucomicrobiota bacterium | reverse complement strand
AACCAGATGTTCGAGATGCTCCACGCGATGCAGCCGTTCTGGTAAGGGTAAATGCCGATGGGGATGTTCAGGTTCGTCGCGAAGGTGGTGACCGTTCGCGCGCGGCCATTCGCATCAAAGTCCGACGCCACGCGGATGGTGTCGCGCGCGATCTCGCCGGGCTTGGCGAAGAACGGATACTCGCGCGACTCGGTGAACCACAGGCGGCCCCGCGCATCGAAGGCGAGGTTCATCGGCTTGCGCAAGTCCGGTTCCGCCGCGACGAGCTGGACTTCAAAACCGGGCGGGAGGTGGAAACTCTTCTGTTGTTCCGCCGGCGTGAGCGGTTCCGTGGTGCGGACGTTTTCAGCGAACGGATCGGCGGCGCGGTTGGTCCATGGCGAACCGAGCAGGGCGGTGATGGCGGCAAGCATCCCGAGGACGGCGCGACCATTGAACCGGCCAGAGCAAGTGCGTAATTTCATGGGCGCACAGACTACGCGCAATGCGGCGCGGGAGAGAATCCCAATTTTATCCTCGCCGACGCGCGGGCGTCCCGGCCGCGGACGCACCCGGCAACCCATCGGCGCAAAGTCGCCCCCCACCCGCTGCCAACGCGCCAGCACCCGGGAAGGCCGCGCGCCGGTTAATTGAAACGCCGCCCCAAACCTTGCGCCTTCCATCCACGTCTTCGCTATTGCCTGCGGGCGCGCGCTGGCCTTACCGTCCGGCCAAACATTATGCGTCATTCCATTCCCGCCGCCCTCTTCAACTCCAACCGCGAACGCCTGGCGAAACTCCTCCAGCCCCATTCCCTCGCCGTCGTCAACGCCAACGACATCCCCCCCACCAACTCCGACGGCACCCTCGCCCTGCCGGCCAACTCCGACCTCTTTTACCTCACCGGCATCGCGCAGGAGGAGAGCATCCTCGTCCTCGCGCCGGACGCCTTGGATGAAAAGCTCCGCGAAGTCCTCTTCCTCCGGGAACCCAGCGAACTGCTCGCCACCTGGGAAGGCCACAAACTCTCCAAGGACGAAGCCACCAAGCTTTCCGGCGTCAAAAATGTAAAGTGGCTCTCCGAATTCCGCGGCGTGTTCCACCGGCTCATGTGCGAAGCCGAGCACGTCCATCTCAACAGCAACGAACACACCCGCGCCGTCGTCGAAGTCCAGTCCCGCGACGCCCGCTTTGCGCGCGACTGCCAGGCGCGCTATCCCCTGCACCATTACGAACGCCTCGCGCGCGTGCTCCACCGCCTGCGCGTGGTGAAGTCCGCGCCCGAAATCGAACTGCTCCGCCAGGCCGCCGACATCACGGCCAAAGGACTGCGCCGCGCGCTCAAGCTGGTGAAGCCCGGCGTCAACGAAGCCGACGTGGAAGCCGTCTTCGCGCATGAATTCATCCGCCGCCACGCCCGCTTCGCCTATCTCCCCATCATCGCCGCCGGCAAAAATTCCTGCGTCCTCCATTACATCGAGAACAACCAGCCCTGCCGCGCCGGTCAGGTGTTGCTGATTGATGTGGGCGCGGCCTTCGCCAATTACAACGCCGACCTCACGCGCACCATCCCGGTGAGCGGCCATTTCTCGCGTCGGCAACGGCGCGTCTATGACGCCGTGCTGCGCGTGCTGCGCGCGTCCATCCAAGGCGCCGTCCCCGGCAAGCTCCACCGCGACTGGACGAAGGAATCGCAGGCGCACATGAACGAAGAATTGCTCCAGCTCGGCCTGCTAAAACCCCGCGACCTCAAGCAACAAGACCCCGACGAGCCGGCGTGCCGGAAATATTTCAACCACGGCCTGGGCCATCCGCTCGGACTGGACGTGCATGATGTCGGACACCTGAACGAACCGA
>JANNEF010000120.1:0-17126 GCA_031378375.1 Verrucomicrobiota bacterium | reverse complement strand
GAGGCCGCTGATGCCGTCGAACCGAAACCGGGCCGCCGGCGTGATCTCCTGGAAGCGGACGCCGCCGACATTGCGGAACACCCGCGTGTGCAGGAACAAATCCACGAACCCGTCGTTGTCGAAGTCGCCAAACGCGGCGTTCACGACGCCGCGCATGTTGTGCGGCAAGCCGGCCTTCTCGGTCGCCTCTTCAAACTGGCCGCCCGGCAGCGCGCGGACAAAGTACAGCCCCTTCGCGTCCGTCACCAGCACGTCGTCGCGGCCGTCGTTGTCCACGTCCGCCAGGTAAACGCCGCCCGTGACCACCGTGCGCCGTCCCGGCAGCATGGCCCAGTTGTCCTGGAACAAGGACCGGTCAATGCCGCGCTCCCTGGCGACCTCGGCCAGCAGATTGTGCGTCGCCACGGCCTCCTGCGCCTCCACCACCCGCAGCGATTGGATCCAGCCCGCGTTGGTGGCGATGCTGTCCACGTCGGGAATGGAGACCATCTCAAATTCAAGCTTCGCCATCAGTTCGCCCTGGCCACCGGCGTTGCGGGGTCCTATCAGGCGTAGCGCACAGCTCCCCTGCCACGCGCCGTCGAGCTTCTCCCGTTGCACGGGTGAAAGGCTCATCACCGCCAGCTCAACTTTGCCCGCGGCAGTGAAACGATTCCTCAGCCCGATCAAATACCTGGCAAATCCACTGGCGTCGGTGACGGCGGGTTTCAGTTTGGATTCGCCCCCCGAACCAACCCGGTGAATGGTCAGAGCTTCATCCGCCGGCCCTCCGCCCTTTTCCGGATCCAGCGTCTCGCCCCGGAAGGAACTGGAAAGGTAGTGAACCACCTTCGCGGTTTCGCCGCTCCGGATGGCGGCGGCGATGGCGGGAAACCCTTTGCGGGTGAGGGTCAGGCCGCGGTGCTCGATCTCGGCGATGTAAACGCGCACCGGTTCCGCCAGCGGCAGCGCACCCGGCACCGCCACAGCGGGCGCACTGGCATCCGCGGCGACGACGGGCCGGACGGCCGCCGCGAACAGCACCAGCCAGCAGGCTGAAATGCGGCGCAGGCGCGGACTGAAATTGCCCCGAGCAAAAATCATAATACGGACGGTGCTGAAGCTACGGTGTCGCCCATGGCCTGTCAACGCCCGCAGCGACCCTGGTTTAACGAATCACCTTGAGCTGACCGGTCGCATCCACCGTGATCTCCTTCGCGCCTTTCGGCACGTCGTTCTCAGTGGTCTTGCCGCCGGGCCAGCGCACGGAAATTTTCGTGGGCGGTTCCGGCGTCGCCAGCACTTGCACCGCGCTGTCCTGCGACCAGTAGCCGGAGCCGAGGTGGATTTCCCGCGCCGCGCCCAGTTTCTGTCCGAACACCAGCCGCGCCACGGCGCCCGCCGCCGCGAAGTTTCCTCCCTGTCCGATCAACCGCACGCGCAAGCCTGGCCGCGCGCCCTCGTTGTGATACAGCTTGGTTTCTGTCCCGTTCTGCCCCACGGCTAGATCCACGCGGCCGTCGCCGTCGTAGTCGCTCAACGCCGCGCCGCGCCCGTCGCCGTAAATCATCACACCGCTCTCCTGGCCGGGCACGGCGTTGAACTGGCCCCGGCCGTCTCCGCGCAGCCACACGCTGCGCCCGGCATCGTAGCGTGCCGTCTCCACGTCCACGCCGGAAAAGTTCTGGCTCAGAAAAACATCCTCACGCCCGTCACCGTCGAAGTCGCCGACGCACGCGCCGAACACCGGCGCCAACTGGGCTTCGAGCGGCAGCGGCGCGGCGGCGAAGTGATCGCCACGATTCAGAAACACCATCGAATCAAGCGTCGTCACCGACCATTCCTGCGGGTGGCTCCAGTGGTCACCCAGAATGTCCGCCACGCCCGCCGTGCTGTAGGCCTGGTAGCTGGCGAACTTTTCCTGCACCCACGGCATCACGCGCGCCAGCGCGTCCCAGTGATGCCACGGCACGAGCTTCTTCATCCCCGGTTCCGCGTGCGCTTCGAGCAATTGGACGATCGCGGCGCTGTCCAGATCCCCAAAGTAAACGCGCACCGGTTCGGACAGGTAGCGCTGATACTTCGTGTTGCGCCCCCAGTTGCCAGCGACCAGGTCCATGCGCCCGTCGCCGTCGAAATCGCCGGCGGCCACGCTGTTCCAGAAGCCCCGATATTGTCCAAGCCCCAGCGCGTCGGTCGCTTCGCGGAATTTCCCCTTCTCGTTGAGAAAGATTTTCACCGGCCCCCAGTCGCAGGCCAGAGCCAGGTCCGGCCAACCGTCGCCGTTGAGGTCGCTGAACACCGCGCCGCTCACCAACCCGACGCGGGCAAACTGGGCGGCGAAGTCCGCGTCCAGTTGAAACCGGCCCTCGACCTGCCGATGGAGGCTCGACGACGCTGCGGCGGGATAACGCCCGCCGACCACGCGCCCGCCGACGAACAAATCGAGATGGCCGTCGCCGTCCACGTCCGCCACCGCCAGCGGTCCCGCGCTGGATTCCGTGCCCGCCAGCGGCTGGCCCGGTTTCACGTCGCCCCCCGCGAGATCGAATTGCAACGCGGCGGGATCGTTGGTGATGCCGCTCTCGTAGTTGGCCACGCCCACCAGCAGTTTCGTGACGCCCGGTGCCGCAGCCCAGCCCAGCACGGTGGTCTGGTCGTCCGCCAGCCGCCCCATCAAACCCACGACACTGATCCAGCCGAAACCGCCGCGGCCATCGCCGGAATAAAGCCCCAACTCGCCGCCGCGACCGCTGGTGAGCAGCATATCGACCCAGCCGTCGCCGATGAAGACGCACCAACTGACGCCCGGCCCCAGGCGGCTGAACCGGCGCGGCAGCAGCGGTTGCAGCTTGAAGTCGTTGAAGTCCTCCTCGTGGTGGGAGTGGTGGAGGAGCGGACTCACGTCCGCGAAATGCGGCACACGGCGCGCGGCGGGCGAACGGGCGGCGGGCATCGCGAACGTTTCATCCACTTCGCAAATCTGGTTGGGCCTCGCGTTGGTGACGGTGCTGCGCTGGCCGCTGCGCCACGTCACTTCGATGGTCAGGCGATTGGTCGCGTGACCGGCGGCGAAAGTCCGCAGGGTGTCATCGCTGGAAAGATACCGCCCGCCGCTGATCATCTCCTGGCTTTGCGGCACGGGACCACCGAGCACTTTGATCTTCGCGCCGACGCCGCGCGTGTTCGGCGCTTTGCCCTTGAGGCGGACAGCGACGCGCGGGGCGGCGGTTTCGTTGCGGTACAGGAGCGCCGGCGCGTTCATGCAGTTGATCACCACGTCCTGGTCGCCGTCGTTGTCCAGGTCCGCCAGCGCCATGCCTTGCGAGATCTGCCGCGAATCGAACCCCCACGCCGCGCCGACCGGCTCGAACGTCAGGTCGCCGCGATTGCGGAAGGCGCGGTTCGGATTGTCCAGTCGCGGCATCCGCTGGCGCAACGCGAAGAACTCGCGGTCGGAAAGTTTCTTCCCCGCCCGCGCGCGATCCATGTCGAGGCGCGCGTCCGCGTCGCGCTGACTCCGCTCGATGCCGGTGGTGATCAGCACGTCCTCGTAACCGTCCAGATCCACGTCCAGGAAGAGCGGCATCCACGACCAGTCCGTCGCTTCGAGGCCGCTGAGTTGGGCGATCTCCGCGTAGGTGCCATCGCCGCGATTGAGAAAAAGTGTGTTCCGCATGTACTGCGGGCGGTTGTCAATCCGCCCGGGCGCCAGCGGCGCGGAGCGCGCGGCCAGTTGCATCTGCCGCACGGCGTGTTCGGGGGCGAGCATATCCACCACGAAAAAGTCGTCCAACCCGTCGCGGTTGATGTCCGCGAAGTCAACGCCCATCGAAGCCAGGCAGGTATGGCGCAGTGCCAGACGCGCGATGGCTTGAAAACGGCCGGCGCCCTGGTTGATCCAGATACGGTCAATCGAATCCATGTCGTTGCAGACGTAAAGGTCAGGCGAGCCGTCGCCGTTGATGTCGCGGAACATCGCGGACAGACCCCAGTCCAGCGGCGGAGCCGCGAGCGGCCGGCCCTCTTCGTCCAGGAACGCGCCGTTCGTCCACGACATCGGCGAGAAATTACCGCGTCCGTCGTTGCGATACAGCACGTCCGCCTCGCCGTTCTCGATGATGGACATGGTGACGGGGTTGATGTGGAAGCGCGCCCGGTCGGCGGCGGTGGGCGGGCGTCCGTTGACCAGCGCGACAACCGGCTGTTTGTTCGTGGTCAGCACGCGGATTTCCGTGTTCGGCTCGTCCTGGAGCAGCGACAGGCGGTAGTTGGTCACGTAAAGATCGAGGTCGCCATCGCCGTCCATGTCTGCCAGCGCCATCGAAAGGCTGGCGGTCTTGCCGAGCAAACCGGCGCGCGCGGTCGCTTCCTGGAACCGGCCCTGGCCGTCGTTCAAGAAGAGCCGCGTGCCGCCGCCGAACGCGTTCACCAGCAAATCCAAATCGCCGTCGCCATCCACATCGGCGAACGCCGCGCCAGTCGAAGCCTGGCCGGCGCACGCCACGCCGGCGACCGCAGTGACGTCCTCGAACTTCCAGCCGCCGCGGTTGCGGTAGAGCACGTTGGCGTTGTCGAGGCCGCAAAAATAGAGGTCGCACCAGCCGTCGCCATCCACATCGCCTGCGGCGACGCCGCTGCCGCTCATGAAAAGCTGGTTGGTCAGGCCGCGCTCCTCGCTGAGAACATTGGTGAACGCAACGCCCGTGGCACTGGCAGGCAGGAAAGCAAAACCGGCTTTACCAGCGGTTGGAACCGGCAGTTCGGCGAAGCGATGTCCCGGGGCGGCCTCCCAGTCCAGCGCCAACGCTGCGACGCTGCCGCAGGCGATGACGAAGGCCGCGAGCATGGACGAGAAACGAGTGATGACGGGCTTCATGCTGAGATTTCGGTTGGCGTTCAATTCAGATTCTTTTCGGGACGTGGATCACTTTGAAAGCACATTGGAAGAACGGAGAACCTTGACAGCGCCGGA
This sequence comes from Verrucomicrobiota bacterium, assembly GCA_031378375.1. GTDB lineage: Bacteria > Verrucomicrobiota > Verrucomicrobiia > Limisphaerales > JANNEF01 > JANNEF01. Next base: position 12,172 of record JANNEF010000120.1, on the reverse strand, counting down.
GGGAGCGACCGCGATCTCGTTTGCACCGGACGGTACTTCGCTGGTGGTCGTTTTCCCGCCCGGCCAGCGCACCCAGATCTGCGCGGGCGATTCCGGCGCAGGCAACACCTGCACCGAGCTGTCCTGCGACCAGTAACCGGAGCCGGCGCGGACCTCGCGCGCCGGTCCCATCCGCCGGGCAGCCACCAGACGAATCGTCGCGCCCACGCCATGCGGATTGCCGAGAGATCCATTCAAGCGCACGCGCAGGCCAGGACGCGCCGCGACATTCCGGTAGAGCTTGGTCTCCGCGCCATTCTGCGTCACCGCCAGGTCCATGCGTCCGTCGCCATCGTAATCGCACAACGCAGCGCCCCGCTGCTCGCCGTAGATTTTCAACCCGCTATCCTGCCCGCTCACGGCGGCGAAACCGCCCTTCCCGTCACCGCGCAGCCACAAGCCGCGCCCGGCGTCGTGGCGCGAAGTTTCCGGCTGCGTCGCAAAAAAATTCTGGCTCAGGAAAACATCCTCGTAGCCGTCGCCGTCCAGATCACCCGCGCACACGGCAAAGGCCGGCGCCATCTGCGCCTCGACGGGCAGCACGCGCGCCTCGAAGTGGTCGCCACGATTCAAGAAGATGGTTGTTTCCAGCCAGTTCACCTGCAGTTCGCGCGCGCCCTTGAGTGAAGCACCATAAATCCCCTCCAGGCTGGCCCGCGCATAGGATTCGTAGGTCGGCAGGCGCTCGCGCAACAGCGGCATCGCGGCGGCGGCCAGATGAAACGGCTGCAGCGGCATAACCGCTTTCATGCCTTGGTGCAAATATCCTTCGATGACTTCCACCGTGCCGTTCCCATCCAGGTCGCCGTGGAAGAGATGCAGCGGCTGATGACGGAACGATTCGTAGCGGGTGTTCTGTCCCCAGTTCGACGCGATGATGTCGAGTCGGCCATCGCCATCGAAGTCGCCCGTGGTGACGCCGTTCCACCAACCCGTGAGCGAAGCGAGTGGAACGCGGTGATCGGGCCGGAGTTGCACGGGCGCATCCCAGGCGATCAGCTTGCCCTCTTGATTGCGGAAAATCTTCAACGGCCCCCAATCGCACGCGAGGATCAACTCGGGAGCGCCGTCTCCGTCGAAATCGCTGAACACCGCGCCACTCACCAACCCAATTCTTGACAGTCTTCGCGTGTTCTCCTGGTCCAACATCCACTTGCCATCGGCTCCGGCGCGGAACAACAGCGAGGAGGCCGGCTCCGGGTAGCGCCCCGCAATCGCCCGTCCTCCGACGAACAAATCCAGGTCGCCATCGCCATCAATGTCCGCCAGCGCGAGCGGACCGGTGCTTGATGGATGACCGGGGAGGGCGTCGGTCACAGTTTTGCCGGCGAGATCATACTGGCGCACAACGCTGCCGTTGGTAAGACCGTCCTCGTAATTCGCCGACCCGGCCAGCAACGCGGTCCGGCCGGCGGGCGTCCGCCAGCCCAGCACCGTCGTTTGATCGCGAGTCACCGATTGGTTGAAGGGCGGGCCTTCGAGCCGGCGGAAACCGCCGCGTCCGTCGTTGCGGCAGACCGCCAGTTGACCTCCACGCCCACTGCCGATGATCAAGTCCTCCCAACCGTCGCCATCCACGTCGAACCAGGCGACACTCGGTCCGAGCTGGCTCAGGCGATTGGGCAGCGCGGGCTGTTGCGCGAAGTCGTCGAACGGCTCCTCGGCGTGGCTGTGGGCGATCAGCCCGCTCGCGTCCTGGAAATGCGGCGGTCGGACAGTGGGCACGGGGCGCGGCGGACCGAACACCGCGGAGGTCTCCTCGATTTCGTAGAGACGGTTGGCCTGCACGTTCGTCACCACACTACGGGTGCCACTGCGCCAGGTGACTTCGAGCGACAGGCCGTCGGTCGCGGTGCCACAGGCGAAGACGCGCATCGCATCATCGCCGGACAGATAGCGCCCGCCGCAAATCATCTCCTGGCTTTGCGGCACCGGCCCGCCGATCATGCGAATCTTCGCGCCGATGCCGCGCGTGTTCGGGGGGAGACCCTTCAAGCGCACCGCCACACGCGGCGCGACCGTGTCATTGCGGTAAATGCCCGCAGGGCCGTGCAGATTGTTCACCACCACATCCAGGTCTCCATCGTTGTCCAAATCCGCGAGCGCCATGCCGTGCGCGATGCCACGGTCATCGAAACCCCACTCGGCGCTGCGCTCGGCGAATTTGAGATTGCCCTGATTGCGGAAGGCGAGCTTCCCGGTGTCAAGCCGCGGGAAAATCTTGCGCAAACGCAACTGCTCCACTGACGACAGCTTTTTTTCCTTCTTCATCGCTTCCAACCTGCGGAGAACGTCCACGTTCATGCCGTCACGCTCGAAGCCATTCGAGATGAGCACATCCTCGTAGCCGTCCAGGTCCACATCGAGAAAGATCGGCGTCCACGACCACTCGGACGCCTCGAGGCCGCTCAGTTGCGCCACTTCGGCATAGCTGCCATCCCCACGGTTCAGAAACAGCGCGTTGCGCGGGTACTGCGGCCGGTTGGCAATCGCGCCGGGCGGCAACAACTCCGGCTTGATGTCAATTCGCTGCGACAATCGGCGGACATGATCGCGACTGAGCATGTCCACCACAAAAATGTCGTCGTGCCCATCCCGGTTGATGTCGGCGACGTCCACACCCATCGAAGACAGCGGTGTCTGTCGAATCGCCAGCGGCGCGATGGCCTGGAACCGTCCCTTGCCATCATTGATCCAGATCCGATCCGGTGATTTGAAATCGTTGCAGACATAAAGTTCGGGTGCGCCATCGCCGTTGAGATCGCGAAACATCACCGACAGGCCCCAGTCAAACGGGGGCTTGTCCAACGGAAGCCCTCGCTCGTCGATGAATACGCCGTTGGTGAAGGCGACCGGGGTAAACCCGCCCTTTCCGTCGTTGCGATACAACACGTCCGCCTCTCCATTCTCATCCTGAGCGAAGTTGCCGCCGGACTCGGTCATCGTGATCCGAAAGTTAAACCGATCCGCCAGGTCCGGCTCCGTAATTGCACGCCCATCAATCGCCGTCACCGCCGGCTTGCCGTCCACCAGCTTGAACGTGAACCGCGTGTTCGGCTGATCACGAAGGGTCACGACCCGATAGTTCGTCACGTAAAGATCCAAATCCCCATCGCCGTCCATATCCGCCAACGCGAGCGACATTCCCGCCAGGCCGCGATTCATCCGCCCGTCGCCGGGTGACGCGGTGAAGCGACCCTTCCCTTCGTTCAAATAGACGTGCGTCCCGCCGCCGACTGAATTGACGATCAAGTCCAAATCCCCGTCGCCATCAATGTCGGCAAGCACCGCGCCGGTTGCATCCAAGGTCATGCACGACACGCCAGCGGTTTTGGTTACATCGTCGAATTTCCAGTTGCCCAGATTGCGGTAAAGCACGTTGGCGCCATCAAGGCCGCAAAAATACAGGTCGCACCAGCCGTCGCCATCCACATCTCCCGCCGCGACTCCGGAACCGTTGAGGAGAATCTGGTTCGTGAGATGGCGGTCATCGGCAAGCCTGTTGGTGAAGCCGATTCCCGTGGCTGTGGCCGGTAGGAGCGTGAACCCGATCTTGCCGGACGCCGGCACTTTCAACGGCACTGGCTCGCCGGCCAGACTCGCGCCGGCCCAGATCAGCAAAAGGCCGAGCGCGAGACCATGTCGCCAGGCATTCTCAATCGGGTATCGGTCTGTTTTCATGGCCAAGTGGCTCCGCCATTACGTACCGGCGGTTTTGTCACCGTCCAGCCTTGAGTGATCACCAACTCAAAAAAAAGGACCGGGCTTTCGCCCGGTCCTTTGTGTTGGACTAATTGTCCGCTCGGTTCAGAGCGTTAGTTGTTGCGTGTCGGACGCTTGGTCGGCGCCTTGGTCGGCGACTTGACCTTCACGGGCTTCTTCGAGCAGTCCGGGCAACCGTCGAGAATCGCCTGTGCCGCACTGATCAGCCGAGCCGCCGTGGCCGCGTCCACTTCGCCCTTGCGCAAGTGCTGGCGGACCTTGTCCTGATAGGATTCGAGCTTCTTCTTGCCTTCTTTGCACTTGTCCTTCTCGTATTCCTTGCAGGCGTTCTTCAACGCTTCAAACAGCGGTTTCTTGTTCTTGCGCGAGATGGTGGACTGTTCCGTCAGGATGACCAGTTCATCCACCGCTTCGCAGAGGTCAATCACCGTCACGGTCTTCGTGCAGGTGCTGCTGTCCGTGCCGTCGCTGACGATCAGCGTGATGATGTGAGTGCCCACGTCGAGCTGATTGCTCACCACCATGCCGGTGTCGAACGGCACGCCGTTATCCAGCCAGACGAAGGTGAGTGAGTCGCCTTCCACATCCGAGGAGAGCGAGCCATTCAGGATGACGTCGCTGTCCACGTTGTTGCAGGAGAGCAGCACGCATTCGGTCACGCTGGGCGTGATTTTGAACAGCGGGCTGACCACGATGTCGCAGGTCGGCGCGTCATTGACGCACTTCACAGTGATGCTCACGGTAACTTCAGCCGAGCGGCATTGGCCGTCGTTCGCCTGGAATTTGAAGCTATCCGGGCCGCAATAGTTGTGGCTCGGCGTGTAGGTCGCCGTCGCGCCGGAACCCGAGAGGGTGCCGTGAGCCGGGCCGGAGGTGATGACGAAGCTCAACACATCGCCATCGGCATCCCACGCGGTGACCGGTGTCCCGACGGCTGTGTCTTCGTCCGTCATGACTGCGTAGCCTTGAGCCACCGGGCAGTCATTGACGCACCGGATGAAGACCACACCCGGATGAATGGTGGTTTCGCACTGGCCATCCGTAACCTTATACGTGAAGCCATCCGGGCCGCAGTAGTTCGCGTTGGGCGTATAGGTGAGGCCGCCTTGCAGGGTTCCGGTGAGGGTTCCGTAGCTGGGCGCCACCACTACCACCAGGCTCAAGGCGTCACCATCAACGTCCGCATTCGGAATGATCACGGGGGCCGCTGTGTCCTCGTCAGTCATGACGATGGTCGAATCGGTGGTCGGGCAGTCATTCACGCACGCAATGTCAATGAGGAACGTGCAGGGCGTGCTCGTGTCGTCACCGCCGTAGGCGGTGCCGCCGCTATCACGCGCGATGACCGTGACATAAACCGGCCCGCACGCATTGGGAGCCGCCTGGTAGCTCAGGGTTCCATCCGGGCTGACGGACGGCTGCTGTGTGAACTTCTCCGGACGGTCGTTGGTCGTCTCGAAGCTTACGGTCTGGCCGTTTTCAGCCGTCGAGGCATCGAAGGGGAAGCCCGTGAGGCTCAGATCATCAATCCATTGATTATCATTGGCACCGCCGGTGCGCGCGCCGAAGTTGATCTGATTCACCCGCAAGCCCGCGCCCGCGAAGCCAGCCAATACGGTGGAAACAGTGTTTCCATCATAGGTGAACGTGGCCAGGCCGCTCGGATCCACGGTGAGCGAGGCGTCCACAAAGACATCCTTGCGGAGGTAGTTGCCGGAGCCGTCGTCATCCTTGGGAATGGCGGTGAAGGCGACTCGGGCCTCGCCGACGGTCGCACTATGGTTATTGCCGCGCCATTTGATTTCGATGCCAACGTCGCCGCCGGCAATGCCGTTGTCGAAGGTATCCACCGTCACGCTCAAGCCGGAGCCGGTACCTTCTTCACCCGTGTAGTTGTCCGACAGGTCATCACCGAAGTTCAGGCTGTAGCCGTCGGCACCGCCGCCGCCGCCGCCGCCGACGCGTGATTTCCAACTGGCCGAGATGCTTTCGAAGGTCTGCGCCGGGAAAGGCCCGACGGCCCAACCGCCGAACCCGCCTGGATCGTTCGCATCCGTGAGTTTCAAGACGCCGCCATCAACCCGGGGATTGGGCAAGGTGGCGCCGTTCGGATCCAAGAGGCGGGAGCCAGCCGGCATTGAACCAAAGGAGCTGGCAAACGCGGTCGGAATGCGGGGAATGGTATGATGGATGATGCCCGTGGCCCAGTCGGGAACCGAATGGGCAGCGTCGTCTTCCGTCGCGCTCTGGTTCGGGCCGCAGGCGAACGCCGGAGGCGTGTTCGGCTGCACGACCGTGAGGACAGCCTGACGGGATATCGCACCGGGGCACTCCACGCCGGGGTGCGAAGCGTGCAACGAGAACACCGCGCCGTTGTCCACCAAGGCCGGGGCGAAGGTGTAGTCAGGGCCGTTGGCACCCGGAATCGGCGTTGTGCCGCGAAACCATTGATAGATAATCGGGCCTGGACCGGTAGCGACGGCACCTGAACTGAAGGTGACGTTGGGGTTGGCGATGCCTTGCGTCAGGGCGAGGTCGCTGATTTCCCATTGCGGGGATTGGTTCCGGGTGTTGGTATCATTGGCCGCCAGGAATTGCACCGTCACCGTGTTGCCGGCGCTCACGAAACCGAGGTTGCAAACGCTGTTGATGAGCGTCCCAGCGCCGTGGCCGGATGAGGTTTCCACGAATCCGGCTTGTCCTTGATTCTCAGCCGCACTGCCGGCGAGAACCGTGCCGTTGTAATTGCCGGCAGTGAAGGCGGACGCCGGAACGGTAGTGAACGCCCCACCGTTGATGCTGACCAGGACAGTGCCACCGTCCCAAGAGCCGGCTTCGAAGCTGTAGCGGTGATTGAAGCTCAACCGCACCACACCACTCACCGTCACGGTGACTGGCGGGCAGGTCAAACGAGTGGAGCTGGCGCGGCCCAACTCCGGCCCCTGGCCATCGGATTTCCAGCTTCCGGAGCCACCGTCATAGGTCCACGGACCTTCAAACGGTGCGCCGACGTTGGCGACGGTGCAGCCGCCGTCACCGGAGTTGAAATCCTGCGAGGACAGCGGAGAGCTGCCGCCACCGGTCGCATTGAGGATGAACAGCTGATCCGCCGGCTCCGGGTTGATGCCGAGGCTGGCACCAGCCGGGTCGGACATGACGGCCAGATACTGGCCCTGAATGGGGCTGGAGCCGTTGGCGGGCACCGGCGCGCCGGGCAACTGCCACGTCACCGCCAGATTGTCGCCGCCACCGCCCTCTTTCATGAGGGTCTCGAAGTAGTAGCACTGGCCGGCCACCAACGGGATGGGAACGGAGATGTTCAGCGGAGGAGTGCCACGACCGCCGCCCTGGGCTTCACCAGTCCAGACGCGCGAGCCGGCCCAAACCGGTTCGCGGCAGATCAGGCCAATGTTGGCCGGGCTGGCGTCGGTGCTCAGCCACATTTCGCTGGCGTCATCCGAGGAGATGTAGAACACGTAGTCGCCGGTCACGGGCGGGACGAGAAGACCGGAAACGCGCACGCCGTAATTGTCATAGACGTTGCCATTTTGCAGGTTGTCCACCGGGGCTTCGATCAGCCCGGCGTAATTCACCAAGCCCGGGTTGTTCGGGTAGTTGGCGTTGGCCCGCAGGTCGGCAATGTTGACGCCGCCGATGCCGAAGTAGAATTCGCGCAGCGCGAAGCCACAGGATTTCACGAACGCCTGGAACCGCACTTGGCTATCATCCAAGATGGTGTTCTCGGCCCGATCCTTCACGCCGCTGACATGCACGAGGTAAAAGGCACCGGGAGTTTGAGGAGTCGTCCGGAACGTGACGCTCATGCCGTCGGCGCCCAACTCTCCAAAGCCGGACGGCTCATCAATGGTCAGGCCGTCAATGCTGTAGTTAAATGCATCCGTGGCGGACGCGGGATCGACCAACTCGTCGAACTTGATGGTCACATGGCTCATCGAGCTGTTGCCGCGAGCGTTAACCAACAGCGGCGGTTGCGCGTCCTGATTGACGTTGAGCAAGGCAGAGGCACTGCGCTGTCCACCGCCCTTGATGCAGATTTCCACGGAGAACAGTGCGCCGTCGTCGCTAAGTTGAACCGGCGGGGTCGTGTAGGAAGCGCTGTTCGCGCCGGGGATGGCATCGGGACCCTTGTACCATTGATAGAGCAGGCCTTCGCCGTTGGAGCTGTTCGCCACCACGCTGAAGGTGGCGGTCTGGTTCTGCAGCTTCATCTGCGGCTGCGGATGGCTCGTGATATTGACGGTGGCCGTAAAGGTTCCCGCCGCGACATAACTGCCGACGCTCAAGCCACCCAGAGGGAGGCTGCCGGTGACGATGGCCGGGCCGCCGGGGGCCTGCATGGCCACAGAGCAGTTGTCACCGCCGCCGCCTTCTTTCGCCAGCAACTCGATGTAGTAGCGCGAGCCAGCGGTGAGGTTGATGCCGCCGGGGAACAGGGTCGTGGAGCGGTTCTCCGGCGCTGCGCCGTTGCGGCGATCGAGGGTCTCATACTGGCGGCTGCCGTTCCATTGCGGCTCGCTGCAAACCAGAAACTTATTGACCGGGTTCTCGTCGGTGCTGATCCAGAACTCGCTGCCGTCGTCGGAGGACACCGCGAAGTTATACGGTCCACTATAGAGCGCCACCAGATAGCCGGAGATCCGGGTACCGTAGTTTTCAAACGCATCCGTCGGGCCTTCCATCAACGATTGCAGCGTGGTCGTAGTCGGCGAATTGGGGAAGCTGGGATGGTTACGGAGGTCAGTGACAGTGCCGCCGCCGATGCCTTGGTAAAGCTGCTGCTTCACAACGCAGGGAGCGAACACATACGCGGTGAACTGGACCGTGCTGTCCGGCGCGATGACGTTCGGAACGGAGGCGATATCCTCGACCGAGTTGACCGTGATCACGTAGGTCTGGCCGGGGGTCTGCGGAGTGGTGTTGAAGGTAACGCAACGGTTACCGGACGACATCTCGCCCAGGCCGGACGGTTCATCAATGCTGAGACCGCCGTCAATGGCATAATTGAAGGCATCCGCTGCTATCACGGGATTCACCGGCTCGGAGAAGCAAATGGTCACGCTGGTGAACGAGTCGTCGGAGCTGGCGCTCACGATGGTCGGCGCGATGTCGTCAAAAATCACGTCCACCGTGACTGCCGGGGTGCTGGCGCTGCTGAAGTCGTTGCTCGCCTTGAGGACGAATGAATCCAGATCGTCGTCGCGGGTGGCCGGGAAGGTGAGGGTGGCGCTGTTCGCACCAGGGATGGGGTCGCCGTTACGGCACCATTGCAGGTTGTAGGGTGCCGAGCCGGTCAGCTTCGCGGTGAGCGTCACGGTCGCGTTTTCATTGAGCGTCACGCTGGCGGGGACGGCGGTGAAGCCGATGGGGCCGTAGTTGTCGAATTGCTGGCCACCTTTGATGCGGAACTGAACTTCAAAGAAGCTTTCGGGGATGCCCGCCTGGCCATTGACCGGGGCCGCCTGAATGCCTTGAATTTCCACGGCCACGGCCAGGTTGTCACCGCCGCCGCCTTCTTTCATTTGCGCTTCCAGATAGCGGCGCTGACCCGATACCAACGGGATGAAGGAGGAGATGTTCGCGGGCGGCGAACCGCGGCTGGCCTGATTGGAACCGGTGATGTATTCGCGGTTGCCGTTCCAAGCCGGTTCGCGGCAAACCTGGACTTTGTTGGCGGGGTTGGCATCCGAGCTGAGGAAGGTGGCAGCGCCGTCGTCCGCCGACATGTAGAACTTGTAGTTACCCGTCACCGGAACGATCGCAATGCCGGACACGGTCACGCCGTAGTTGTCATCCGAGTCATTGGGGATGGATTCAAAAGTGGTCGGATAGGTGACTTCGCTCGGGAAGTTCGGGAAGTTCGGGCTGGCATAGAGGTCGGTGAGGTTCACGCCGCCGATGCCGCTGTATTTTTTGCGGACGATGCGGACTTTCTGGACGCCCGCGCCGTGGGTCCAACTGGACGAGGAGGGATTAGGCACCTGGAGGTTGGCTCCGTCCGAGACGCCGCTCGCCGTGACGGTGTAGGTGGTGTCTTCAATCTGCGACGAAGTGGCCACCACGGTCACGGTTTGATTGGCACCGTCATGCGTCACCGCACCGACCGTCAGGCCGGGGATGGAATAGCTGCCGCCGAGCGTGACCGCCTTGGACCATTGGACGTAAACGGCGTTGGGGTTGCAACGGTTACCGACGCTCAGGATGATCGGGCTGTCAATGACCGTCAGGTGGCCGATGGCGCTGGTGGTCGTGGAGGCGTTGAGATTGTTGACCACCACGACATCGTAGTCGGCGTCATCGCCGAGGCTCAGGATGGGCGTGGTGTAGGAGGTTGAACTGACGCCGAGGGAAGCGCCGCCTTTGCGCCAATCAATCGTGAAAGTGGAGGCATCGCAGCCACCGGCGATTTGCACGGTGAACGTGGCGGTCTGGCCGGCAAGGCCGGTGGTATTCGCGGGGTGTTTGGAAATCGTCACTGCGTCATTGAGCACGTCGGCGTATTGGCGGAATTGAGCCGTGGCGGTCGGGTTGGGGCCGGAGTGGCGGCCGACCGCCAGACCGAGCTTGGCGGTGGCGGCAAAGGGGCCGTCAGCCCAAGTCGCGGTGTTTTGATCACCCATCAGCACCCAGTTGCAACCATCCACGCTGGAGTAAGCGGCAAGGTTGCTACCCGTGCGCCGGAGGCGGACCCAGCCGTTCGGATAGTTCGGGGCGACGCAACTGATGCAATCCTCGTGCTGGCCGTTGGCACCGAGGATACCGGCGCGGTAGGCGTAGCGCGTGTCGTTGGCGCCGTTGCCGCCGTTGCCGGTCGGCACGTCGCCGGGGGTGACGCGCGGGAAGGCGTTGCGGCTGCCGGTGCCCAAATCTTCACGGGCCATGATGCCGGCTTTGGACCAGCGGGCGGTTGGCTCGAGAGATTCGACGCGCACGCGCACATCGAAGTCGCCGGTCGTGTCGTTGTTGGCGAAGTCAAATTCATCGGTGGTGTCCCAGATGTCGTTGCCGCCGCCGACGAAGGTGTAGGAGCCGGGTTCGGCGTTGGGGGTGATGGAGCCGGTTGCGCCACCGCCAACGTGATCGAAGTTGGCAAAGGCACCGAGGATGTTTGTGACGCTCACACCAAAGAGGAGCGCCGTGACGGACAGGAGCTGGATGAACTTGGTTCTCATAATTACTTAATGTTTATTTGTTCTTCTGATTTCCGCGGCCACCGCTGAGTTTTCAGGCCCAAATCGGGGCCGGCTCTCGCGCAGTGGTCGCGAAATAATATTGGATTGATGCAATAGAACCAAATTCTGAAATGAATTGCAACAAAAATGTTAAATTATTTTCAGTTGGCCACGGAGGGGGGCCGTTTCGCCCCTCGGGATGAATGGGGACGCAGCACTTTTAACTTGGCCACGAAGGCACCAAGACACGAAGGCGACCGGCCGGGATCTTGGAGCGCCAACCTGGTCGAGTTTTAGCGGAACCTTGCAGTAGGAGACCGCGAATGGACACCAAGCGACACGAATTCAAAGTTTTCCGCACCACTTTAACGTAAAAAATGAACCAATCAGCCGCCGGATGGTAGCAACGGCGCGTAAAACGCAGGCAACCGGCCGAAAAACGCAGGCAACATTTCTCCCGACGTTGGCAACATTTTTCCCGCCGCCAGCCACTCGTAAAAAACCGCTGGCAACCGCCGTCAAAACGCCCGCTTCCGGGCATCGGTGGCGCAGCTTGGAATTATTGTCCGGCGCGACCGGGGTTTTGTAGCGCACCTTTTCAGTGTGCGCTACCGCCGCCCGGCAGCACGCCGGCAATCAAGTGATCTGCGCCCTTCCGCCCAAGCTTGAGCCTGGACGAGTTGATCGCCTTCGCCACGGATCATTTGCAGCGGCTGATCGCCAACAATCCGGGCGCGCTGTGGAACCCGCGCATCACGGCCACCAACACGGCGCTGCTGGTGGTGGAAAATTGCACGACGGATGACCAGAGCAAACTGGGCTTGCGCAAAGCGCGCAAGATGGCCAAGGACACCTTCCGCAAGGCGTTGCCGGGAAACCTCGCGAAGATCGGCGGCGTGGTCGTGGGCAAGTACGGCGACAAGTCGCCGGAGCTGACGGAGTGTTTTCCGCAGGGGCGCACGGTGTTCGGCGATTGCACGGATGACGCGGTGGAGAATCATTTGCAGACGTTGATCGTGGCGTTGACGGCGCACCAGGCCGACCTGGGCGCGGCGGTGGTGGCGGACGCGAGCGGGTTGCTAATTCTAATTCGCTTTCAAGATGAGACGAAACATGGCAGAGTCTCGGCATGGCAAGACCACGTCGGATGGATCCACTCCTCGTGAAGCGAGCGCAACTCACTGCCGCCACCTCAACCTCGGTCGAGTCCCTGCGCCAAT
>JANNEF010000217.1:0-27230 GCA_031378375.1 Verrucomicrobiota bacterium | reverse complement strand
CCGCCCGCGATGCGCTGGTGCCGTTCCTGTCCCGCACCTGGAACGAGCGCTGGGCACAGGCGGGCTGGATCGCGCCCGGCTCCATCGCCGTGCCGGATTCGCTGCCGCAAATCCTGGATTTGCTGGAACGGCTGGAAGGGTTCCTGACAAAGAATCCGCGTTACCAGAATGCCGAACCCGATGTGAAGGTGACGGCGGCGCAGGCCAAGGCGTATCACACGGCGCTCGGTAAATGCGTGGCCGACGTGAGCCAGGCCAAGAGCCAACAGCGCGCCTGCCGCGACGCACGTGAACTGGCGGACACGGCGCTGGCGGAGAAGTTGCAGGCCGGTCGCGCGGTGCTCGCCATCGAGATGAAACCGGAGGATCCGCGCTGGCTGGATTTCATCAACCAGGTGCCGGCGGACCTGGAGCGGCCGGAAGTGGCGGAAGACGTGGAGGTGGAGGCGGGGTTGCCGGGCCGGGTCATCGTGCGGTGGGAACCGAGCGAGCGCGCCGAGTCCTACGAAGTGGAGGCGCAGGTGGCGGGGCAGGACGCGGAATTCCGTTCGGTGGCCACGGTGCAGGACCCGGTGGCGAACCTGAGCTTCCCGCCGGGCAGCCGGGTGAAGGTGCGCGTCATCGCGCGCAACTCCACCGGCCCGGCGGTGGCGAGCGAGGCGGTGGAGGCGACCGTGCCGGCGGAAGCGGCGGCGTAGGCGGCGTTCAAGGTTTCTGGTTCAAAGTTCCAGGTTCAACAGCCGGTGGTTTCATCAATGAGGCCGCCGGCTTTTCAGTTCACGGCACCCAATCCGCCTTGAGCCGGTAGATACTTTGCGAGCCGTTGGCGTTGGTGATGGTGATGGCGGCCTGGCCGTTGGAACTCACCGTCAAGGGCAGGTTCGTGAGCGTGAGCCAGCCCCCGGCCCCAAATTCGTCCCGGCTCTGCAAGTGGTAGAGCCGCCCCGGCAGGTGCGGCGCGAAGATGGCCTGGAACGGAACCGGGTCTTCCAGTCGAAATTCCAGGTGCGACGCCGCGTTGTTCGGCATCGTGCCGAAAAGGTATTCCTCCCACGTCGGGTAACCGTCGCCATCGTGATCCAGCGAGCCGTCCACGTTGCTGCCAAAGTGGTGGAACGCCCACCAGTCGGGCACCGTCAGGCCGGCGGGCGGTTCCTGGCCCGCGCTGTAGGTGAAGCGCACGCCATCGGCCATCACGACTCTGCCGGTCTCGCCAGTATTCCCGATCTCCACGTAACCACCGCTGCCCGCCGTGAAGTTCCGGTTCGCCGCGATCAACCGCCAGCCGCCGCCGCCGGTGGTTTGATTCACGGAGACGATCACGCTGCCGCCATTGAACACCACGGTATGCATCGCGTTGGTCGGGCGGTTGGCGCCCTGCGGATACCACACGAACACGTCGTAGTTGCCGGGCGTCGTGATGTTCGGGGTGTAACGCGCGGTGCGGTTGGCCGCGCCGTCGGTCGTGCCGGCGTAACTGTAGTTCGTGAGATACTTGTCCGCCGACGGTGTGCCGGAGGACCAGGTGCCCGTGAAGATCGCGTCCACATTGTCGAGGACGAGGCTGCCCGCCGTGGAAAACACGGCCCCGGCGGAACGATTTTGCATTCCGCCCGCCACTGAAATGACGCGAAAGAAATAATTCGTGCCGGGCAACAGCCCGGTCAGCAGCACTGAGTGGTTGGTGAGCAACTGAGCGTCATACGCAGACACGCTGCCATAGCCGGCGGTGAAGCCGAATTCGACCTGCGAACTGGCGGGCAAGAGCGTATTCCATGTGACGATCGCCGCGCGAGCGCCGGGCGACACCGCCACGTTGTAAATCGGCGAAGGAGGCAGCACGGTCAGCGTGGCGTTGGCACTGACCGCCGTCCCGGCCAGGTTGGTGATGACCACGGAATAATTGCCCGCGTTGGTTGCCTGCACGTTGGTCAGCGTGAGCGTCGAAGCCGTCGCGCCGGGAATGGTGCTACCGCTGAACCGCCAACGGTAGCCCAGCGGCGCGGTGCCGCTGGCGGTGACGGTGAACGTCACGTTGGACGTAACGGTCACGGACTGGCTCTGGGGCTGTGTGACGATGGACGGCGGCGCCGCGATCGTCAGCGTGGCGACTTCGCTGGTCACGGCGCCAAAGGAGTTGCTCACCACGACCACGTATTCGCCCGCGTTGGTGGCCTGCACGCTGATGATTGAGTAGGTGTCAGCGCCGGCACCGGCGAGATTCGTTCCGTCCTTTCGCCACTGGTAACTGAGCTGGCCGGAACCGGAGGCCGTGACATCAAATGTCGCGGTCATGCCCAATGCCCGCGTCAGGCTCTGCGGCTGCGCCGTGATGCTGGGTGCCGCTCCGCCAGCGGGCGTCGTCGCGGCAGCCTGGGCCGAAGCCGCCGACGCGCCTGCTGCGTTCGTGGCACGGACCACGTAGTAATAGGTCGTGCCTGCGGAAAGATTCGTGTTGCTGTAGTTGGTCGAGTTAGGCGGCAACGACGCGATGTCCACGTAAGGCCCGCCGTTGGTCGTGCTCCGGGCCATGACAAAGGCGGTTTCGTTCGCCGCGTTGTCGGTCCAACCGAGATTGATTTGCGAACCGCTCACGGCGGCAGCGGCCAATCCGCTGGGCGCGACTGGCGTCCCGACGGGCGGAACAAAGACCAGTTTCAAGCCATCCACCAAAGCCACGGCGGCAGGTTCGGGGAAATTATCCATGACCCGGATGTTTCCGCTCGTGCCGGCCGCGAATGCAAATTGTCCAAGCAGACTCCAATTCCCCGAGTTGGTCGTCTGGTTGGCGTTGACCGTCGTGGAGCCGGCAGCGTGGGTGACGACAAACGGGACGCTGGTCGAAGCGTTGGTGTGATAGACATGCCACTGAAAGACTTTGTAATCGCCTCCCACGAGGACGTTCGGCGTGAACTGCATGTAAGCCGCTCCCCCGCCCTGTCCTTTCACCCAGTAATTCGTGCCGAAGGAATTGGTGTCCGAGCCGGTCGCGCCAATGAAGCCGGGCGTGGTCTGGTTGGTGATGTTGAACGTCCTTACCGCCGCCCACGCGCCCACCACGGTGGCGCTCGCGTCATCCATCACGATGTTGTTCACGATGCCGGGAAAATTGCCGCTAGTGTCGGCTTTTATATGCGCCCACTGCGCCGGGCCATGCAGGTCCGTGCGCCAGAAGTTCACCCCTTTGTAGCCGCCGACGGTCGCGGTGTTCGGATCGGCGGCCAGATAATCCATGAACTCCATCACGTCCTTGTCCGGGTGCGGGCTGGTGTACGACGGGCCGTAAACATCATGGATGGGCACGATCGGTTTGATCGAGTTCGTCCAGTAAATCGTGGTTCCGCCAATCACGCTGCTCAGTCCGGAGAGTGAATTCTGCCAGGCGTGCCAGTTCACGTCCGACCAGTTGATCATCGCGCTGGGCGACTTGCGCAGGCCGGCCGAGGAGAAGTGATAAATCTGCGGCATGATCGTGTCGGACCAGTAACCAAATTCCTTGTATGGAAACGACGAATGCAAACTGATGATCGGGAACGGCGCGTGCGCGAGAAACTTCGTCGGCCAGTTCGAGCGCACCGTCGAGCAAAGCTCCCATGCCTTGGCCGGGCCTTGCGTGCCGATCCACGGCTTGTTGCTCTCCCACTCGGCCTCCGCGTCCCACACAAAACCGTCCGCGCCCAGGTTGAAGACGTAATCGGAGATGGCGATCTCGCCAACGACGTTCGAGCCGTAGGAGCGGTTGTAGCCAAAGATCAACAGTCCGTGGCTGTGCGCGATGTTGACCAGGTTGGCCGTGAACTGCGGGAAGGCGTAGGTGCCGTTGAACAAATAGTCGCTCGTGGCGGCCTTGACGATAAAGTAGCGGATGCCCTGGCTTTTGTAGAACAACATCAAACTGTTCTCGTTGGTGACGCTGGCCACGTTGCCGCCAAGTTTGTTGGTGGCGTCCTGCATGAAATAGATCCAATCACCCTTGCCGAGGTTCGCGGGATCAATGCCGCCGTCGCGGATGGGCGCGGCCCGCCCCGCCGTGGCCGCCAGAACGCAGCCCGCCAATCCGATCCAAAGGGCAACACGCCCTGCCCATGCATTGAACGTCATCATTCGCCGGAGTTGCGGTGAAGATAGCAGCCTTTGGCCGCGAAGCCATTCCGAATTTCAAACAACTCACGAATCGCGTTGGCGGGGCGCGCTGGGATCGGTTATTTGTTTTGCCATGTCAGCACGCCGCAAACTCGCACCCGCCTGCCTTGCCCTCGCCGTGGCGCTCTGCGCGCAGCGGCCCGCCGGTGCTCGCGTCATCGCCACCGCGCCGGGCCAGCCCGCCGGCGCGCTCTCCGGGCGCATCGTCTTCACCAGCGGCGGCCACGGTTGGACTTACGACAACGCCCGCGACGGCTGGTTCACGCAGCGCGGCGATAGCAACGACCTGGTCGAGGACTACGGCAATCTCGACCAGATGAATTTCTTCGCGACCTACTGCTTCAACGCCGGCGCGACGGTGGTGGCCATGCGGCCCATCGGCTACCAGACCAACGAGGTGGTGCTGGACAACGTCTCGCCGTCCGTGCGCTTCTCCGGCAACTGGGCGGACAGCACCGCGACGATCAATTACTACGGCGTGGCGGGCGCAGTGCCGTATCGCTACGCCAGCATCGCGGCGGCGGAAAATGCGACGGCGACCTACGCGCCGACGCTGCCGGCAGCGGGCTTCTACCCTGTTTACACCTGGGTGAGCCACGGCGCGAACCGGACCAGCCAGCTCTACAAAATCAATCACACCGGCGGCCAGGCGCTCGTGCGCGTGCCGCATCACATGGTGGGCAACGGATGGGTTTACCTGGGTTCATATTTTTTTAACGCCGGCTCGAACTCCGTCAACGGCGCGGTGGTCATCAGCAGCCTGCAACCCTCTCCGGTCGTCGGTTCGGTCGTGATCGCCGACGCGATCCGTTTCGGCAATGGCATGGGCGACGTGGTCCCGGTTTCGACCGGCGGCGGCGTTCCGGAGATTTCCGGCTACCCGCGCGAGGAGGAATGTTCCCGCTACTGGGTGCAACGCTCCCTTGGCATCGGCCAGCCCTCCAGCCTCTATAACGCCTCCGACACGGATCAGAACGGCAACACCGGCACGCCACCGCGCATGGCCGCCGAGATGAACCGCGAGGGTGCCGGCAACCAATACAAGCGCGTCTATCTCGGCTTCCACTCGAACGCCTCGGGGACGCCGCCAACCGCGCGCGGGTGCATCGGACTTTACAACAACACGAATCTGAATTTTTTTCCCGGCACCGCCACGCCCAACCAGTTTCGCCTCGCGCAACTCGTCGCGAGCGAGGTCAACACCGACATGGCCGCGCAGCCCAATCTGGAAACCAACTGGTCCAGCCGGTCCACCGCCAACCTCACCTACGCACGCACGGATTACGCTTTTGGCGAAATCAATAATTTGTCCATCGGCAACGAGTTCGACGCGACCATCATCGAAGTGGGCTTCCACGACCACCCGGCGGACGCGCTGCTCCTGCGCGATCCGAAAGTCCGCAACGTCATGGCCCGCGCCTCCTATCAAGCCGTCGTGCGTTACATGAATGAGTTTGATGCCGCGCCGTTGACGTTCCTGCCGGAGCCGCCGGCCAGCGTGCGCGCCATCGCCAACCAGTCCGGCGGCATCGCCATCGCGTGGGATGCGCCGGGAACCGGCGGCGGCGGGGCCACGGGCTACCTCGTTTATCGCTCCACGAACGGCTACGGCTTCGGCCAACCGGCGGGGGTGGCAGGCGGCGGGGCGACTTCGCTCACTCTGACCAACCTCGCGGCGGATACGGACTGGTATTTCCGGGTGGCCGCCACCAACGCGGGCGGCGAATCGCTGCCTTCCGAAACCGTGGGTTGCCGCCGCTCCAGCACGGGCGATTCGCCGGTGTTATTCGTGAACGGGTTTGACCGGTTCGACCGCACGCTCAACCTGCGCCAGACCGCCGGGCCGGGCATCGGCAGCGTCTTCGGAGGAACGCAGACGTTCGACCGCGTGCAACCGCGCCGCAACAATTCCTTCGACTACGTGACACCGCACGGCCAGGCGATCAGCCGCAACGGCGTCGCGTTCAACTCCTGCCAGAACGAGACCGTGCTCAACGGCCAGGTGTCGCTCGGCGATTACCAGACAGTGATCTGGGCGCTGGGCAACGAGTCCACGGCGGATGAAACCTTCAGCAGCGCGGAGCAGACGCGCGTCGCGCAGTTCCTCAATGGCGGCGGACGGCTGTTCGTCTCGGGCGCGGAAGTCGCGTGGGATTTGGACCGGGACAGCGGGCCTACCGCCAGCGACCGCGCGTTCCTCAACAACCAACTCCACGCCGATCTCGGCGGCGACGCCCACGACGACGCCGGCACGTACACATTCGCCGCGACCGCCGGCGGAATTTTCGCCGGCAACGCCACGGGCCGTTTCGACGACGGCACGGCGGGCATCTACACCGTCCCCTACCCCGACGTGCTGACTCCGATAGGCGGCGCGCAAGCCGCCCTCACCTACACCGGCGGCAGCGGTGGCGCGGCGGCGATTCAATTCACAAACGCAGCCACCGGCAGCAAGGTGGTTTATTTCGGCTTCCCTTTCGAGACGATCACCAATGCGGCCGTGCGCGAAAGCGCCATGTTCGACATCCTGGCCTTCTTCGGTGCGATCCCCGCGCCGGTGCTCGCAGCCCCGGCACTGCAAGTCGGCGGCGGCACGGTAACGATTTCGTGGAGCGCCATTCCGGCCAAGAAATATCGCGTGCAGTACAAAAACGACCTGGGCGCGATCACCTGGACGACGCTCGGCGCCGACGTCACGGCGAATGCGGCGACGGCCTCCAAGACGGACGCGACGATTGGGTCGGTGCGGCAGCGTTTTTACCGGGTGCTGATCGTGGAATAACGGACGAACGGGGTGGCACATTCGTGTGTGGCATATTTTGTGGTTTATCTTTTCCGGCGACCCGTCATTGTTCGCCGGAATAGCGACTAATCGAGCCGCATAGCTTGGCAAAGAACAAACAACAATTCGCCTGGTCAACCACCGGAACCGTCGAAAGGCCACACCGGGTTTGAAGACGCTTTTGTTCATTGACGACGAGCACGCCGGGCGCACCCCGCTCGTCGAATTCCTCACCCATCACGGCTGGCATGTGTGGGAGGCGGCGAACGGCGAGAGCGGCCTCAGCCTCGCCAAACTACACCGTCCCGCGGTCGTCCTCTGCGATCTGCTGATGCCCGGCACGAACGGTTACCAGGTCTGCGCCGCCCTGCGCGCCGACCCCGTGCTGCGGCACACGCGCATCATCGCGATCTCCGGCAAGGATTTCCCCACTAACCGCGCCG
Organism: Verrucomicrobiota bacterium; assembly: GCA_031378375.1. Lineage (GTDB taxonomy): Bacteria > Verrucomicrobiota > Verrucomicrobiia > Limisphaerales > JANNEF01 > JANNEF01. The sequence goes on along the minus strand of JANNEF010000217.1, from coordinate 19,862 downwards.
ACGCGCTGGCGGCAGGCGCGGACGAATTCGTGGTCAAGCCATTCTCCCCCAGTGAACTGGTGAAATTACTCGACGGGCTTTCGCAAACACCCGCCGCCCGGCAGGCTCCGGCCACCGCCCCGTCCACGCCGCGCCCGGCGTGTTTGAAATTCTGGGGCGTGCGCGGCTCCATTCCCACACCCGGCCCGGCCACCGTTCACTTCGGCGGCAATACCTCCTGCATCGAGGTGCGCGCGGACGGCGAAATCATCATCCTCGATTCCGGCACCGGCATCCGGCCGCTGGGTTTGCAACTGGTGGGCGAGTTCAAGGACCAACCCCTGTCCGTGACCATCCTGATCACACACACGCACTGGGATCATATCCAGGGCTTCCCGTTTTTTCTGCCGGCGTATGACCCGCGCAATCACATCCGCATTCTCGGCTACGAAGGCTCGCGCGCGCGGCTGGCGGGCGTGTTCTCCAGCCAGATGGAAAGCCCCTACTTTCCCATCGGACTGAAGGAACTGCCCGGCAACATCGTCATCGAAGAACTGCGCGACATGCAGTTCACCGTCGGCAAGGTCGGCGTGCGCGCCGAATTCATGAACCACCCCGGCATCTGCGTGGGCTACCGCCTGAAGACCAGCGACGGCGTGATCGTTTACCTGCCCGACAACGAACCGTTCTACCGGGGACACGCCGAGGCGCGGACGCCGCACGCCGCCACCGACACGACCGCATTCATCCATGCGGAAGAAGCCAAAATGGTCGAATTCATTCGCGGTGCCGACGTGCTGATTGGCGACGCCCAGTACGACGCCGAGGAATACCAGGCCCACCTCGGCTGGGGCCACGGCAGCGTGGACGATCTCGTGACGCTCGCCCTGCGCGGGCAGGTCAAGCGCCTCTACCTGTTCCACCATGACCCCGAGCACGACGACGCGAAAGTGGCCCGGATGGTCGAGCACGCCCGCAAGTTGGTGGCGGCACAAGACGGCCGGCTGGTGGTCGAAGGCGCACGCGAGGGCGAACAGTTTGAATTGACCGGGCCGCGTGGCTGAAGCTGTCAACCGCGAGATCGCCGTCTGTGAACCCGAAGCGGCGACAACACTCATTCCCGCCAAGCCACCGACCAGATCCGCCGCCGGAGTGAATGCGCCAGCCGTCATCATCGGGAAAGGCGTTTGACATTTCAGGCGCGTCGGAAATACTCGCCGCATGAAATGGATTTTGTTTGAGGCCGAAGCGGTGCCTCAAGGGCGCTGTGGGCGCCCCGCGCCCGCCGTGGGGCATGGCTCACCGCTTTGACTCTCTGAATACATGCAAATTTATATGCCGAAAATCAAACACATCGCCCTGTTCAAGTTCAAGGATGGCACCGCGCAGGAGCAAATCGACAAGGTGCTCGAAGAACTCATGGACTTGTCCGAGTCCATTCCCGGCATCGAGGATTATGTCGCCGGTCTCAACAACAGCCCGGAGGGTTTGAACCAGGGTTTCACGCACGGTTTCGTGATGACCTTTACGGACGCTGCCGCGCGCGACGCCTATTTGCCGCACCCGGATCACGAACGCGTAAAGGTTGCGGTCATGCCGTTCATTGAGTCGGTGGTGGTGTTTGACTTCGAGGTTTAGGCGCGCGCCCGTTCCTGAACGAGCATCCCGATGAAAGGCTTCGGCCTGCTGACGTTGGGAATTTGTTGGAGCGCGCTGGCGCTCGCGCAGCCGCCCGCGACGGAAGCATTCAAGTTCGATGAGTTTTTGCTCGCGCCCCTGCGCGTGCATCTGCTGACGGCCACCAACTCGCCTTCCATCCACACGACGCTCGCGGAGACGGATGTCACGCGCATCCTCGGCAAGGTGAACGGCATCTGGGCGCAGGCGGGGCTGCACTTTTATCTGGAATCGCTCGCGCGCGAGGCGGCGGCTACGCCGGAAACAGACACCGCGCCGCTGACCTTTCGCGACCAAGCCGTGTTTGCGAAACTGCGCCCGGTGACATCGCAGGCACCCGCAGTTTTTCATGTCTACTACCTCAAGGCGATGACGCATAACGGCATTTACTATCCCGAGGGCCTGTTCGTGAAGGAGACGGCCTCATTGCGGCAGGTCGAGGGCGGCATTGATGAACCGATCCCGCGCGTGACCGCGCACGAACTGGGACACGCTTTGACGCTGCTGCACCGGCAGGACCACACCAACCTGATGGCTTCAGGCACAACCGGCACGCGGCTCAACGCGGGGGAGATCGCGCAAGCCCGCGCGGCCGCGCGGGATCTGGTCTGGATCGAAACCGCGCCCGTAGTGTTGCGTCGAGCGGAGGTCGCCCGCCGCGCCGGGAATAAAACCGAAGCGCGCGCGTGGTATGCGCGCCTGGCGGCGCTGCCGTTGAAATCCCGGCAGGTGGAGTCAGCCCGTCGCCGCTGGCAGGAACTCAAGCCGTAGCGAACGGCACGGTGCCACCGGGCCGCAACGCCGATGGATTATTGATCGGCCTGGATTTTCTTGAGCTTCTGCTTCTGGAATAGGTTCAGGACTTGCGCCAGTGCGCCCAGGCCGGCCATGAACGCCGGCACCAGCCCGATGGTGTAGTTCCACAGGTTCCGCTGGGTCATGAAGATGAACGCGGCCACGATGACCAGCACGGTGGTGGCGGGGCCTTTCATCGCGGACCAAAACCCGGCAGCCTCCTCGCCTTGAGCTTCGTCGGCGGGCTCGGGCCGGTAGGCGGACAAGATGAAGTAGCGGAAATTTTCATGCGGTTCATCGCGCAGGCGCAGCTTGGGATCGCGCAGCACGATGTGACGCGCGAGCAGTGTTCGCAACTCCGGCTGATAGGAACTGATGATGCGGCCTTGCGCCAGGTGGAAGAGGGTTTCCTGTTCACCCGGCGAGAAGGTGGCCCAGAGCGAGCGGTAGTGTCCGTGTGCCTGGTGCAGCGTGGAGCCGGGCCGGATGTCCTTCTGCCAATCCCAGCTTTTGTCTTCGAGATAGATTCTCTTGAAGGGGGCGAGAGCTTCGAGCCAATGCGCCTTCGCCTCGGCGGGCGATGATTCCGGCGCGGAGGTTTTTTCCTTCTCCGGCTTGTCGGCAGTCTTCCCCGTGCGCGCGAAGTGCAGCGGATGAAGATTCGCCACGAGTATGATCGTGCGTTGTTCGTCCGGCGTGATCAGTTGGAGCAGGCGCAGCTTGCGGCGCGTGAGATCCGCATCGTGCTGGCCGTGTTCAAAATGATCCAGGACGATGGGCCTGCGGGGATCCTTGAACAAGTCCTCGGCGCCGTCCGGGTCCAGCCATCTCCTGCCTTCGACAACCCGCAGGTTGCAAGTCTGCGCGGTGTGTTCCTTCAGACCAGTAAAATGTCCGCCAGTCAATTGTTTGGATTTGCCGGCATGAGGCGGGCCGAGCAGCAAATACTTGCCGGCCGGCCAGACCGCATCGGCGCTGACGGTCGGCGGCGTATCGAGGTACAACAGCAGGACTTTGTCGGCGACGGTGTGGATGATGAAGAACGGAACCACCAGCAAGGCCAGTAACAGCAGTCCCCAAAGCAGCCAACCCCAGGGCGCTTCCGGTACGGGCCAGGCAGGCAGCGCGGATTGGATGCACAATTGGAGAAGATCGCCGGCACTGTCTTCGCGGAAACTGGCTTTGTTCAGCACGAGCACGCCCGCCTGCCGGTGCCACTGCCAGGCATCGTCGGCGGGTGCGTCCGGCAGCAGGCCGCGCGTCGGCACATCCAGTTCGTTGTAGTGCGGACGAAGCGCCGCCAGGAAGCGGGTGAATCGGTCCGGCAGGTGGTTCGTGGTCTGCGGGCACATCACCTGCGGCCCTTCCGCAAACGACAGGCCAAAGAAAAAGTTCGTGTAAACGTCAAGGTGACTGGCGAGGCGCTGCTCCAGAAACGTCGCAGGGGCGGGCACCGCCAGCGGGGGAAACTTGACGCTCTCCGGCCCCTTCGCGCCGTAGATTTCCAGTTGCAACCGCTCCGCGCGCGCCCCGAGATCCTGAACGAGCCGGAGTTGGACGTGTTTGGCGAGCAGTTCCATTTCCTTGGCGAAGGCGACTTTGTAAAACACCATCGTCGGCGCCACGGCCAGGAGTACCAGGAGCGTACCCATCGCCGCCACATAGCCATGCCGGTAGGAGATGTGCCCCCACTTGAACAATGCCGGCAACTTGAGCCACGCGGGACCGCTGCGGTCGGCTTTCAAGAGCCAATACGCCAACCCCAACCCAAACATCGGCAGCACTGCAGCCAGCAGCACCGCCACCCATGAATGCGGAAAGAGGAACGCCACACCGCCCAACAGCAAGGCCAGGGCGAGGTTCGCCAGCGTGAGCAGCCGGTACGAACCAAGCCGCTTCTGGTACGGCCAGACCCATTCAACATGACGCCGCTTACCCAGCAGATAAAACGAGCCGGTCACCAGCAGCAGCGCGCCGGCATAAAACAGAAACAACAGGCCGGCCACCGACACCATTTCCACCTGCGCGGTCGCCAGCATCCGTTCCTCACGGAAGACGACCAGCGTCCACGGCAGATCCGGGATCGGTCTCACGAACAGGCTGTGCGCCCGCCGGGAATAGTTCGCGTCGAAACGGTCGGTCATGCGCCCGTAAACCGCCGCCTGCAGCCGGGCGTTCTGGTCGCATTCCTCGAAAAAGTTTTCGCGCAAGTTCCGCTGTTCGTCGGAGTGGAACAACACCTGGCCATCCTCCGTGATGACGCAATAACCGTAGCCGGCGGGCAGGACGGGATTCACCAGCGACAGCAGCCGCAGGTCAATCCCCGAAACGATCTCCGGATCGTTTGTGGGCGCCTTGGTGAAGATCGCCAGGTTCTCGCCGGTGTTGACCGAATACAATGATTCGAGCGAAAAGCGGAACTCTTCGGAACCGAGGGATCGGATCCACGGCCGGCCCTCGGCGATATTCCGGAAGTAGTCCCGGTGGCCGACGTTGATCATGCGTGTGTTCCGTTCCTTCACCGTCCACTTGGCCAGTTGCTGTCCCTTGAGATCAGTCCAGACGGCCATGCGGAAATGCGGATACGGATCGGGGTCCGGCGAACCGGGCAAATGAACGAGGTTCGTGCTGGCCAGCACGTTGGTCTGGTTGGCCGCATGCCCCGGCTGCAGGAAGCGCTCGTTGAGCCGGTCCAGTTGGCGGGCCACCGCCGCGAGTTCCTGATCGAAATGACTGAGAATATCCCCGGCGAAGACCTCCAGTTGTTCGTCCAGCGTATCCTCCATCCCGTCGTAGGCATAAAGATTGAGCGCCAGCAACGTCAGCAGCGCACTGACGAAGAGCGTGGAAAAGGCGAGCAGGAAAACCTCCGCCACCCGCAGCCCACCCTTCAAGCCCATGGCCCACAAGTTCAGGAATGGCCAGCTCAGGATCAGCAGCAGCGCCAGAAAGATGAACATCACCAGAATGGTGTAATCCACCGCCCACGCCTGTTCGCGGAAACGGTCGGCGCGCACCAACCCGCACAGCGTCCACTTCATCAGTGACTTCTCCGGATCGCTGCCACTGGCCGTCAGCGCCACCGGTAGCGGCTGCGCGAACAGGAGGTAGTCCGCGCCCGTGGCGCTCACCAGATTGGTCTGGAATGACTGGTCGGCGGGCAACCCCAGTTTCGTAACTTTGAGCTCCGACGCGGCGAGTTGAAAAATCACCCTGCCCTCGGCGTCCAGCACCAGCACGTCGTCAAAGTCGCGCCGCTGAACGATGGGCTTGAGCACCTGCTGAATATCGCTCCGGGCGCGAATGCGCACCTCGCCGTTGGCGCCACCGGTGTAATCCAGTTCGAGCCACGAGCGCCAGCCCACGGTAATGACCTTGAAGTGCAGCCCGCTCAGGGACGCGGTGTCATTCGGCAGTCGAACCTCGTTCAGAACGAGATTGGGCACCAGAGCGAAGGCGGCCACGATGGCGTCCGAAGTGAGCGGCGCCAGCCCGATATTTGTGCTGGTGGCCTGGATGGCCTTTTGAAACGGTCCGTCATCTGGCCGGCCTTTCGCGCGCGACGACCGTGGCGGGCTGGCCGCGTTGGTCATCGCGGTGCCCAGCGTGTCGAACGTCTCGGCGATATGAGCGCTCATGTCCGCCAGCAGGCGAAAATTGCGGGTGGTGAAAAACTGCTTCTGCCGCGGCACGATGACCGAGAAGTACGCGCCGAACAACAGCAGCAGGATGAAGACGGTGATGGCCTGGCGTTTGAACGATTTGGCTTTGGAAGAAGTTCTTTCCATGAACATGGTCGCATCCGACAGTCGGATTCGGGCCACGCTAGAGCAGCGCGGACGAACGGCAATTCAAAACTTCCCGGGGTTCAAGGATCGGGCGCATCTTAGTTTATTGCAACCGTGGCGCCGCGCGGCGAGGCAAGGTGGGGCAGACATCCTGTCTGCCGGTTCTGGCAGCATCCTGCTGCCAGTTCCCAGGCCGCGCGGAGGGGGCAACGCGGGGCACGGATGCCCCGCCAACTGACAGGCTGGAAGCCTGACCCACTCACCCGGAACGCCCGGCCCCCCACTTGCAAGAAACTGAGATGCGCCCAACGATGGTTTGACTTACGCGCGCTCCGGCTCCCACCAGCCCGCATTGAGGCGGAGTTGATCGAGCAGGCGCGCGTCAGCGGCGGGGAATTCGTAGGCGGCCAGTTCCGCGCCCCGCACCCAGCGGAAGGCCGCGCAGCCCAACGCGCGCGGCTCGTGCTTTTGCCAGACGCAGCGGAAGAATTTCAGATGGACGGTTTTCTCCGGGTAGGCGTGCGTGATGGCTTCGACCAGTTCGCGCACCTCAACTGCGATACCGAGTTCCTCCATCAACTCGCGGCGCAGACATTCCTCAAAATTCTCGCGCGGCTCGCGTTTGCCGCCGGGAAATTCCCACAACCCGCCCAGGTGGCCGCCGTGCGGGCGTTGAGTAATGAGGAGTTGGCCGTCGCGAAAGACCAGCCCGGCGGCGACTTCGATGTTCTTCATGTGCCTCCCTGTTCCCGCAAAGGAGGCTCGCCGTCAACACCGACGTTGCAGCGGCGTGAACGCCCCGCCCGCCCGCCCGCCCGGGAACGACACCGGGCCGATGCGGACCCACCCCCGCGCCCTGGGGAGCCGCACCCGCGCCATAGGCCGCCGCACACCCGTGCTGGGGAGTCAAAGACCCGCGCTGGGGAGCCAAAAACACACGCTCGGGAGCCGCAAAATGGCACTCAGCGCGCCTCCCGACCAGCCCGGTGCCGCTCCCGACTGACCCGATGCGCCTCCCGACCGACCGGACCACGGCTCCCGACCGACAAGATGCGGCTCCCGACCGACAATGTGAGCCTCCCGACCAACAATGTGAGCCTCCCGACCGGCTTTTTGAGGGAAAACAGTGCCCCAGCGCCCCGCACCGGGTAAAAACTGCCCCCTTCCGGGACACGCCGCCGGGTGACGCTTCGCCTCTCCGGCCCTCCTCCCGGCCGCTTCCAAAACCCGGCGTGCCCGCGCCCTGGCCAAACCAGCGACGGGCGTCAATCAGCTTTTGGAGTGCGCTGACTTGTCAGCGCTTTCCGGCCTGGCGACTCGTCGCCAGGCAAGGGTGCGCACCGCGCCCGGTGATCGGGGAAGGTGGGGCGGCGATTCGCAAATTCGCCGGCGACAAGTCGCCTTGCAGAGAGCGGTGACAAGTCACCGCACTCCAAACCCCGGCCCGGCCGCGTTCAAAAGCCGGCTTGCCCACCGGCGAAAGAACCTGGCAAACACGCTTGACACCCGCTGCCGCAAGCAGAATTTCACTGGAAATGAACCCGGCACAAAAGCATTCTCCCTGATCCGCGCTGCGGCAAACGACCAATTTTTCCATCAGTCGCCGTCTCGCCAGAGTGAGCCAGGACGGAAGAAGCCATTATCAAGACCGCTTTATGACTCCTTTACGGAGAAATAAATGCTCGCCGGGGCGTGGCGGCGGGTGTATGAGGACAGCATCAACTCTTTAGCAGAACTTTGGCTCGTGAGGACGAAACGAAGCATGACGAGAATCTCTCGGAAAAGTGCTTTTGGCCTGCTTGTTGTCTGCACGGGTTTGTGCGTGCTCGCGGAGACGAGCAACGGCCAGAATGCTCTGTATCAGTGGGCGACTCAAGGTGGAGGGATTGGCTCCGACCGCAATGGTGGCATACTCGTTGATTCTTCGAGCAACATATTTGTGGTCGGGAATTTCCAGTATCCCGACCAAGCTCGCGTGATCACCTTTGGCGCACTGACCTATACGGGTGATGCTTTGGATGTATTTCTGGCCAAGCTCGATCTCGCCGGGAATGTGCTTTGGGTTCAGCAAGGTGATGGAGCCAACAACTCCGATGGAGATGATGTTGCATCAGACGGGCAGGGTAATCTGGCCATCACGGGCAACTACCATAATGGAATCCGTTTCGGCAGTTACGCATTTGGACATGTGGGTGGCCCCAATGGATTTGTTGCGAAGTACGATTCAGGAGGTGGCCTTGCGTGGGCGGCAGATCTGGATGCAGGATCACTCGGCACCAGCGTGGCGATGGACACTGATGGCAGCGTTTATGTTGGTGGACGGTTTGGAGCTTCAAATATCACAGTTGGCCCGATCACTCTGAACAGGAATGGAGCTTCCGGCGGCAACGGATTCATCCTCAAATTCTCGCCCGGTGGTGTCCCGCTGTGGGGATATGCGATTGGGAACACCGACGGGTCGGTGGATGACGTGTCTATCTCTGGCGATGGAGGTTGTTACATCGTCGGTAATTTTTCTGGTACCGCCACTTTGGGATCTCAGACTCTGGCGCTCGGCGCCAGCGCGGCGCTCTTCATGGCGAAGCTCGGTGCCGATGGGAACTGGCAGTGGGCAAAACGGCCCTGGCTGAATAGTGCGAGAGGTGGCAGCGCGCGCATCAATGTGGACAGTGTCGGCAACATTTTGCTGGCGGGGGCGTACGAAATTCCACTCGACTTCGGGGTCACGAACCTCCCGTTTGCCAGTGGCGCGAATTGCTTCCTCGCGAAGTATTCGCCGGCTGGCTCCGCTGTATGGGCCGTGGCCTGTAGAGCGACGAGTTTCTCTACGAGCAGCTTGCAACCCGAAGGGCTTACTACTGATAGCCAGGATAATCCACTTCTCACGGCCACTTTCACTGGAACCGTGACTTTCGGGCCGAGTACGTTTACTACCGGATCCAGAGACGGAATGGTTGCGAAGTGCAGTGCATCCGGCAGTCCCCTTTGGGCGCGGCGATGCGGCATAACATCCAGCAGCATCACCCGCGATCTGGCGGGGGCATTCGATGCGTCTGGGAATTGTTACTTGGCGGGGACTTTTGACCGCCCAGGTACGATAGGTGGTATTACGTTGACCAACGGCTCCAGCGGCGACGTTTTTGTCGTACAGTTTCGCACCCCTCCGGGTCTGCTCTCTCAACCAAGCAACGTGGCGGCCCCCCTCGGCGGTACAGCCACATTCAACGTCGTTGCGGATGGGAATGGGCCATTGAGCATTCAATGGCAGTTAAACGGAACAAACCTTCCAGGAAACACCAACGCATCGCTCATCATCAGCAATGTCCAAGCGTTTAAGGCAGGCGCATATACTGTTATCGTCTCCAATCCGGCTGGCACCGTGACGAGCGCCCCCGCAACCCTCACCATCTCGACCGTCCTCGTGATTGCGGTTCAAGGTGAAGGCACAGTGTCGAAATCGCCGAACCGATCGTTCTACAACCTTGGCGAACTGGTCACGTTAACAGCTTCGCCGGGCCGCTGGCACGCCTTCACGCGCTGGGGCGACGGGCCAACGGTCAATCCGCGCGTCATCACCATCGGCATTAGCAACAGTTACACGGCGATCTTTTCACCGACGACCGCCGTGGAGACGCTCACGTTTGACAACGTCTCGCGCACAGCGCCGGTCGGGATGCCCGCAGTCTTTGTCGATGGGGAGTTCATCATTGCCAATTCGGTCACGCGCACGGGCGCGGTGGAGGTAGCGATGCTCACGACGTTTCCGAATGGGGTTGTGCTTTACACGCTGGATGGATCGGAGCCGTCGTTGTTCTCGCGCATTTACGAGGGGCCGTTCCTGCTGGGGCGTCCGGCGATCATCCGCGCGCTGGCGTTCGATGCGTTCTTCGCGCAGTCGTGGGAGGCGGACGCGGTGGAGGTGATTGTCATCCCGGAATACGGCTTGAACGTGTCCACGAGCGGCGGCGGCACGGTGGGGTGGTCGCCAGCGGGCGGGCCGTTCGCGAGCGACACGGTGGTGAGTCTCACCGCCACGCCATCGGTGGGCTGGAGCTTCCTGCAATGGCTCGGGGACGCCACGGGCACGAGCGCCGGCGCGGCGGTGGTGATGAATCGCGAGCGGTGCGTGGAGGCGGTGTTCGGCACGACGTTCTCGAACGTGGTGTCGGGCGCGGGCGCGGTGGTGGTGGAGCCGGCGGCGGCGTTGTATCCGCATGGCAGCACGGTGCGGCTCACGGCGGTGCCGCAGGCGGGCCACGGTTTCGCGCTCTGGGGCGGCGCGGCGGGCGGAACGAACAATCCGCTCGTCTTCACGGTCACGAACGGCGCGCCGGTGGTGTCGGCGGCGTTCGCGGCGTTGAGCGCGGGGCAGGTGGCGTTGAGCGTGGTGCCGTCCGGCGGCGGGCGCGTGACCGCGAGTCCGCGCGCGAATCGTTACGCGAGCGGCAGCGGGGTGACGCTCACGGCGTTGCCGGACGCGGGGCAGGATTTCACCGGCTGGGGCGGCGACGCGGGCGGGACGGCGAATCCGCTGACGGTGACGTTGAACACGAGCAAGGTGATCGCGGCGAACTTCACGAAGCGACCCATGCTCAAGGTGTTCACCTGCGCGGGGCCGCCGGAGCCGGGAGTGGTGCCGCTGCTGTTGAGCGGTGAGCCGGGCGGGGCTTACGTCATTGAGGCGTCTGCGGATTTGCAGCAGTGGAGCACGCTCGTGACGGTGACGAACCGGTTCGGCACGGTGCAATGGAACGACGCGAGCGTGGAAGCACAGCGATTCTATCGTGCGCGGTCAGCACCGTAGCGATTGAATTGGGGGGTGGGCCAGGATCTATCACGCGCTGGCGCAGGCGGACGACGGGGAGATGTGACGCCGAAAACAGGTCGAAGGTTGGCTGTGGTTCACCGGCCCACGCTCTTGTAGATGAAACCGAGCTTTTCCATTTCCTCCGGGTCAAAGAGATTGCGGCCGTCAAAGAGGATCGGATGCGTGAGCGACTTGCGGGCGCGTTCGAGGTCGAGCTTCTTGAACTCCGGCCACTCGGTGGCGATCACGAGCGCGTCGCAGCCTTCGGCCACTTCGTTCATGTCCTTCACGAAGGTGACGTTCTTCAACACATCCTTCGCCTTGTCCATCGCCTTGGGGTCATGAACACGCAGGCGGGCGCCCTCCTTCTGCAACCGCTGGCACAACTCGATGGCGGGCGAGAGCCGCACGTCATCGGTGTTTTGTTTGAAGGCCAGCCCGAGCACGCCGATCGTTTTGTCCTTCAACACCCAGAGCGTGGCCTCGATTTTCTTGATGAACCGTTCCATCTGCCCGGCGTTGATGTGCTGCACTTCCTTGAGCAGGCCGAAGTCGTAGCCCAGTTGCTCGGAGATTTTGATGAACGCGCTGAGATCCTTCGGGAAACAGCTCCCGCCAAAGCCAAGGCCCGCGTCGAGAAAGCGCCGGCCGATGCGCGCATCCATGCCCATGCCGTTGGCGACTTCGATGACGTTCGCGCCGCTCGCCTCGCAGATGATCGACACGGCGTTGATGTAGGAAATTTTCAGCGCGAGAAACGAGTTGGCCGCGTGCTTGATCAACTCGGCCGAGTTGATGTCGGTGACGATGATCGGCGCGTTGAACGGCGTGTAGATTTCGCGCATCGCGGCGACCGGGCGCTGGGAGCGGACGCCGACGACGATGCGGTCGGGCTTCATCAGGTCGCCGACGGCGAAGCCTTCGCGGAGGAATTCCGGATTGCTCACCACGTCGCAATCCACGCGTGCCTTGCAGTAGCGTTTGATGGTCTCGGCCACCTTGTCGCCGGTGCGCACGGGCACCGTGCTTTTGTCCACGATGATCTTGTAGCTGGTCATCGCACCGGCGATTTCGCGGGCGACGCCTTCGATGAAGCTCAAATCCACGGACCCATCCGGCTGTGGAGGCGTGGGCACGGCGATGAAGATGACGTCCGACTTTTCAACGCCCTCGGTGGTGCTGGCGGTGAAGCGAAGCCGGCCGGAGGCGGTGTGCTTCTTGACGAGTTCTTCGAGGTCCGGCTCGTAAATGGGGATGCCGCCGGCCTGGAGCAGCTTCACCTTGCCGGCGTTGTTATCAACGCAGATGACGTGATGCCCTACTTCGGCGAAGCACGCGCCGGTCACCAGCCCCACGTAACCCGTTCCAATGATCGTCAACTTCATGCCGGTTTCTCAGCAAGGAACGGGCCTAGCCATGTTATGCGATGAATCAACAACGAGGCGGGACGAAAGATTACGCCAAGACTGGCTAAAGGGGGCGCGAAAGTGACCATGAACACGGCTGCACATTAATTGAGCGACGTGTTCATGAAATCACGGCTTCGCCGCAGGCGGCACGGGCGGGGCCGGATTCGCCGCGCCGGGGGTCGGAACGGAAGCCGACGGCTTGATCATCAATGGCGTGTTTGCGGCCGGAGGATTGGTCGCGGCTCGGATGGTGATGTTCGTATTCGGCGTCCGGCTGAGATTGGTGATGGTCGTCACGACGCGATTGGAGGGGTTGGGCCGGGCCAGGTTCGTGAGCGTCGCTGGCGCTCCGGGCGGCAGGGGCGGCATGGCCGGCGGATTCGTCTTCATCAATTCCGGATGCTTCTGGAGCAACTCCTCCTGGCGCAGTCCGGCTTCCGCACCCAGACCACTGTAGGGGTTTGCCTTCACCAATTCCTGGTAAAGGTTGAAGGCCTCGTCGGGCTTGGACGTTTCGTAATGCCGGGCCAGCGCGAGCTTGACCCCGTCAATGATGGGGTCATTGGCGAATTTTTTCCGCAAATCTTCGTAGCGGGCCAGCGCCTCGGCTTTCTTGGATTGCGCATCCAGGCTGGCCGCCACGCCCAGCGCCGCCTGCGCGCGCCACGGGCTGGCGGGGTATAGCTTGGCGAACTCCTCGAATTGCGTTTGCGCCTCGGCATAGCGGTTCTCGACGAACAACGCGCCTGCCGCTTCCACCAACGCGCGCGATCCGGCCTTGGTGCGCGGATGTTCTCGGGCGACCTTCAACAGTTCCTCGGCCACGCCGGGCGGCTGGGCCTGGTTGCCAAAGAGCGGCAGCCGGATGTCAGACAGCGCCTTGCTGGCGCGGGCCTCTTTTTGGTTTTGCTGCACGACGATCACCGTCGTGATGATCGCCAGCCCGGTCGCGGCGGCGGCGCCGATGACGAGCTTCTTCTTATTCACTTCCAACCAGGCTAAAAAGTTCACCAGCCCGGTGTTTGGCTTTGTCTCAGAATCCATAAGGGGCGCAAATGTCCGGGGGGGGCATCAAAAACGCAAGCGCGAAATCCGTTTTGCTCAATTTGCCGGCGGTGCGGCTCACGTCCGACCAAACTCCCGCAGTGTCGCCGCAACGTAATCCACCTGCTCGTCGGTCAACTCCGGATACATCGGCAACGGGAGGATTTTTTGCGCGACCGCTTCGGCCACCGGAAAGTCGCCCGCGTGATAACCAAGGTCTGCGTACACCTGCTGCAGGTGCAACGGCCTCGGATAATAAATGATCGTCGGCACGCCCCGCTCGGCCAGAAACTGCTGCGCCGCGTCGCGCCGTTCCGTCAGCACGGCATAGACATGGAAGACGTGGACGTTGCCCGTGGCGGTGGCGGGCAGATCCAACGGCAGCCCCGCCAGCCCCGCGTCGTAGCGCCGCGCGATTTCAACGCGCCGCGCGTTCCACCGGTTCAGATGCGGCAGCTTCACCCGCAGGATGGCAGCCTGGATTTCGTCGAGGCGCGAGTTGTAACCGTGCAGGTCGTGGAAATAACGCCGCTCGATGCCATGCACGCGCAGCATCCGCAGCCGCTTCGCCAGCGCCTCATCGCTGGTGACAATCATCCCACCGTCGCCGTCCGCGCCGAGATTCTTCGTGGGATAAAAACTGAAACAACCCAGCCGCCCCAAACCGCCCACCGGCTGGCCATGATACGCCGCCCCGATCGCCTGCGCGCAATCCTCGACGATGTGGATGCCGCGCGCCTGCGCCTGCGCCAGCAGTTCCCCCATTGGAGCGGCCTGACCGAAGAGATGCACGGGGATGATCGCCCGCGTGCGCGGGGTGATTTTGCGCGCCACGTCGGCGGGATCGAGATTGAACGTGCGCGGGTCAATGTCCGCGAAAACGATCCGCGCGCCCATCTGATGAATGGCCTCCGCCGGCGCAATGTAAGTGAACGGCGTGGTGATGACCTCATCCGCCGGCCCGATCCCCAGTGCCCGCAACGCCAGCGTCAGCGCGTCCGAACCGGAGTTCACACCCACGCCGAACCGCGTGCCCGTGAACGCCGCGACTTCCTGTTCGAGCGCGGTGACGTTCGGACCGAGGATGTAATGCGCGCCGGCCAGGGCCTGTTCCACGGCGGGCAGCAGTTCACCCTTCAAGGCCGCATACTGCGCTGCAAGATTCAGGAAGGGGACTTGCACAACGTTCAGTTGGCCGGACGATATTGCGCCTTCGCTTCTGGCAACCACTGCTGGAGTTGCTGGATGCGCACCGAGTCGAGCGGATGCGTCCGCAAAAATGACGGCTGGCTGTCCCCGCCACCCTGCTGGTTGTGCGCCGCGAAACGCTGCCAGAACGCGACCGCCATCTCCGGTTGATAACCCGCCCGCGCCATGTAGCGCAACCCCACCCGATCCGCCTCCGACTCCTGCGCCCGGCTGTGCGGCAATTCGCGTCCCACCTTGGTGCCCAGCCCGTAGGCCACCGACGTCGCCGCCTGCACGCGCGGGTCCGCGTGCGACAAGCTGGCGCCGAGCAACTGGCCGACCAGTTGGATGCCCATCGCCTCGCTCACCCGCTCCGCGCCGTGGTGCAACGACGCGTGCGCAACCTCATGCCCGATCACCGCCGCCAGTCCCGCCTCGTCCTTGGTGATCGGCAGGATGCCGGTGTAAACGCCCACCTTGCCGCCGGGCAGACAAAACGCGTTGACCTGCGGACTGTCAAACACCACGAATTCCCACTGAGCGCCCGGCAGGTTCGCCACGGCGGAAATACGTTTCCCCACCCGTTGCACGAGCGCGTTGGCCGCCGGATCGCGGCTGATGGGAACCTCCTTCTTCATCTGCTCGAAACTGGAAAAACCCAGCGACATCTCCTGGCTGGGGGAAATGAGGATGAACTGCTGGCGCCCCGTCTCCGGGGCCGTGACACAACCGCCGAGGATGACGACCGCCACCACGAGCGCGGCGACGTGGTGGGTGCAAAGCAAACATTTCATGCCGCCATGAAACCAGACCGTGCCCCCGCCGACAAGCGCCAGATACACCGCCGATCGGCCGGACGCGATGCCGGCAGATGGCGGTTCCTGGCAACCACAGTGCGGCGAACTCGTGAACCGCCCCCCGCAAAGCCTTTATCCTGAGCCGACTTCAACACAACTGCCGGCGAAAATCATCGAATCCTCCGTAAAAATCATCGATCTCGGCGGCAACCTCTTCCGTTTTACATGAAACATCATGCCGCTGACAGGCAACATCTTTCATGTTACACGAAACATCTTGCCGCTGACAGTGGACCTCGCCGATCTGACAACGAAAATCACGCGTCTGACCGGCAACATCTTTCATGTTGCATGAAACATCTTGCCGTCGGCAGTGAAAATCACGGCATCGAAACGCGACTTTGCGCCTCCGCAAACGGACTTGGACGCGCTCGCCGCGCCACTCATGACCCTCCGTCCTCCCGTCACGGGAACGCGCTCCAGCCGCACGCCCTGGAGTGAGCCACCCGCCGAACCCTGACGTAAACCACGGATTTCACGGATGCACACGGATGGGGTATTCCCCTCTCCGAATTCAACACCCACTGCGACGGGCAGGATCTCGTGATGGATGGCCCACCGCGACCATTGTTCTCCGCTACGTTTTCCCAAGCCATTTGAACACCGCGGTCTCCACGGCGGCGAACTGCGGCGGGCTCAACCTGCCGAGCCTGCGCACGGCGCGTGCCGTCGGATACGTGGCGATGCTTTGGGCGATGAAAGCGCCGTCCTTGAGGAATGGCACCTGGAGTTGAACCTCGAATTGCGAGCCACGCAGCGCGGTGCTGTGAAAAACCACCGTCACCACCGCCCGGTCGTTGTCGGCGAAGGGCATGTTCAGAATCAGCACCGGGCGGACTTTCTCCACCATGCCGCAATCGAACAACCACACCTCACCGCGCTGTGGCGTCATTCTCCTCCTGTTCGAGCATCGCGGCCAGATGGTCCCCGGCCAGCGCCACCTCGCCGTCATCCAGCGGCCCGGAATCGTGAGGCGGCAGACGGCGGAAAAGTTCCTGCACGAACACCTGTTTCTCCTGCGGCGGCAACGCCTCAAACGCCGCGATCAGTTGAACCGTTTCAGCACTCATGGCTTTTCATTAACTCGCCCTTGACTCGTTGTCAGGTGGAATTTTTGGCCGCCAATCCGGGTTTGATTCGCGCCCGCCCGAGTCCGCAGCAGCCGGAACACAGTTGAACCACGAATTTCACGGATGCACACGGATGGGGGATTTCCACCGGAGAAGCGCGATAGAATGGACACGCTCACCAACATGTTTACGGCGGGCATTTTGTTACACCGTTTTCCCTTGTTGTGAAATCATGCAACATCGCGTATCAAGATTGTAAATCTTAAGATTCAAGAAAGTGGACTCACCTAGTCATACGCCAAAAGGCCCGGCGGAAAACGCGCTCGAACATCGGGGCAGATGGCCGGCCACGACCGACTCAGTTTGGGCTTTGCTGGTCTGTTACGCGGCAGATAAAGAGACTGAGGCGGCTCGCTCTGCCTTAGAAGAGCTTTTTCGGAGATATTTTGGACCGGTATTTGCCTTCGTGCGAAACTCAGGCGTTAGCGTAGAGGACGCGAAGGATTTGACGCAAGAATTCTTCACCGACGTGATGATGCGCCCGGGTTTCAAACCAACCAAGGAATCGGGCAAGTTCAGGTCACTACTCTATGCAAGCTTGCAAAACCACCTCCTTAGTTGGCACCGGAAAGGGCAAGCAAAGAAGCGAGGTGGTGACTATTATATCAATTCTCTGGACGAACAGTCGGGTGACCATCCGCAGGACTTGCCTTCTATTGAACCAGTCATGCGCGACGTTTTGGACAGGCTCGTGGCAGAGCAAGTATGGGAGTTGGCGAGAGAACGGCTGCGAACTAAATATGACGCAGCCGGGAAAAAAACAACGTTCGTCCACCTGATCAACAATCTCGGATCCGTCGGCGGCCCCTCTAACGCCGAAATCGCGAATGTTCTTGAAATGACTGAAGATAGCGTGAAACAGGAAAAAACGAAGATGCGCCGACAACTGAAAGAATGCTTTTATCAGGAAGTGGCTTTGGAATTTCCAAATCCTCTCGGGCAAAAGCAGGAGATCGAACAGGAAGTCCTTTATCTGCGCGGGCTGTTGTATTCGCCGTTTTTTGAAATACGATCGTTGGATTGTTGAATTTGCTGCGCTTGAGCGTCGCCAGCCATAAAGTTTGTCACTTCGGCTCTTGCCTTGCGTTTCTGAGTTGATGGATTAATGGCAAAAAACCGGTTCTGACCAATGCCCTCTTCAGCATTCTGCTCTAAGTGTGGTGACAAATTGGGTGATGGCGCCCTGACGAAACTGTGTCCACGGTGCCTGAGCGAGGAGGCGCGGGCCGTTTTCTCGCCTGAGACTCCGGAAACCACCGTTCCAAATGTTGAGGAGAATCCGTCTTTCGCTTCCCCAGATGGTCTGAGCGGGGCAACGGTTCACTATCTTGGAGATTACAAACTGCAAAAGCTCATTGGCCGGGGCGGGGTGGGTGAAGTTTATCTCGCGCGACAGATGACATTGGACCGCACTGTCGCCGTCAAAGTCCTTCGCCCCGAAATCGCGGAGGCCCCCAATGTGAAACTGCGGTTTCAGAACGAAGCGCGCCTTGCATCGCAACTTAACCACGACAACATCGTTACAGTCCACGAATCCGGGGAACACGAAGGTCGGCTTTTCTACTCCATGGACTTCGTCGAAGGGAAAAGCCTTGCGGAGATGGTGAAAGACGGACCGATTCCCGCCAAAGACGCCGCCCGGTACATGGAAATTGTGGCCCGGGCCGTGCATTTCGCCCACGAGAAGAACGTGATTCATCGGGACATCAAGCCGGGGAATATTCTGATTGATGCGGGCAACCACCCGCGTGTCACTGATTTTGGCATGGCCAAGGACCTCAAATCCGCCACCACCTTGACGCAAACCAACCAACTGGTGGGGACGATTAACTACATGCCGCCGGAGCAAATCAGCCCGGACTACGGAAAGATTGGCCCGCGAAGCGATGTATATTCTATCGGCGCTACGCTTTACCAGTTGCTCACGGGTCAGCCTCCGTTCGTTGCTGAATCGCCCCCTGCCACTTTGGAATTGATCAAGACCAAGGAGCCAGTTCCACTACGGGGCCACAATCCGCAATTGCCGCAGGACTTGGAGACGATCTGCCTGAAATGCCTGGAAAAAGCGCCCCGGCAACGTTACGACTCCGCACTGGCGCTGGCGGACGATCTCGGCCGGTTCCTCCAGAACCGGCCGATTCAGGCCCGGACACCCACTCGTCTTGATCGCTCTCTAAAATGGGGCCGCAGAAATCCCGGCTGGGCTGTGTCCCTGACATTGGCGCTTATCACAGTTGCTTCGGTTGTCGGTCTTCTCATCTGGCACAACTCGCGCCTCAAGAATCAGATCCACCAATCGCTCCTTTCGGAGGCGAAAGCCCATTTGGCGTTGAAGGACCGGCAGAGCGCCTTGGATGCGATAAAAACTGCCGCCGCCATCAAGAGAACTCCAGCCCTCCGTCAGCAGGCTATTGAGGCAATCTGGGAACCTCATGCTCAACTTGTAACCAAGATTAAATGTTCCGGCGAAGCAGACCAGATCGCCTTCAGTTTTGACGGTAAGTCCGTTGCCGTCCAAGCGAACTTTCAGCAATCCACTTTCGGCATGGATATTTCTACTGGGCATCTGCCGGAACCCCATGAGATTAAAGGAATCACGGTATGGGATTTAGACACCGGGAGATTGACGGCTTCAACACCAATCTTCCAAAAATGGGAAGCGTTTGCATGGTGTCCTACATCTCCTGTTTTGGCTACGATTCGTGGAATCTCCAACATCAGCACTCATCCTCACGTTGCTCTCTGGAGTCCAATCGAGAAAAAAGACATTTTTCTTCTAACCGCAGTGGGCAGGCCTTTTTTCAGCCCTAATGGCAAGTATCTAGCGGTTAGTGAAACCAATGACATCAAAGTGTTCGAAGCCGCAACCGGAAGATTAACAGGACATCGGACGGATGGAGTTGCTTTTGCGTTTGTGGCGAGTGATTGCTTGCTTCTTCAGGAGTCAAATCGAATTCTCACATGGAATCCGGTTGAGGGCTTCGAGAAGACACTTCTGCCGACTAAATGCAAGGTGCTTGCTGTGAGTGGAGATGGCCACTTCTTTGCTTATACCAACTACGTTAATAGAGTAGTATAACGGCTCTGGAAGAAGTGTTTGCTTGAAGCAGCAGCCAATCGAAGACGAGGGAGTGCACGCGGCGGGCGTCTCGCCAGAAGCGTTGCAGTTCGGTCTGCAACACCGCTTC
>JANNEF010000211.1:0-11143 GCA_031378375.1 Verrucomicrobiota bacterium | reverse complement strand
GATGGTTCGGTGTCGCGCTTCGCCACGCGCGTTCCGCCGACGGGCCACCCGCAGGCGGCGGGAAGTTTTCATTACGTGGAGCGCCTGTTGAAGTTTCTCCTCTGGTCGCGCGGCGGGGTCAAAGTTCATTTCGCCGGCCCGCCGGAACTGGGGCAGCGGTTGCAGGCGCATTATCGCGAGTCCGCCACCGGTCAGTTCGACGCCCGGCTCATGGGCGAAAAGATTTACGAGCAGCCGTTTGAAGTCATCACCGCCGGCGAACTGCCGCCCGAACGCGAGGTCAGCGCGCTGCTGGGCCGACACCTGGACGGCTGTCGCATCGGCTTCGATCTCGGCGGCAGCGACCGCAAGGTGGCCGCGGTGATGGATGGCCGGGTGGTGTTCAGCGACGAGACGGTGTGGAATCCGTATTTCCAGGCCGACCCGCAGTATCACTTCGACGGGATCATGGATTCGTTGCGGAAGGCCGCCGCGCATCTGCCGCGCGTGGACGCCATCGGCGGCAGCGCGGCGGGTGTGTATGTGAACAGCCGGGTGCGGGTGGCGTCGCTCTTTCGCGGGGTGCCGCCGGATGCTTTTGAGCGGCGCGTGAAGGATTTGTTTTTTGAAGTGCAGCGTGCGATGGGGGGCGTGCCGCTCGGAGTCGTCAACGACGGCGAAATCACGGCGCTCGCCGGCTCGATGTCGCTCGGGCAAAACGCGGTGCTCGGCATCGCGATGGGCACGAGCCTCGCCAGTGGTTACGTGACGACGGACGGCAGCATCACGTCGTGGCTGACGGAGCTGGCCTTCGCGCCGGTGGACTACGCGCCCGCCGCGCCCGTGGACGAGTGGTCCGGCGACCGTGGTTGCGGGGTGCAGTATTTTTCGCAACAGGCCGTGGGGCGGCTGATGCCGACGGCGGGGATCGAAGTGGATTCCAAGCTGTCGTTGCCGGAGAAACTGGTCGCGGTGCAGCAGTTGATGGTGAAAGGCGACGAGCGCGCCGCGAAAATTTACCAGACCATCGGCGTCTATCTCGGCTACGCCATCGCGCACTACGCGGAGTTCTACGCGATCAAACACGCGCTGCTATTGGGGCGGGTGACGAGTGGTTCGGGCGGTGAACTGATGCTGGCCAACGCCCGGGCCGTGCTGCGGGAGGAGTTTCCCGAACTGGCCGGGACCATTTCTCTGCACATGCCGGACGAGAAGGAAAAACGCCACGGGCAGGCGATGGCGGCGGCGAGCTTGCCGGTGATTCCCAAGGCGTGAAGCGCAACTTTTCATGAACCCTTATCAACAGTTTGTCGCTGAACTCGCCGGTTTATTCCAGCGGGCGAAGGCGCTGCCACTCGGCGGCCTCCCGCCTCTGCCCAAACCCACGCTCCATCCTGACGCGCCGAAGGCATTGATCTTCTCCCCGCACCCGGACGATGAAGTCATCATCGGCGCGCTGCCGTTGCGGTTGCTGCGAGAAGCGAAGTGGAACGTCATCAATGTCGCCGTCACGCAAGGGAGCGCGAAGGCGCGGCAGGCGGAGCGGTGGAAGGAACTGGCCGCGTGCTGCGAGCACGTCGGGTTTGGCCTTGTGGCCACGCGCGAGAACGGACTTGAAGGTGTCAACCTCAAGACGCGCGAGCAGAACCCTTCGGCGTGGAAGCAGTCTGTGGCTTGCATCGCGAAGATTCTCTCCGAACACCGGCCCCGCGCTATCTTCTTCCCGCACGACGACGATTGGAACGTCACGCACATCGGCACGCATCATCTTGTTGTGGACGCGCTCGCCACGTTGGGCGGCGAGTTTTCCTGTCACACCGTCGAGACCGAGTTCTGGGGCGCTATGGACACGCCGAACCTCATGGTGGAATCGAGCGAGCAGGACGTGACCGACCTCATCACGGCGTTGACGTTTCACGTCGGTGAGGTGAAGCGCAATCCGTATCACGTCCGAATGCCCGCGTGGCTGATGGACAACGTGCGGCGCGGCGGCGAACTGGTCGGTGGCCAGGGCGCGGCGGCACCGGATTTTCTGTTCGCCACGCTCTACCGGTTGCGCCACTGGCGGGGCGGGCGGTTTGAGCCGGCTCACAGCGGAGGGCAATTTCTCGGCACGACGCAAAGTCCGGTTCGGCTTTTCGAGTAGGGCAGGGGGCACCTTGTCGCGAACATCCTCACTTCCACGCCCAGGTTAGCAGCGGCGCGAACGCCAGGCTTGGCAGGTAATTTGCTAGTTCGACCTTCTTGAACTACAGAATTACCAGCGCGATGCAGAACACCAGCAGCCCGCCCGTCGCGTTCATTAAGGTTGTGCCGGGTGAACCGATAGTTTAGTCACGGCACTTAGTGTGATTTTCAGACTAGAATTATGACGAAATGGATGCAAAAGGCCTCCGGGCCGCGAATGGTACGTCCGCTTGCGCTGGCATTCGCGGCGTTCACGGTGTCCGCCATCGCGAATATCAGTAACTGCGCCAAGACGCTGAAGGACTTCATCCGGCGCCTGGTTGGTCATCGAGCGTACAACTTTGCGTATCGCCTGAAGAAGGGACCGCTGAGTCTCCGCTACTACCTCTACCTTTGGTACAGGGTGCGACGACCGGACGTCTTCGCCCAGCCCAGCGTGCAGCGCATTGTTTCGATGTTCTACTTCAGCAGGGGAATACTGGACTGGCACGCCGACAGCGCAAGAGAACGCCTCTTCGCGTTCCCCCTCGATCAACAGAGTGTCGTCGTCGATGTTGGCGGCTATGTCGGTATCTGGTCCGAGGAGATCGTGAAGAGGTACGACCCCAGAGTGATAATTTTCGAACCACTGCCACGCTTTGTCCACGTCTTGCGCGAGAAGTTCAGCAGCCACCCTAAGGTAACTGTGGTGCCGTTTGGCCTCTCCAAGCAGGATCAGGCCGTCAACTTTGGTATTCGCGAGCAATCGTCCGGGTCTGGCGCGAAAGGCGGCGAGACCGAGGTCGTGCAGCTTCGCAAGGCGAGTAGTGCCCTTTCGGAGCTTTGCCTGGACCGAATCGACCTCATCTCCATGAATATCGAAGGGGGCGAATATGATGTGCTTAGTGAACTGATTGACTCGGGTGCGATCCGCAAATGCAAGCATGTGCAGGTTCAGTTCCACGAGTGGCATCCAGACTTCAAGCAATCTCACCTTCTTCGGCAACAGCTCACACGCGCTTTGGCACAGACGCATCGCTTGATGTACTGCTATCCGTTCGTCTGGGAAGCATGGGAACGGCAATAGTTCTAGTCGGGCAAGCACTTGCCCACGCCGACAATCAGGCTCCTGCTGACGATTCCGAACTTTGATACGGCCGGCACCGGAAAGCCCTGCCCAATATCAGTTGAACCGCGCAGCGTCCAGAAAGCAAATTTCTATCAGTTCCGAATGCCCGCGTGGCTGATGGACAATGTGCGGCGCGGTGGCGAACTGGTCGGCGGCCAGGGCGCGGCGGCACCGGATTTTTTTTGTGCCACGCTCTACCGTCTGCGCCGCTGGCGGGGCGGGCGGTTTGAGCCGGCTTACAGCGGGGGGAAGTTTCTTGGCACGACGCAAAGTCCGGTCCGGCTTTTCGAGTAGGGCAGGGGCACCCGGTCGCGAACGTCCTCACTTCCACGCCCACGTCAGCAGCGGCGCGAACGCCAGGCTTGGCAGATAGTTTGCCAGCTCAACTTTTTTGAGTTCCAGAATCACCAGCGCGATGCAAAAAACCAGCAGCCCGCCGGTCGCGTTCATCGAGTCCATCAGCGCCCGCTCCTGCAACACCGGCGCGAGGAACTTCGCCGCCAGCGTGATCGTCCCCTGATACGCGACCACCGGCACCACGGACAGAATCGCGCCCCAGCCGAACGTCGCCACAAATGCCATTGTCGCCAGTCCGTCCATGATCGCCTTCACGCCGAGGGTTTCCCATCGGCCCTCCAGACCGTCCTGAATGGACCCAAGAATCGCCATCGGTCCGACGCAGTAGAGCAGCGTGCAGGTGACGAACCCTTCGCTGAACCGGTGGGTGGTTCCTTGTGCCACCTGAGTGAACTTTTCCTTCGCGTATTGTCCCAGGCGGTTTGTCCCTTCTTGCAAGTGCAGCAAACGTCCGGTGATGCGCCCCAGCGTCAGCGCCAGCACCACGATGGTCAGTTGTTTCATCACCAGCCAGAAGCCGCCGCCCAGGCCCGTCCACGTCAGCTTCAGTCCGACATAAACCGTGAGCACGCCCAGCAATCCCTTCATCGCGGACTGTGTGGCAGGCGTCATCTGTTTGGTCACGGTCAGGCCGACGATGCCGCCGATGAGGATGCCCGCCGCGTTGAGGATGGTGCCGATCATGGTGGTGAATGAAACGGGGTGGTGACCAAAGCGCAAGTTTCAAAGTGGAAGACGGCGCAGGGCACGGGGAGATGGCGGGAACTTTCTGACGAAATTCACCCGTCGGGCTTTCTGCGGGCGAGGCGCCCGCAGGACTGTCGCTGGCGGGGGCGCCAGCGACACTTTTTGATCACGCTCTCAGAAATCCACCCGCACCCGGTAAAACTTCCGCGTCGTTCCGGTGCTGCTGTCCGTGACTTTCATATTGTTCCCCGTGCCATTAGTGCTGACGAAGCTTTGCCAGGTCGGCGGGAAGTTCGTGGTGAATTCGACGCGGTTGGTCCGCCCGGCCACGCTGTTCCAGGAAATTTCCCGCGCGCCACCGGTGAGCCGCGCGACCTTGACGCTCAACAACGTGATGTCCACGTAGATCAGGTCCGCGATGCGCGGCGCCTGGGGACCGTTGTAGAGGACAGGCACCTGGTTGAACTGGATGCCAAAAAGCGAGAACGGATAAAAGTTCCACATGTCCATGACGCCATGGTTGTAGCTTAATCCGTTGAAGTAATTCAGGACGTTGGTTCCACGCAGCACCCGTCCGAACACGGTGAAGCCGCCATCCACGTTGTCGAGCGCGGCATTGTTGGTCAGGTTGAAAAACCATTCCGACGTGGCCGAATTGGTTGCGCCCGAAGTGCGCGCCATCGCCAGGGTGCCGTAACTGTTCGAGATGCGCGGCCCCACGTTGAACTCGTTTACAATGGGCGGGAAGGTCGGATAGGCATAAACCGTCTCTCCAGAAACCAAGTTGGTATCGAGCCGATTCAAAGTGATATACTCGCCGCCTTGCAGCACGAAGCCCGGCTCGCAACGGTGAATAAAAGCGTCGCGATAAAACTCACCGTTCAGCCTGTTCACATACCGGATGAAGTTCGCCACGGTCACCGGCTTGTCCTGATCGAACAACTCCACCTCGAGGTCGCCCAGCACGGTGCGGAACTGCACGTAGGTGCCGGCCCGCGCCGGCGCGCACAGGACAGTCAGGGTCAACAGCAGCAAACCAAGAGATCGAAACATCATGTTGGGGGCGGGTTCAGTTGGTCTTTCTCATTCGCGGAAAAAATAGTCCACTACTCGAATTGCGCAAGTTGCCGGCGCAACCGGCCGTTGCCGGCCTTGACGTGATAGGCGTAATCGTCCGCCAGCGGCTGACGCCAGAATTCCCCGCCCGCGCATTCCAGGATCAGCCCACCCGCCGCGATGTCCCACAGACGCAGACCGTATTCGAGATAGGCGTCCAGCCGCCCGCTGGCCACATACACCATCGCCAGCGCCGCCGCGCCCATGATCCGAATCTTCCGCACGCGATGGATCAGTTGATTAAACGTCGGCAACATCTTGTTCAACGAGTGCGTCTGCTTGGCGAAACCCACCGAAACAAGCGCCTCGTCCAGTCGCCGCTGCTGGCTGACCCGGATGATCTTCCCGTTCAACCGCGCCGGCCCGCCGCGAATCGCCGTCCATAACTCATCGCAGAACGGATCGTAAACCACGCCGACCACTGTCCGGTAT
Source organism: Verrucomicrobiota bacterium (assembly GCA_031378375.1). Classification (GTDB taxonomy): domain Bacteria; phylum Verrucomicrobiota; class Verrucomicrobiia; order Limisphaerales; family JANNEF01; genus JANNEF01. The sequence goes on along the minus strand of JANNEF010000211.1, from coordinate 5,277 downwards.
TCCGCTGCCCGCGCGGGCCGGATTTGCAGTGCGATGGAGACGCAGCAATGCGGGATGCCGTAGGTGAAGTTCACCGTGCCATCAATCGGGTCCACCACCCAGCGGCGCGCTGCGGTGGGATCGCCGAGCACGCCCTCCTCGCCGAGGATGGCGATGTCGGGAAACGCGCGGCGCAGCAGTCGTTCGATGCGTTTCTGGCAGAGAACATCCAGTTCAAGCTTGATGTCATGCTGCGTCGCCGAGGCGATCTTCTTGGTCGCGCGCAGGTTCTTTCGCATCAACTGGCCGGACGCCTTGGCCGCTGTGACGGCGCACGCCAGTGCGCGTTTTTGTTCGGAACGATTCATCGGATTGGGAGTGCTCAACTAGAAACCAGAAACCAGAAACTTGAAACCGCTCAGGGCACCACTTCCTGGCGGCCCGCCAGTTGCGCGTCGAACGCGGCGCGTTTCGTGTCGAGGCTGTTCCGCCGCGCCGCCAGCAGCGCGGCACAAAGCTCGTCGGCTTCCGCCAGGCGCGGCAGGCACACGAAGTTCGCGCCAACGGCATAAAGTTCCTCCACATCGGCAAACAGATCCGTCGTCACGATGATCTTTGCCGTCGCGTTGAGGTCGCGCAGTTGCCGCACCAGCCGCCGCTTGGTCGTGCCCTTGAGCAGCGCGTTGGGCAGTGCGCATACCAGAATCTCCGCGTGCCCCACCCCCGCGTGCAGCAGCGTGTCGCGCTGGCTGATGTCACCGTAGATGACCCGCACGTTGCGCTTGCGCAGTTGCTGGTTCACCTCCGGGTTGAAATCAATCACCGTCAACTCGTTCAGCAACGCCGGTTCCGCGCGCGTCAACTCCTCCAGCAAGGAACTCTCCGTGCGGAAAAACCCCAGCATCACCACCGCGGAACGATGCCCGTCCGCGTCCCCGCTGTCGTTGTGTTTGTCCAGGTCCAGCACGCCCATCCGCGCCAGCCGCGGGCTGAGATAACGCACCAGCGCGTCCGACCGCGTGACCAGATACGTGGACGCCACCGCCAGTATCACGAACGCATACGCGCACACGTCCAGCGTGTGACTGTCAATGTGCTTCGCCTTCACGCCGAGGATCAAAATGACCAGCGAGAACTCGCTCACCTGGCTCAAGTTGATCGCCGGCAGCAAACTCACCCGGTGCCCCTGCCGCAGCCAGTGCAGCAGCGGGAACACCGTCGCAAACCGGCTCACCACCACGAACACCACCAGCACGAGCGCCCACGCCAGCATCATGCCCGACGGCGCGGGAATCTTCATCCCCAGCGCCACGAAGAACAGCGTGATGAAAAAATCCCGCAGGCTCGTCACCTTCGCCGTCACGTCCAGCGTGTAGGGCGAGGTGGACAGCGCCACGCCCGCCACCAGCGCGCCCATCTCGCGGGACAGCCCCAGCGCGCTCGCCATGCCCGCGAGCATGAAGCACCACGCCAGCGCGCCCACCAGCACCAGCTCCGGCATCCGCGCCACGGCCCGGAAAATCGGCGGCAGGATGAAACGACTCGCCGTGAACGCCACCGCCACGAGCGACACCACCTTGGCCAGCGACAACAGGAGCAGCAGCGCCGACGGATCCTGCAAATTCGGTTGCAGCGCCAGGAACAGAATTGCCACCAAGTCCTGCACGACCAGCACGCCCAGCGTCAGCCGGCCCGCGAGTGTGTCCAACTCCCGCTTGTCATACAGAATCTTGACGATGATGACCGTGCTGCTCATCGCCGCTGCCACCGCGAGGTAAAGCGCGTCCAGCTTCCCGTCGCCCAGGCCGAAACCCATCGCCCAGAAAAACACCAGCCCCAGCGCGCACCCCCCGACGATTTGCGTCACCGCCGTCAGCGTGATGACGCGCCCGGCGCTCATCATTTTTTTGAGGTCAATCTCCAGCCCGATCATGAACAACAGCAGGCTGAGGCCGATCTCGGAGATGAGTTCGATGCTCTGCGCCTCCTTCACCCAGCCCAGGCCGATGGGGCCGACGACGAAGCCCGCCACCAGATACGCGAGGATGACCGGCTGCTTGAGCAGATGCGCGCCGACCGCCAGCACCCAGGCGGCGATGATGCAGACCGCGATGTCGCTAATCAGGCTGTGATCCACGGGCGGCGAGACTAGGGAAATGTTTTTGGGAATGCAATGGAATGCGTGGCGGGAGGCGTGTGAAAACAGTTCCCAGTGGTGCCGCTGCTCAAGGAACGAACTGCGCGCCGTCCGCCACCACATATCCATCCGTGCCCTGGTTGGAAATGGTCACGGTGGTGCGTTTGCCTTGCGGCAGGCGGAACCGTCCGAGCGAGGTGAAGCCGTTTTTGGCCGTGTCGCGCTGGTTCACTTTCACGGTTTTGCTTTCGCCGCCGTCCACGCGCACGGTCACGGGCACGTTGCTGGCGCGGTTGCCGTGCGGCGGGGCGATGAGGATGATTTCATAGTCGCCGGCGGCGGGCAGGTCCGGCGTGTACATAATATGCATCGCGCCTTTGTTCGCGTTGCCGTCGTGGACGTAGCCATCGCCAATGGCGCGCGCCCCGGCCAGCGAGCCGGGCAGCCAGTCGCCGGTCTTTGCGGCGGCGGTGTCGTCGAGGACGATGCCCTTGAGGGTGCGCGGATCGAAGGCGGGGCGCGCGGCGGCCGTGGGGCCGGATTTCCATTCGAGGATCTGGTGGTCCGCGAGGAGGCGGGCGCGGAGTTTGGCGTAGGGAACCTGTTGCGCGGACACTTTGTCCTCGATGGCGAGGCTGGCGGCCGTTGCGGCGGACTGGCCGAGGATCATAAAGACGGGTTCCATGCGGATGGAGCCGTAGGCGATGTGCGACGCAGCCATGCACACGGGCACGAAAAGGTTTTCGCACTCCATTGCGCGCGGGATGATGGAGCGGTAGGAGATGGGGTAGGGCTTCATGGGCGGGACTTGCACGTCGCCTTCGTTTTCGGCGCGACCGTGCTTCACGATGCGCTGGCAGTTGTGCGAATCCATGTTGTAGGCGGCGAGGCTGACGGAGTCGGGGGCCACTTCGGTGCCGCGACAGTGGTGTTCGGTCATCACGTAATCGGAGACGAGGCGGCGGGCTTCGCGGACGTAGAGCTGGTTGGGCCAGCCGCCGGTGTCGGTGAACTCGTCGCGGCACGGTCCCCAGGTTTGCATCTCGGCGCGGATGTTTTCGGGCACGCGCGGGCTGGTGGCGAGGAAGGTGAGGAACCCACGGGTGTAATGTTCGTGCTGCCCGGCGATGCGCCGGCGCGTGGCGTGGTCCGCCGCGGGGTAATGGTAGTTGCCGCCGATGTAGTCGGTGGAGAAGCCGCCGTTGTTGTTGATGTCGGTCTTGTGGTTGGGCATCCAGATGGGATTCCAGAATTCCGCGAGGCGCGGTTTCCTGCCTGCGGCGACGAGGGCTTCCAGGTAGCGGGCGAGGAGTTCGTATTGGCCGGGGTCGTAGTTGGGCGGCGGAGGCAGGGGCAGGCGGTTGGCGGCGTTGGTGGTGAAGCAGAGGCGGTAGTTGTAAGTCTGCACGCGCGCGTCGCCGTCGCCGGGCTTGCCGCCGTCGCCCGGCGCGATGAAGGGGAGCAGTCCGCTGGCGGGATCGCCCGGTTTCACGTAGGGATCCACGGGCACGGTGAACTGGTGCTTGGGCGTTTGCGCGCGAATGCCGTTGAGGGTTTCGCCATAGGTGGCGTTGGCTTCGCGTCCGACGTGGAAGGAGACCTTGGCGAGCGCCATCAGGTCGCCTTCGTAGGTGGCGTCAATGAACATGCGGGCGCGGAGGACGTTGCCATTTTCCATTGTGATCGAAGTGAGGCGCGCGCCGTCCTTTTTCACCGAGGCGAGACGTTGTTCGCGCAGCACGCGCACGGCGGGTGCGGCGGTGAGCATCTCATTGAAGACCTTCACGGCGACGCGTGGCTCGAAGGTCCACATCGTGGCGTTGCTGGAGGTGAGATCGGACGCGGCAGATTGGCCGCTGCCGCGTTTGGCGAAATAGTCCGGGCGCGTTTCGAACGTCCAGGCGGCGTCGTTGGCGTAGTGCCGCGCGATGCGTCCGTAGAACTCGCGCGCGATGCCGCCGATGGCCGCTTTGTTGCCGATGTCGGTGGCGCCCAGACCGCCGGTGGTCAGTCCGCCGAGATGGTTGCCCGGCTCCGCGAGCACGACGCTGCGCCCCATACGCGCCGCCTGGATGGCCGCCGCGATGCCGCCGGACGTGCCGCCGAAAACGCAGACATCCGTTTCGATGACTTCGGCGTGGAGCGTGCGGGCGCACAGACAGAGGAAGAGGATGGCAGGGAGGCGGCCTAGTGTTTTCATTTTCGATTCAGGGTTTCGTTGCGTGCTTCTGAGTAGCAGCGGTGGGAGTCGGTGGGAAGGGGAATTCCGAGGCGTCAAGTTACGACGGTGGCAGACTCAAGCCAGTTCCACGGCCCGGTGTTCCCTCGCGCTTTGATACGCGGCGTCCACCAGCGCCATGGTCTTCAAATTGTCCCGCCCGCTGATCGCCGGCTCGGTGTTCGTTTCCAGCGCGACGAGCAGTTGCGCCATGGTCCCGATGAAAGCGTTCGGGAACCAGCCGTCGGGCAGCACGGGGCTTTGAAAGCCCGCGTCGCCCTTGCGCGCGTAGCGGATCGCCGAGGGCGACGTGTAGGGGGTCCTGACACCAGCCAAGGTCTCCGATGGCCAGGCCGTTCAAGCCCTCGATGCGCCAGCGGATGTAGATGTCCGACGGGCAGCCTTCCTTCGCCGGGCCGGTCCAGGTGTCGTCGATGGCCACGCAGCGCAGGCCACCGGCGTATTCGAGGATGTAGGTGCAGATGCCATCAGTGTGCGGAAACTTCGTGCGCGGGTCGGTGCGCACGCTGCAAAAAATCCGCTCCGGGTCACCGAACCAAAAGCGGAAGCAGTCGAGGTGGTGAATGGACATGATGCGCAGCGTGACCCAGCCAAGCTCTGCCTGCCACGGCATCCAGTGGGGGATGCCACGCATGTCAATGGTGGCAAGCACCGGTTCGCCGAGCGCGCCGTTTCGGAGCAGCGCCTGGCCGGCGCGCACGGACTGGTCGTGGCGCATGTTCTGGTTCACCGCGAGGGTGATGCCGGCGGCTTCACAGGCGCGCACGGCGGCGAGGGCTTCGGCGTGGTTCATGCCGAGCGGCTTTTGCGCGAGGATGCCTTTGACGGTGCGGCGGGCGCAGGCGGCCTGGATGAGCGGGAGTTGGGCGTTGGGCGGCACGGCGATGTCGAGGACTTCGATGGTGGGATCGTCGAGGAGTTG
>JANNEF010000178.1:0-50077 GCA_031378375.1 Verrucomicrobiota bacterium | reverse complement strand
GATGCCGGCCTTGCCGCTGTGAGTGTGAACCAATCGCGGAGTCTGGGCGCGGAAGATGGCCGTCAGTTCCCGGAGCGCCAACCAATCCTTCCAAGGGTGAATCCGACGTACGAGGTGGGGAACGAGGTCTAACAGATGCGGCGCGGCGGTGAAACTGGAGGCGAGCGAACCTTCCGGGCCGGTGTCGGGGCCGGCAATCAACCGCACGTCGAGACCGTGCCGATCGCGCAAGCCGAGAACCGAGGCGATGGTGTTTTCCTGGGCGCCGCCAACGATGAGCCGGGTGATGACGTGAATGACCCGCATCTCATCGCGGGCCTCAGAAGTTTCCCGCGCGCATGGCCCGCAGTCGGTCGTTGACGAGCTGGACTTCGGGGGTGCCGGGAGGCGCGAGCTTCAGGTATTCCTCGTAGTGGTCGGTGGCGAGTTTGGCGTCCTTTTTTCGGAAGGCGATTTCGCCCAGACCGTAGTGAACCGTGTAGGAGGGTTTGGTCAGCGCGGCCTGCAACGTGTGATAGTCGCGCTGGGCTTCATCGAGTTTGTCGCTTTGCAGGTAGGCGATAGCGCGATTGAGCAGGGAGGCGGGGCTTTGCGGGTCCATGGCCAGCGCGCGGGTTAACAGCGCGATGGCACCGGTATAGTCCTTGGCCTGAATTTTCAGCGCGCTGAGATTGATGTACACGGTGAGGTTCTTGGGCTGGCTCTGGATTTGTTTTTCCATCACTTCCATCGCGTTGGTTACGCGGCCGGTGGCCAGGTAGATTTCCGCCAGCGTGCTGAAGGGTGGACTCAGTTGCGGGTATTTTTCCTGGGCTGCCTGGAGGATGGCCACGGTGGTGGGCAGTGCATCCTTGGCGACGTAGGCCCAGGCTTCGGACTGAATGAGGGCAAGCTGGTCGCTGACTTCGAGGGGCTTCGGCTCGGAACGGATTTCGTTGATGAGCGCGAGCGCCTCGTCGGGCAGACGATTCTGCACGTACATGTTGGCCAACCCGATGCGGGCGTCGAGCCGCTTTGGGTTGAAGTGGATGACGCGCAGCAGTTGCTGCGCGGCCTGGCGGAAGTTGCGGCCGCGGGCGAGGGACTCGGCGAGCATGAAGCACATGTTTGGCTCGTCCACGGGACCGTTGATGCCGAGAATGCTGTCCCAGTTGCCGCCGTATAGGGCCAGGCGGTTGGCGGCGCCTTCGCTGGGGAGGGGGTTCTCGCGTTTGCCTTCGCGGAGTTTTTTATTGTAGTCGAGATTGAGGAAGGCGGAGGGATTGGCGTCACTCAAATCCACAGCGAGGGCAAACAGCTCACCGGCCTTTTCCAGTTGGCCGCTCTTCTGGAGTTCGACACCGAAGTAATTGACCGCCCGCGAATAGATGCCGCCCATGATGCCGGCGTACATATTTGGCTGCTCTTTGGGATCGGCCGGCTTGAGGTTCGCGATCAATGCGTTCAACTCCTCGGCCTTGTATTTGCGCCAGAACTCGTCGTTCTCCCGCAACTCTTCCGGCGTAAGCGGGGGTGTCATCACCGTGTTGGTGGGGCAGGGTTTCAACTGATACACCAGCTTGCGGGGCGTCTGGTAGAAGTGTTCGAAATAGTAACCGAAGCTTGGGTGCAGATAATAGATTTCGTTCGTGCGGCTCAGGTTCAGCATGAACTGCGTCAGGGTGTCGGAATCAATGAGTGCCGAGAGCGCATATTCCTGCGGCAACGCGGGCCACCGATCGGGATACTTGGCGCGCAGGAAACGGTGATAGGCCGGTTGGATGAGCGACGCGCTATCCACCAGCAGATGGCGATGGCCGGGCTGATTGCGCTGGAGTGCGGAAATGACCGAGTAGAAGCGGTATGGGTCGTCGCTCAACACAATCGCCCCGCGTTCCGGGAGCGATTGGATGGCGGTCAGGCCGAAGCGGCTCAACTCCGGTCCCTGATTGATGCGCAGCACTGGAAGGTTTTTTATCGCCAGCCCGACAGGTGCCGCCGCCGCCGCCAGCCAGACCATGGCCGCGATGCCGTAGTTGAGGGCTTTACGAAGCATGGTGGGTCGTTGCCATGCCTTGAGTTGGCCGCGCCCGAAGACCAGCAGGAAGTAACCGCTACAGTAGCCGATGGCCAGGGCGCCCAAATAATAAAACGGCAGGAAAGCCCAGCCCATGCCGAGCTTGCGCGGACTGAACGGCGGATCGAATGCGACGTACAGGCAGGCGAGCAGGAACACCCCGTGAATGACGTGTGTCATCAGGTTCGTGAGCGCATTGCCTGCCGCGCTGATGTCCCCGAACGACGCCGGCCACTTCAATCCGATGAACGCCGCTGGCAGCAATGACGTCAGCCCGATCAACAACACGATGAACCGGGGAAAGTTGACGATGGTTTCCCTTTGGAAGCCCCAGTTGACGCGCAAAATATCCAGAAAACTCTGCTCGGTCAGGTTCGACGCGACCACAAACATCGGCTGCACCAGGTAAACCAGCAGCCCCGCCAGCCCGAACAAAACCAACCGCAGGTGCCGTCGCCAATCCAGAAACCCGCGCCCCATGATCCAAGCCAGCGCTCCGATGAACGTAGGGAGAAATGCGATCATCGCGAAGTTGTTGGCCATGCCCAGCCCGTAAACCACCGCCATGCGGCGCAGCCACGACTCGCGTTCGTCCAGCCGGTATTCGAGCAGGCAGCGCACGCAGTAGGCAAACAGCAGCAGGTCGAGCGATTCGCCGCTGGCGGTGACCGCGTTTTCCCAGAAGGTCAGTTGCAGCCCGCACACCAGCGCCGCGAACACGGGGGGTAGCCACGCGGCCGGGATACTCAAAAGCGAATCCGGGCTGCGCTCGAATGCCCGTTGGTCGCGCGTTCGATCATGCGGCAACAACGCCACCGAACGCGCCAGTAGCGCCAGGGCCAGCACCGCGCAGACGGTTCCATACAGATTGAAGCTCGTCAGTTGCCAGCCCTGCGGCAGCCAGCGGATGGGATAGGTCACCAGGAAATGCAACGGCGTGAGGTAGCTGGGATGCCAGTCCCAGCCGGTGGCCTTGGACAACGCCGGCAGCCCGGCGATGGTGATCCAATTGTGCTGTGTGAACAGATAGATCAGCAACAGGCCGCCCGCGATCACCCACGGAAGCCGTCCGCGTACGAAACTTGTTTGCTTGCTCGACTCGTTTTCCATTTTATTGTCCGGCCACTTCGTTAATTGATCGACTGGAAGGCAAAGGAAACCGGAAACGATTGCAAAACTAAAGTGAAATCGCTGTTTCCCGGCCCCTCCAATTTATGCGTCGGTCGCCCGCAGATCGGCCACGCACTCGACATGCTGCGTCTGCGGAAACATGTCCAGCGGTGTCACCCGTCGTAACTCAAAGACACCGTCGGCGCATAAAACGTTCAAATCCCGGGCCAGCGTCGCCGGATGGCACGACACGTAAATCAGTTGCGCGGGCCGCGCCTGGCGCAACGCCTCCAGGCTCGACGTGGGACAACCCTTGCGCGGCGGGTCCAGCACCACCGCCGTCGCGCCCGGCGTGAATCGCGCCATCAGGCGCGGCAGCCAGTCCTCCGTCGTCCCCTCGATGAACTCGCCGTTCGTCCGCTGGCGCGCGGCGGCGTTGCGGCGCGCGGCCTTCACCGCCTGCGTGTCGTATTCCACGCCCGCGAAGGATTCCACCACGTCTGCCAGTTCCACGGCGAAAAAACCGACGCCGCAATACGCGTCCACGAGAAAGCGCGCCCCGCTGTCGCGCACCGCCGCGCGCACCGTCTCCACCAGTTGCGGCAGCAGGAAAAAATTATTCTGAAAGAACGAATCCTTCGGCACCTCCCACCCCGCCGGCGCGACGCGCAGCACCACCTTGATGCCGCCCTTGGGCGGCGGATGCGTGCGGACGTGCTGGATTTGTTCGTTGAGCGCCGGCTCGGCGATTTTGCATTCTTCGATGTCCACCACCCAGCGGTTGTCCGCGCGGATGAAGCCGATGTTCAACCCCTGCTTGGTCTTGTCCCACTGGCTGCGAATCATGATCCGGTTGCGATAACCGTAAGGCTCCGGACAGGGCACCACCGGCGCGACCACCGCGCCGGAAAAGCCGCCCACCCGCTCGAACAAGTCGGCGATCTGCTTGCGTTTCAACGCGAGTTGCGCCGCGTAATCAATGTGCTGATACTGGCACCCGCCGCAATCGCCGAAATAACGGCACGCGGGCGTCACGCGTTGCGGCGAGGTCTTCACCACCCGCAGCAGCCGCGCGCGGCCGAACCGCTTCTTCACCTCCGTCACCTCGACCTCGACCTCTTCGCCGACCAGCACGAACGGAACGAACACCACAAACTCCCCGAAGCGCCCCACGCCCTCGCCGCCGAAGGCGATGTCGCCAATGGTCACGGTCAGTTTGTCGCCCAGGGCGGGAGTTGGCGTCGCGGTTACATCAAGCATCGCGGGCAGTCATCGCAGAACCAGCGCGGGCGGGCAAGCCGGGAGCATCAGTTTCAAGTCTTGCCCATGCCCGCCAGGAACAGGCTCCGGCACTTACCAGCGCCTACCCGATGGAAATCACGTTCTTGATGCCGGTGCTTTTGCCCAGCAGCAGGTCGCGGTGCGCTTCCATCGGGAAACGGCCGGTGATCACCTGGCGCAGCGCGTCGGGCCAGCGTTGTTTGAACACGCCCAGGTCGCGGATCGCGCCCTCGAACGCCGGCCGATCCGCGTTCACCGTCCCGACGGCGATCTGATTCTTGAGCACCATCTGCCGCATGATGGTGTCCGCCGCGATGGGGATCGCCGGCTTGTGCGCGGGGATGCCGGTGAACACGAAGATGCCGTTCAAGCCGAGAATCTGGAGCACGTCGAACGAGATGTTCGCCACGCCCACCGCTTCATAAACCAGGTCAATGTTCCCCGCCAGCGCGGCGAACTCCGCGATGGGCGTGGTCTGCGCGGAAATGTATTTCGCGCCGAAGGAGTTCACGAGCGCGGCCTTCGGATTTGGCTCCGGCGAACGCGAATAGACGAAGGTCTTGAAGCCATTCGCCACGAGCGTCATCGCGCCGAGGATGCCCACGGGTCCGGCACCGAGCACGACGGCGGTCTTGCCCGCGCCGCGCGGTTGCCCGGCGGCGGGCGTGGCCCACGGCAGGCGTTGTTGCACCTGCCAGACTTGCGCGAATGCCTTCTCGGCGACGGTGAGCGGTTCGACGAGCACGGCCACGTCGCGCAGCGCGGGGGGGACGAGGTTGAGATGCCGTTCCTCCTCGACGAAGAACTCGGTCATGAACCCGTGCGTCATTTTGATGCCGCGCTCGGTGAAGTCGCCGGTGAAACAGAAATCCTGCAAGTCCACGGCGCAGGAGGGGCAATGATGATGCGGGCACGGACGGCGCACGGTGGGGACGACGAGGTCGCCCACTTTGAATCTGGACACGCCGGGGCCGATTTCCACCACTTCGCCCAGCGCCTCGTGGCCGAGCACGAGATAATCGGAACCGTCGGGCGGCGTGCCGTAGGCGAAGGAACAAATCTCGCGGTCGGTGCCGCAGATGCCGACTTCGAGAGTGCGGACTTTGACGTCGTGCGGCGCCGTCAGGCGGGGCGCGGCGTGCGCCACGATCGTTACGTCGCGTTGGGTGGGGCGGACGGCGACCGCCCGCATGGTTCCGTTGTTCATGTCTGTGTGCGTGAAAATTTCCTCCGACATCCCGGGCCATCTACCCGCAGCAGGGGGAAAGGTTGGGGTGACTATACGGTTTTTGAAACGGGTGGAAACAAAAAACTGAAACGCGAGCCGCGGCCGGCGCACCGGAGTTCAAGATTGAACGATGTAAACGCTCTGCGCACAGTCGTCCCCATGTCCACTGCCCAGGCTTGTGTGTTGGAAAATTTCAAGGCTCCGCTGCAATTGCGCGCACTCCCGTTGCCCGCGCGGCCCGAACCCGGCGCCGCGCTGGTGCGCACGGAGATGGCCGGCATCTGCGGCACCGACGTGCATCTATGGCGGGGCGAACTGCCCATCGGCCTGCCCGTGATCCTCGGCCACGAAACCGTCGGGCGCATCGAACAACTGGGCGAGGGGCTGGAGCGGGATTGGACGGGCCAACCGTTGACCCTCGGCGACCGCGTGACGTGGAACTCGACCACCTCCTGCGGGCAATGTTTTTACTGCGCGGAAAAGCGTCAGCCCACGCGCTGTCCGCAGCGCCGGGCCTACGGCATCGGTTACCGGTGCGATCAGCCGCCGCATTTTCTGGGCGGCTACGCGGAGTTTCATTACCTGCGCCCGCGCACGAGCATTTTCAAACTGCCGGACGATGTCTCCAACGAGTCGGTGATCGGCGCGGGTTGCGCGCTCATCACGGCCATTCACGGCGTCGAGCGCACGGGCATCGAATGGCGGGACCGGGTGGTGGTGCAGGGGGCCGGCCCCGTGGGCATCGCCGCGCTCGCGGTGGCTCGGAGCGCCGGGGCAGGGGAGGTCATCGTCATCGGCGGGCCGAAGCACCGGTTGGAAATGGCCCGCCGCTTCGGGGCGGACCATACCATTGACCTCGACGAGGTGCGCGAGCCCGCCGCCCGCATCGCCGCCGTGCGCGCACTCACCGGCGGCTATGGCGCGGACGTGGTGCTGGAATGTGCCGGTGTTCCCGGGGCGGTCGTCGAGGGAATGGAGATGTGTCGTGACGGCGGCAAGTACCTCGTGCTCGGCCATTATTGCGACGCCGGGCCGGTGTCGTGGAATCCGCACGTGGTCACGCGCAAGCAACTTCAGGTCACCGGCTCATGGTCGAGCGAGCCGCGGCATTTGCGCGCGGCCATTGAGTTTCTACGGAAGACGGGGCGCGAATTCCCCTTCGCCTCGATGGTCACGCACCGATTCACACTCGCGCAAGCGAACGAAGCGCTGGCCACGACCGCCAGTTGGCAATCCGCCAAGAGCGTCATCGTGCCGTAGCGGTTGTTGGATTTTGCGGCGCGGCTAGAACGGTGAAACGACCGGACGGTGACTGGGCCGTTTCGGCTTGGGGGGGCTTTTCCGCTTGTGGGGGCTTTTCCGTTTGGTAAGTTGCTTCTTGGGGGTCAATTTCTTGAATTTGGGAGTTTTTGTCTTGCCGGTTAATTCATGCCGCTTTTTACCCGCTGCCTCGTTCGGATCCTCCGCCGGCTCAAGGTCAACGGACACCACGAGGATTCCTTTGGGGGTCTCGCGGGTCACGAGTTCGATTTCCTGGTTGGGAACGAAATCTTCCAAGTTGGCCGGCTGGCCCTGGTTCAGGATCTTCAAATCCACGCCAATGGCCAGGATATGGAGTTTGCCATCCACTTCGAGCGTGAGTTGCCGCTTCTCTTTGTTCACGGCGACCACCTTGGCTCTGACCTTGGTGTGGCCCGGTAGCTCCGCAGCGGGCGGCGTGACATTGACGGCGGGTGGCGGCGGCGCGGGCAAGGGTGGTTCGGCCGCGCTAAGATTGGAAGCCGGCATGGCGGCGGCGAGCAGCCCGGAAAGGCACAGCACGAGTTTTTGGGAGTGGTTCATCATATTATTGGCGCGGAGTTTGGTGTTGGATTCGTCAAACATGGAAAAATCTTCCCTTGTTTCACTGACTAATCGTTTTAGTTTTGATTCTTCAATTATTCTGGCAATCGTTTTCAGCCTTGATAACCGCCGGTCTGGCGGGTTTTTGTCGGTTTTCCGTCCGCCGGGTTTTTGCCCGCCAAGTTGGTATAGAAATCTTCGTGCCAATGTGGGAGTGGAGTGAAGTTCCGGCGTGCGCCCCGATCGGAACCGCGAAGATTGACGCCGGTTCTGTCCGGCGGCGCGAGAATGGTGGTAGGTGATGGATTCGAACCATCGAAGGCGTGAGCCAGCAGATTTACAGTCTGCCCCCGTTGGCCACTTGGGTAACCTACCAGCGCACCGGCATGAAACGGACGGCGATTTAGCCAAACACCTCCGCCTGCGACAAGACCAAACTTTCCGAAACCAAAATCTCCTGCCCTCGCGCGGCGTGGCCAACTTGGAACTTGGAACGCACCGCCGTGATCCCCTACGCTCTGGCCATGTTCGACAGCCTCAGCAGCAAACTCCAGAACGCCTTCCGCAACCTGCGCGGCCTCGGCAAGATTTCCGAAGCCAACGTCGGCGACTCCCTGCGCGAAGTCCGCCTCGCGCTGCTCGACGCCGACGTGAATTTCAAAGTCGTCCGCGACTTCATCGAACGCGTCAAAGCCAAAGCCCTCGGCCAGGAAGTCCTCCAAAGCATCCACCCCGGCCAGCAGATCGTCAAAATCATCCATGACGAACTTGTCGTTCTCCTCGGCTCCGCCAATGCCGGCCTCCAACTCACCAAGACGCCCGCCTGCCTCATGCTCGCCGGCTTGCACGGCTCCGGCAAAACCACCTCCGCCGGCAAACTTGCCCGCCTCCTCCAAAAGCAAGGCCGCGCTCCGCTTCTCGTCGCCGCCGACGTTTATCGCCCCGCCGCGATGGACCAGTTGCAAACCCTCGGCCAGCAACTCGGCGTGCCTGTCTTCGTCCGCAAGGGTGAGACCGATGTTTTGAAGATCGCCCGCGACGCCCTCGCCTTCGCGCAGGCCAATCAGCTCAACACCCTCATCTTCGACACCGCCGGCCGCCTGCAAATTGACGAAACCCTCGTGCAGGAACTCGTCCGCCTGCGCGACCTTGTGCAGCCCGAGGAAATCCTCCTCGTCCTCGACGCTGCCACCGGCCAGGAAGCCGTCAACGTCGCCACTCACTTCGATCAGGCTCTCCACATCACCGGCTCCATCCTCACCAAGCTCGACGGCGACGCGCGCGGCGGCGCCGCCCTCAGTTTGAAAACCGTCACCAACAAGCCGATCAAATTTGTCGGCGTTGGTGAAAAGCTTGAGGACTTCGAGCCATTCCACCCGGAGCGCATGGCCTCGCGCATCCTCGGCATGGGCGACGTGGTGAGCCTCGTCGAGCGGGCCGCCGAAGCCGTCAACGAGGAGGACGCCCAGCGCATGGAGGAAAAAATGCGCAAGGGTCAGTTCACCCTTGAAGACTTTCTTGAACAACTGCGCCAGATGAAAAAGCTCGGCTCACTCGAATCCCTCGTCGGCATGTTGCCCGGCGGCTCCGAGATGCTCAAAACCACGGACATGGGCAAACAGGAAAAGGAATTCCGCCGCATGGAAGGCATGATTTGCGCGATGACTCTCCCGGAACGCCGCAACCCCGCTCTGCTCAACGCGCGGCGGCGCATTCGCATCGCCAAGGGCAGCGGCGTGACCGTGGCCGAGGTCAACGGACTGCTCAACAAATTCACCCAGATGCAGCAGATGATGAAAAAGTTCGGCAAGATGCAGCGGATGATGGCGAAGATGGGTGGTGGTGCCCCGGGGATGTTGCGCCGGCCCTGAAGCCGGTCAGCCGGTGAATCGTGCAAGGCGCTGAAAGCTTTGCTGATGAGAGCGCGGCTGGAAAATCCGGGACGAGCATGAACGAAGATCCACGACCACATGTCGAGATTTACACGGACGGCGGGTGCGAGCCGAATCCCGGCGCGGGTGGTTATGGCGTGGTGGTGTTGCATCCCCGGAAGCGCGCCGAGGCCAGCGGCGGCTTTCGTTTGACCACCAACAATCGAATGGAAATTTACGCCGCCATCGCCGGCCTTGAGTTGTTGAAGCAGTCTTGCAAGGTCACGATCTACAGCGATTCGCAGTATCTGGTGAATGCGATCGGGAAGGGGTGGGCGGTGGGCTGGAGGAAGAGGGATTGGTGGCGCACCAACACGGAACGCGCCGTCAACATTGACCTTTGGACCCGGCTGCTGCCGCTGTGCGAAACGCATCAGGTGGAGTTCCGTTGGGTCAAGGGGCACGCGGGCAACCGGGAGAACGAGCGTTGCGACGAACTCTCTGGCGCCGCTCTGCGCGTGCCGAATCTCCCGGCGGATGCAGGCTACGAGAGCAAACCGGAAACCGAAGGACGGCGTCCCGGGCTTACGCAGACGGGGCAGCCTTGCCGGAAGTGCTCCACACCGGTCATCAAGCAGGCAGGGCGCATCAAGCCGAAGCACGATTACTACTACGAGTATTTCCTTCAGTGTCCGAATCCCGCCTGCATGACTACTTATCAGGTTGAAGCAGCCAGGCGGATGGTTGAAGTGCCCCCCATGTTGCTCTAACCTCCCGGGGTCGTTTGCCGCCGGGCACTTGGCGCTTTCGCGACATTGCCTGAGGCAGCTCGCTTCGCTTCGGCGTTCGGATTTTTACAGGAGCTTGATCTGCCGCTCGTCCTTGGCCAGCGCCTCGCCCAAGCCTTCGATGCGGTTGCGGCGGCGTTCCATGATGTTCTTCTCCAGCTTCGGATCGTAGGCCACCGGGTAGTTGCCGTCGTAGCAGGCCATGCAGAAGGATTCCTTGCCGAGGCCGGTCGCCTTCACCATGCCGTCCTTGCTGAGATACGCCAGCGAGTCGGCGCTCAGATACTTGCGGATTTCGTCGAGCGAATAGTTCGCCGCCATCAGCTTGCTGCGGTCGGGGAAATCAATGCCGTACACGCACGGGTTGCTGTGTGGCGGGCAGCTTACCAGCACATGGACCTCCTTCGCGCCGGCTTCCTTGAGGTTGTTCACGCGCGCCTTGCAGGTGGTGCCGCGCACAATCGAGTCGTCCACGATGATGACGCGCTTGCCGCGCACCAGCTCGGGAATGAGGTTCAGCTTCACGCGCACGTTGAAGTCGCGGATGAGTTGCGAGGGTTGGAGAAAGCTGCGCCCGACGTAGTGATTGCGGATGAACGCCATCTCGTAGGGAATGTTCGACTCCAGCGAATAACCCAGCGCCGCGCAGTTGCCGCTGTCGGGCACGGGCACGACGATGTCGGCGGGGATGGGGTTTTCGCGGGCAAGCTGGCGGCCCATTTCAACGCGCACCTTGTAAACATTGCGCCCAGCGATGTGGCTGTCAGGCCGCGCGAAATAGACGTACTCAAAAATGCAGAAGGCACGGCGCGTGTGCTCGGGAAACGCCTGGATGCTCCGCAACCCCTGCTCGTTGATGACGACGATCTCGCCCGGCTCGACGTCGCGCACGAACTTCGCGTGGATCAAATCCAGCGCGCACGTCTCGCTCGCCAGCACCCAGGCGTCACCCACCTTGCCGATGCACAGCGGACGAAACCCGTGCGGGTCGCGCACGCCGATCAACTCCTGCTCCGTCATGATGACAAGCGAGTAGGCGCCTTCGATGCGGTTGATCGTCTGGATTAGATTGTTCTCGTGGCCGCCGAGCGTGGGCTGCGCCATCAGGTGCAGGATGATCTCGCTGTCCACCGTGGTCTGGAAGATGGAGCCTTTCTGCTCGAGTTCCTCGCGCAGTTGCGCCGCGTTGGTCAGGTTGCCGTTGTGCGCGATGGCAATCTGCCCCCGCGCGCAATCCACCGTCAGCGGTTGGGCGTTGCGGACGTGCGATGAGCCGGTGGTCGAGTAGCGCGTATGGCCGACGGCGGTGGAACCGACCAGGTTGTGCAGAATGTCGCCATTGAAAATCTGCGACACCAGCCCCATGCCCTTGTGAACGCGAAACTGTTTGCCATCGCTGGCAACGATACCCGCGCTCTCCTGTCCGCGATGCTGCAAGGCGTAAAGGCCGTAGTAAGTCAGCTCCGCGGCATTCGGATGTCCGTAAATGCCGAAGACGCCGCAGTAGTGTTTGGGATAGGGCTGCATGATCGTCGTGCAGCGAGACTCAACCGGAGGCAACCCGCCTTGGCAAGTGTCGAGTGCGGAGCGCATCGTGGAATTGGAAAACAAATCGTTGGCGTGCGCCACCGTCATTCACCAAACGCGTAGAGCTTCGACGCAGTGCGCAGGTAAAGCGGACGGCCCACGAGCGCGGGAGTGGCGGCAATGCGCTCTTTGAAGTCCACCTGGTGAAGGATTTCCGGGTGGTCGCCGCCTGCCTTGAACACGGTGACTTTTCCGTCGAGCGACGCTGCGTAGATGCGTCCGTCCGCCGCCACGGGTGAGGCGTAATAGCTCCCCTGGGCTTTCAAGCGTTCCTGCGTGTAATGCGCCAGACCGGTTTTCGCGTCGAAGCTGGAGGCCATGCCGCCGTCCTTCACGAGATAGACGCGGCCGTGGTAGAACAGCGGCGAAGGGACGTAGGGCAGTCCGCGTGATTGCTTCCACACCACCTGGTTTTCGGGCAACTCGCCCTGGCCGCCCGGCTTGACGGCGACGAGGACGTTTTCTCCCCTGGCCAGCCGGGCAATCAACGCGTCGAAGTCCCCGGCGGTGAGTTTCCCGTCGCCGTCTGTGTCCAGCGACTTGAAAAATCCGGACGAGCCCGCGGCCTTCGCCTCTTCGAGGCTGATCGCGCCGTCGCGGTTCGTGTCAGCCTTTTCCGCCATGCCGGCAAACGACGGCATCGGCCCGTCCGCCTTGCCCGGCGACCAGCCGGCGAAGAACAGCAGCCCGTCGCCCACCACCGGCGTCGTGCAGGTGAACGCCGGCATCGGACCGAGCGACCATCGTTCCGCCCCCGTTTTCAAATCGTAGCCCTTGAGCTTGAGCGAGCCGGACATCACCACTTCAACCGCGCCGCCGTTCTTCCACAAGATCGGCGTGCCGAAACTTTGCGTGACATCAGGCCGGGCGGCTTCCCAGATTTTTTTCCCGGTGCGCAAGTCCACGGCCAGCAGCGAGCACTCCTTGACCTGATCGCGGTTCACCAGCACGAGGCCGCCCGCGATCATCGGGGAAGTGCCGCTGCCAAATCCACCGGAGGTCTGGGCCACAGGCAGGGGATGCTGCCAGAGTTCCTTGCCCTTTACGTCGTAACAAACCAACCCGCGCGATCCAAAGTAACTCACCACGCGCCGACCGTCAGTTGCGGGCGTGGATGCAGCCGGGCTGCCCTCGGTGGCATGATACTCCTCGATCGCCCCCCCTTTGGCGTCGCGCTTCCAAAGCAGTTTGCCGTCTTGGCGCTGGTAGCAAAGCGTCTGCAACTTGCCGCCGTCGAACCCGGTCAGAAAAATCCAATCGCCCCACACGCAGGGCGACGACATGCCGGACGGCACGGCGATTGTCCAAAGCTGGTTCGTGCCGGGGCCGAATTCCACCGGCGGTTTGGCGGACTCGGAAACGCCGGCGCCGTTCGGCCCGCGGAATTGCGGCCACCAGTCTTCGGCGGCGGCCATGCCGGCCGCGCTCAACATGGCGGCGGCGATGAAGGTGGCGAGTCGCTGCCTTGTCATAAGAAGGTTGTGGGATTGGTTTAGTTCATCGCCCGGGCGATGGCGTTCCACCAGGCGTCGTGCAATTCGCCGACCGGGGCGGAGAATTCTCCTGCACTTGTCTTGATGGCCAGCGTATCGCCGCCGACGGTGCCTAGGCGCACGGCGGGAACGCCCACGAGCTTGGCGCGTTCAATCACTTTCACGGCGTCGAGAGGCCTGGCGGAGACGACGACGCGACTCTGCGTTTCACCAAAGAATAGCGCGTCGAGCCGGAGGTCTTTCATCGCCGAGAGATCAATTTGCGCGCCGATGAGACGAGGCGTCTCGCGTGCAATCTGCTGGCTGATGCAACTCTCGGCGAGCGCGACGGCCAGGCCGCCATCGCTGCAATCGTGCGCGCTCTTGACCAGGCCGGATTGGATGAGGCCGAGCAGCGTGGTGTGCAGGATCGCGGCCGGTTCGAGATCGCAGCGCGGCGGCGAACCAGTCTTCTGGCCGTGGATGACTTGCAGATACGCCGAGCCACCAAGGCCAAGCAACGGGTCTTTGGTGTCGGCGATTTCACCGAGGAGGATGAGCGCGTCGCCTTCGTCCTTGAACCATTGCGTGGTGATGTGCTCCGCCTTCTCGATGATTCCCACCATCGCGACGGTGGGCGTGGGATCAATGGGGCCGTTGGGATTCTGGTTGTAGAGACTCACGTTGCCGCCGGTGACGGGGGCGTTGAAGGCGCGGCAACCGTCAGCCAGGCCGCGCACGGATTCCTTGAGTTGCCAGAACAGTTCCGGGTTGTGCGGGTTGCCGAAGTTGAGGTTGTCCGTCGAACCGAGCGGCAGCGCGCCGGAGCAGGCGAGGTTGCGCGCGACTTCGGCCACCGCCGCTTTGCCGCCTTCGTAGGGGTCGAGATAGACGTAGGTGGCGTTGCAGTCCACGGCGAGGGCGATGTATTTCTCTGATTTGAAATTGGAAATTCCAGATTTCAGATTGCCGGTTTCGGGAAGCGAATCTTCCTTGATGCGAATCACCGCAGCGTCACTGCCAGGGCAAACGACGGAGCAGTCGCGGACCATGTGATCGTACTGGCGATAAACCCAGTTCTTCGAAGCGATGCTCGGCCAGGCGAGGAGCCTTTTCAAATCGGCCATCGGCGACTGGCTGTCGGCGATTCCGTCCAGGCGGAACGCGCGCACGGCTTTTAAGTAAGCCGGCTCGCGCGCGTCGCGCTGGTAGATCGGCGCGTCGTCGGCGAGTTTCTTGGCGGGGATGTTCACCACCACCTCGCCGTGGTTCTTCACGATCATCTGGCCGGTGTCAGTGACGAAACCAATCTCGGCCCACGGCAAATCCCACTTGTCGAAGATGCGCTGCACTTCGGCTTCGCGGCCCTTCTTCACGATGATGAGCATCCGCTCCTGCGATTCGCTCAACATGATTTCGTAGGGCGTCATGTGCGGGGCGCGTTGCGGCACCTTGCTCAAATCAATCTCGATGCCCGTGCCAGCGCGGGCGGCGGTCTCGCACGTCGAGCAAGTGAGGCCGGCGGCGCCCATGTCCTGAATGCCCGCGACGGCATCGGTGGCGAGCAATTCGAGGCACGCTTCCATCACGAGCTTTTCCATGAACGGATCGCCCACTTGCACCGCGCCGCGTTGTTGCTCGGCGGATTCCTCGGTCAAATCCTGCGACGCGAAGGCCGCGCCCGCGAGTCCATCGCGTCCGGTGGCCGGGCCGACGTAGAAGACCGGATTGCCAATGCCCTTGGCCGCGCCGCGCGCGATCTGTTCATGGCGCAGCACGCCGAGGCAGAAGGCGTTGACCAGCGGATTGCCCTCGTAGCTCTTGTCGAAATAGACCTCGCCTGCGATGGTCGGGATGCCGAAGCAATTCCCGTAATGGGCGATGCCGCTCACGACCCCGGCGAAGAGGCGGCGGTTGTTGGTGATTTCAGATTTCTCCCCGATTATTGGCCCGAACCGCAGCGAGTTCAGTGCGCAGACCGGCCGCGCGCCCATCGTGAAGATGTCGCGGATGATGCCGCCCACACCCGTGGCCGCGCCCTGGAACGGCTCCACCGCGCTGGGGTGATTGTGTGATTCAATCTTGAACGCGATCGCCAGTCCGTCGCCGATGTCAATGATGCCCGCGTTCTCCTCGCCCGCGCCGACGAGAATCTTCGGCGACTTGGTGGGGAAGCCCTTGAGCAGCGGGCGCGTGTTCTTGTAGGAACAATGCTCGCTCCACATCACCGAGAAGATGCCCAACTCGGTGTAATTCGGCGCGCGGCCCAGTATCCCTTTGATGCGTTCGTATTCATCCGGCGTGAGGCCGTGCTTCTGGATGAGTTCAGGGGTGATGGCGGGTTCGGTCATCGGAGGTTCAGAGTTTCTGTTACGGGTTTCGATCCAAGCCGCTTCCGTCACGCCGCACTCACCGCCGGCCTGGTTTGCAGCGAGTGAATGAGGCTCTCGAAAATCACACGGCCATCGGTGCTGCCGAGAATGGCTTCGCTGGCGTTTTCGGGATGGGGCATCAGGCCGGCGACGTTTCGGCGCTCGTTGCAAACGCCCGCGATGTTCAGCAGTGAGCCGTTCGGATTCGCGGCTTCGGTCAATTCGCCCGCGGCGTCGCAGTATTGCCAGAGTATCTGACGGTTGGCCTGAAGCCGCGCGAGTGTTTCCTCGTCGGCGAAGTAGCAGCCTTCGCCGTGGGCGATGGGCACGCGCAACGGTTTGCCGGCGGGAATCCGGCTGGTGAATGGCGTGTCGAACGTCGCCGTTTTTAGAAAGATGTGCTCGCAGTGGAACTGAAGATCACGATTGCGAATCAGCGCGCCGGGCAGCAAGCCGGCTTCGGTAAGCACTTGAAATCCGTTGCAGATGCCGAGGATGAGGCCGCCGTTGTCGGCGAATTGTTTGACGGCCTGCATCACCGGGCTGAACCGCGCGATGGCACCGCAGCGCAAATAATCCCCGTAGCTGAAGCCACCGGGCACAATGACGGCGTCGGCGTTGCCGAGCGAAGTGTGCTTGTGCCAGACATAGTTGGCACTGTGGCCAAGGAAGCGCATGATGTGGACGGCATCCTGGTCGCGGTTGGAAGCGGGGAATTGGAGGACGGCGAAATTCATGTTGGTTGTCAATGGTCAGTAGTTCGTAGTCGGTAGCTTATAGCCAGGCACCGATTGCCACTGACTACTGACTACTAGCTACTGACTCCTTTGTCATTCGATCTCCAGGCGAAAATCCTCAATCACCGGGTTGCTGAGGAACTTGTGCGCCGCGTCATTGAGTGTCCGGCGGGCGGCCTCTCGGTCGGTGCCCGGGGCGAGGTCTATTTCAAGGTATTTGCCGACATGGACGCCGGTCACGCCCTGGTAGCCCATGTGTTCGAGCGCGGTCTGGACGGTTTTCCCCTGCGGATCGAGCACGGCCTTTTTGGGTGTGATGATGATTTTTGCTTTCATGTCGTGGCGGGCTTCTCCGCCAAAAAACTGTCGGGGCAATGTTGGGGAAACACGAAGGGAGACGCTAGGAATTTTTTCCGTCCGCCGACCAGTCGTTGATCCGGCCGGTTCTCCACCAACAATCCATCGCTGGGCTAAATTTCTTCCGCGTCTTTGCCGATGGCACAGACAAGTCCATCTCGCAAGAGATCGGCGAGGCGGGTCTTGATGTCGAAATTGTGTGTCGCATCAAGGCCCGCCTGATTCGAATTCATTTCTGCCGGAGCCGCTTGAAGAAGAGTTCCCACGCCTCGGCTTTGGATTTGCCCGGGTCGCGGAGGTATTCCTGCAGGACGATTCTCACGAACATGGACGCCAGCCAGTTGTTCACGTCCTCCTCGGTGTTCAGTCCGGTGATCACTTCGTCCTCGATGCCCAACCGCATCCGGCGGTTATTGCGCGGCTGCCGCAGGTCCGTGTAGTTCACCTGGTGGAGTGTCAGGTGCATCGTCTTGATGCCGCCGAACTCGTAGCCCGCGCTCAGGCGGAGTGTGGCGTTGGTTGTGACGGACGCGGGGGGCTGGAGCCGCGCGGACAGTTCTTCCAGGTTGATGCGCCCGTCCTGGCCGCGCACCACGTTGAGTTCCGCCAGGTGAAAGCGAATCAGCTTGAAGCGCAGTTTGCCGGCGGCCGCCGGTGCGGGGTCCAGTTCAAGGTGTAACTCCGGGATGTCCACAAGCGCGCCGCCGCCGTAGGCCGCCGTGTTGATTAACTTGAAGTCCTTCAGCACCACCTTCGCGGAGCCAAGGCCCACCTTCAATTGACCGATCCGGGCTTCCAGGCCGGTTTGTTTGCGGAGACGCGACTCGGCGATTGTTTTCAGAATCGCATCCTTGAAGAACAGCAGGACTCCCAGCAATGCGAGCAGCACGAGGATGACAACGGCGGCCCGGCGCAGGAATTTTTTCATGCGGACAAACTGGATCCGAGCGGCCGTCGCTTGTCCCGCCGCACCACGATCACAAAGAAATGTCTTCCGGTCGCACCTCGAGGCATTCGTCCTGATCCTCCCAAACGACCGCGGGGTAGTGGTCCAGAAATTTTGGCGCGAGCTGCCGGCCCATCGCGCCGAGCATCCGCTCCGCTTCGATGGCGGCGTCCTCGTAATTCTTGTCGTAATTGCCGCCGCGTTTGCGTTTGGTGTCGTCCCAGTGGGCGACGCCGTGGAGCGGTTCGTATTCCTTTGCCCACACGCGCAGTTCGTCGTGCAACTCGGCGGGAATGTCCTCAAAGGGCACGCACGATTCGCCGCAATGCTGGCACACCAGTCCCGACTCCAGCACGTCGCGCGTGAGCAGGGGCAGCAGCGGCGCGCGGCAGCAGGGCGAATCGGGGTAGGCCGCCGGTGCCGTGGCCAGGCGTTTGAGCCAGATTTGGCGGTCGTGCGCCAGTTGCGCGCCCAGCCGGTAGGCACCCATGAGCGGATGTGACAGGCGCCAGGCGCGGCCTTCAAGCTGGCCAAGCGTTTGGGCCAGCCAGCGTGCCAGCGTCTGTCGTCGAAGTCGCGGAAGACCGTGCTGTATTCCAGCCACAGCCGGTCGAGCGGCACTTCCGGGTCATCTGCCATCGGGCGAAGCATGGGATTCAAAGTTCAAAATTCAAGGTTCAAAGTTGCCGCGAGTCGGTCAAGCCGGAAACGTCGAACGTCCAACATCCAACGTCGAACATCGAACCGACGAGGCGCGCAGCATCCGTGGGAGTTCGAAGTTGAATGTTCGGCGTTCGGTGTTTTCGTTGCTGCGTTGCCACGCCGTGAAACAATCATCCGCAAAAAGATTCGCGTGCGGACACCGCCGGTCATTACCACTCGATGACGGCCGCCGCCCACGTCAACCCCGCGCCGAACACCACCAGCAACACCAGGTCGCCGCGCAGGATGCGTCCGGTTTGCACCGCCTCGTCCAGCGCGATGGCCACGGACGCCGCCGAGGTGTTGCCATAACGGTCCACGTTCACGTAGAGCTGTTCCGGCTTCACGCCCAGGCGTTCGCCCACGGCGTCAATGATGCGCCGGTTGGCCTGGTGCGGGATGACGCATTTGATCTGGCTGATGTCCAGTTCGCACCGGCGCAACGCCTCCTGCGCGGCCGTGTACATCGCGTTGACGGCGCTCTTGTAAGTTTCCTTGCCGTCCATGCGCAGGTGATGCAGCCCCGCCGCCACGGAAATGGGCGTGGCGGGCACACGGCTGCCGCCGCCGGGCATGCAGAGCAACTCGGCCTTGTCGCCCTCCGCGCCCATGCAGGCGGTGAGCAGGCCGTGGGCGTTGGGCCGGTTCTGCAAAATCGCCGCGCCCGCGCCGTCGCCGAAGAGCACGCAGGTGTTGCGGTCCTTCCAGTTGACGATGGCGGAAAGCTTCTCCGCGCCGATCACCAGCACGGTGTCGTAGGTGCGGGACATGATGAACTGCTGGCCAATTTCCTGCGCGTAGAGAAAGCCGGAGCACGCGGCCTCCACGTCGAACGCCGCCGCGCGCCGCGCGCCGAGCTTCTGCTGCACCAGGCAGGCCGTGGCCGGGAAAAGCATGTCCGGCGTGATGGTGGCGACGATGATGAGATCGATCTGATCGGGCGTGATGCCGCCGCGCTCCATCGCGCGCGTGGCCGCGATGGCCGCCATGTCGGAAGTGAATTCGTCGTCGTCGGCCAGGCGGCGTTCCTTGATGCCGGTGCGCGTGGTGATCCACTCGTCGGTGGTGTCCACGATTTTTTCCAGGTCCGCGTTGGTGAGGATCCGTTCCGGCACGTAGGAGCCGACGGAGACGATGGAACAGGTGCGCCCGCGAAACCCGTGCTCGGCGCGGGGATTCTTGAAGGTTTGGGTGGTGCTCATGCGACGGCGGCGGCGGGGGAGGGGGCGTTGACGGCAGTTTGCGAGGCGGCCACGCGCGCGTCGGCCCGGGCCACTTCGCTGACGATGCTTTCGTTGATCTTGTATTGGATCGTTTCCGTGGCGACGCGGATGGCGTTCATGATGGCCCTTTCACGCGCGGAGCCGTGGGCTTTGATGACGCTGCCGTTCAGTCCGAGCAACGGCGCGCCGCCGTAGGCTTCGGGGTCCATGCGGCGCCTGATGCTCTTGAACGCGCCGCCGGCCAGCGTCGCGCCGAACTTGCGCAGGGGATTGGCCGTCAACTCGCGTTTGAGCAGGCGCAGGAGTGCCTTGCCCATGCTCTCGACCGTCTTGAGCACGATGTTGCCAATGAAACCGTCGGTGACGACCACGTCCACGGCGTCGCTGAACAAATCGTGGCCCTCCACGTAGCCGATGAAATTCAGATCCGTCAGCGCGCACAGCCGGGCGGCTTCGCGCGTAAGATCGTTGCCCTTGGTTTCCTCCTTGCCATTGCTGAGGATGCCCACGCGCGGACGTTCGCGGCGGAGCAGTTCGCGGGAGTAAATGGCGCCCATGACGGCGAATTGCATCAGGTGCGCCGGCTTGCATTCGTGATTGGCGCCGGCATCCAGGAACACAAACTCGCCCTGGCCCGACGGCATCACCGTGACGATGGCGGGGCGGTCCACGTTGTCGAGTCGGCGCAGTTTGAGCGTGGCGGCGGCCACCAGTCCGCCCGTGTTGCCGGGTGAAATGATCGCTTCCGCCTGGCCGTCGCGCACCAGTTCGATGGCGCGCACCATCGAGCAATCCTTTTTCTTGCGGACGGCGTCGAGCGGCTTGTCCTCCATCGTCATTACCTCGCTGGCGTGGAGGATCTGGACACGCGAGTCCAGGCAACGGTACGCGACGAGGGCAGACTTTATCTGCTCCTGGTCGCCGACCAGGTGGAGCGCGGTGATTTTCGGATTGGTGTCGAGCGCGAGCTTGACACCCGCGATGACGACGCCACATCCGTGGTCGCCGCCCATGACATCCAACGCGATTCGCATAAAGGAAAGAGCGCGGTCAAGGCCCGAACCCCGCCGCGCTCCCCAATCCTATGCTCCCGCTTTGACCGTGATGACCTGCCGCCCGTTGTAAAAGCCGCAGGCGGGGCAAACCCGGTGCGAAAGGTAAGGAGCCGCGCATTGCGGGCAGGTGCTCAATTGCGGCAGCGAGAGCACGCTGTTGTAGGCACGCCGCATGCGTTGGCGGCTGTGCGATGGTTTTCGTTTGGGTACACCCATAAATTTTTCAGTTACAGTTTTAGTTTGTCGAGCGCGGCCCAGGCGGAAGCGGCCGCATCCGGCTTCGCTTCCCCGCCCGGCTCTTTCGCCCGGTGCTCACGCGCACCGGTCAAGCCGCTGCATTGCGGATTACACAACGGATGTTGCGGAAACGCGAGCAGAATATCTTCCCGAATTTGGGGCGTCAAGTCCACGCAGTCATCCACCACCGTCGCCTTGTCCTCGCCCGCCAGCGGCAGGTGGCACGCCCAGTCAGGCAAATCCAGCGGGTGCGGGAACCGCTTGAGACAGCGGACGCACTCGCATTCCAGGTCCAATCGGAGGCTGCCATGGACCAGAATCGCGTCATCGAGCAACTGCGCCTCCAGGTCGTATTGCAGGGATGCGGGGACGTGGATTAATTCATCCACGGCGGCAAGATCCAGATCCTCCGCGGGCAGATCGCCCTGAAGCGTCAGGTTGCGCTTATCCAGCAGGAGCAGGTTGATGAGCAGTGGCATGGCCGTGGATGTTTTGGGTTTCCGTCCGGTGTTGCCTACGCCTTGGTGGCCGCAAATTTCTGCGTCAACGCCGCCCCAACCTGCGCCGGCACGAACGCGCTCACGTCTCCACCCAGCCGCGCGATTTCCTTCACGATGCGCGACGACAGGAAGGTGTAGGTGTCCTTGGGCATCATGAAAATCGTTTCGATGCGTTCGTTCAACTTGCGGTTCATCAGCGCCAGTTGGAATTCAAACTCGAAATCCGACACGGCCCGCAGCCCCCGGATCACCGCCTGCCCGCCGCAACGCTCCACGTATTCCACCAGCAACCCGTCGAACGAATCGGCGGACACGTTGGGCATGGACTGGACGCCGAGGGCGACCATCTCCACGCGCTCGTTCAAGGTGAACAGCGGATTCTTGCTTTCGTTTTTGGCCACGGCCACCACCACGCGGTCGAACAACTTGGCGGCCCGCTGGACCAGGTCCAGATGGCCGTTGGTCAGCGGATCGAAACTACCGGGATAAATCACCGTGCGCATGGCCGCACTGTAACAGGCCGCCGCCACCTGCCCAATAAAATCTGACGCTCCGCCTTTTTTGGGTGTGATTAAAAGGTGGGTGAGGCGAAAGGGAATTCAAGACTGCGCGCGGGGCGCCGCAAGGATTGCGGCGCTCCGGCCCCCACCCACTTTTAATCACACCTCTTTTTTTGAGTGGTGATGGCCAGACGCAGCCGGCGGTGAGTGGTTGCGTCCACCTTCCGCGAACAACTCCACACAGTTTCTTCTTGGCAACGTCGCCCGCCCACTCTATCAAGGCTCCGTTCTTTGAAACTCCGCAGCAGTTGCAGCTAAATGTCGGGGAACCCCGTGAGAATCGGGGACGGTTGCGCCACTGTAACGGGCTACAGACTCCCACCAAGCCACTGGGGCCGCACGCGCGGCGCTGGGAAGGCGGGAGCGAGGTTAAGCCCGAAGTCAGGATATCGATTTAGCTGCGCTCGTCACGGTTGTCCCCTGTTCCATCGGCCAGCGCCGGTTGGGGCGGCGGGATGACCACTTCTCCGTCAAAGAGAAGGATGAGGCCAGCCCCGGTGAACTGTCTTTCATCGGGATTCGTTGATGTGCCTTCATTCACCGCTTTGCCGGAGTCTGAAGGCTTTTTGTTTTCAGGCTCCGCACTGGTCTCTCAATCGCAAACCCGTTCCGTCCTTCGCGGCGGAACTCAGTTGAAAGATCAGTCGCATGTTCAAACTCCGTTTATTGGTGCTGGCCGCGGCCAGCTTGTCCGTCGTCACTCAGATTCGCGCCGGTGTTTACGCCGATGCCGTCGTGCAATACGAACCCGGCGCGGGCTTCGCGTCCGGTTACACCGATCCCACCCGCGCGCTGGGGGAACCCGCGCGGGTCACGCCCGGCATGTTCGGCGGGCCGGTGGACCCGTTCAATCCGCCGTATCTCGCCAGCCAGTTGGTGTCGCTGGGCGCAGGCGGCGCGCTCACAGTGCGGTTCAACGCGCCCATCCTGAACGCGCCGGGAAACCCCTTCGGCATGGATTTCCTCATCTTCGGCAACGCCGGCTTCATCATCACCAACGCCTTCGACGAGAACTTCAATTTCATCGGCACGCCCGCCACGGACGGCGCGCTCTTCGCGCACAACGACCCGGGCGCAACGCGCGTCTCGGTGAGCGCGGATGGCGCGACGTTTTACACACTCAATCCGGCGCTCGCACCGACGGTGGACGCGTTCCATCCGACAGACGGTGCGGGAAATTTTCAGCAGCCGGTGAACCCCGCGTTGGGCCAGGAAGCCTTCGCCGGACAGACGCTGGCGGGCATCCGCGCGCGCTACGCCGGCTCCGGCGGCGGCGCGGGCTACGACCTGGCGTGGGCGCAGGACGGCAGCGGCCAGAGTGTGAGCCTCGACGGCGTGAGCTTCGTGCGCGTCGAGGTGCTGGGCGGGAAGTCGGAGATTGACGGGTTCGCCGTGGTGCCGGAGCCGGCGACGTGGGCGCTGCTGGTGCTGGGCGGCGCGGCGGCGTGCCTGGCGCGTCGGCGGAAGGGAGTCCGCTGGTGAGAGCGCCCGCAGGTGGGCGGGTGGGCGCGCGGGTGGGTGGGAAGCGGAGCACGCTGTCGCTCACTCTCCCACTTTCCCACATTCCCACTTTCGTCGCGTTCGCTCTGGCACTGTCGGTCGCCACCGCCGCGACGTTCACGGAGGATTTTTCCAGCGAGCCATCCGCGCGCGGGTGGAGGAGTTTCGGCGGGAGCGATCTCTTCACCTGGAACGCCACGAACCAGAACCTCGAAGTGACCTGGGACTCCGCGCGCCCGAACAGTTACTTCCATCGCCCGCTGGGAACGGTGCTGGCGCGGGACGATGACTTCCGACTGCAGTTTGATCTGCGGTTGACCAGCATCCAGGCGGGCGTGAACCCGGAGAAGCCCTCGACGTTCGAGCTGGCCATCGGCTTCCTCCGTCTCGGCGACGCCACGAACGCCGCCTTTGATCGCGGCACGGGACGGAATTCGCCAAACCTCGTCGAGTTCGATTACTTCCCCGCCGCCGACATCATCGCCGCCACCGTCTGGCCCGCCATCGTCTCGACCAATGGAAGTTTCAACTACAACGGGCGGGCGGACTACGCCATTCGCGAACTGCCCGTGAATGATCTTTTCCACGTGGCGATGAGTTACACCGCCAGCAATCAAACGCTGATCACGACCATGACGCGCAACGGCGCGCCGTTCGGCCCGGCCATCGCCATGCGGTTGAACACCAACTTCACCGACTTCCGCGTGGATGCGCTTTCCATCAGCAGCTACAACGACGCGGGCGACGCCTACGGCTCGCTGCTCGCGCACGGCACGGTGGACAACTTCGTGGTCACGACGCCGGAGCCACCCGTCGGGGCGCTCGCCGTGCGGTGGACCAACGGCGTGTGCCGTGTGGAGTTCGCCAGCCGCGCGAGCTGGCTCTACACGCTGGAGCGCACCGTGGATTTCCAAAACTGGTTCGCGGTGTCGCCCGCGCAACCCGGGACGGGTGGCCCGCTGGTTCTGGAAGATCTCGCCGCACCCGCCGCACCCGCACCCGCCGCGCGCTGCTACCGCGTACACGCCCAAAGACCATGAAAGGAAACCTTGTCCCGGCCATTGGAGCGCGGCCGAAGCTTTCTGCTCCGCGCGGCTTCACGCTCATCGAACTTCTGGTCGTCATCGGCGTCATCGCCGTGCTCGCGGGGTTGCTCCTGCCGGCGCTCTCGCAAAGCAAAGCCGCCGCCCAGCGGTCGCAATGCGTCAGCAACCTCCGCCAGCTCGGCCTGGCGGCGAAGATGTATTGGGATGACAACACCGACACCTCGTTCCGCTACCTCGCCGGCTTCACCAACGGTGGCGCGACCTACTGGTTCGGCTGGCTGGGGGACGGTAGCGAAGGCGACCGGGCCTTCGACGCGACGCAAGGCGCGCTGCATCCGTATCTGGAATCGCGCGGCGTGGATTTCTGCCCGGCGCTCAACTACGCCCTGGCCCGGTTCAAACTCAAGGCGAGCGGCGCGGCCCACGGTTACGGCTACAACAAACATCTCTCGGCGGTGAACGTGAACAAAGCCTCCAATCCCGCCGACCTCGTGGTGTTCGCCGACGCGGCGCAAGTGAACGACTTCCAATCACCCGCCTCGCCGGCCAACCCGATGCTCGAAGAATTTTACTACGTCAGCACGAACGCCTTCGAGCGCACGGCGCACTTTCGCCACCAACAAACGGCCAACGCGGTCTTCGCCGACGGCCACGTCGCGCGGGAAACGCCGCTGCCTGGCTCCATTGATTCGCGGCTGCCGGATCAGTGGGTGGGCCGGTTGCGGCCGGAATGCCTGCGGGTGCGATGATCTGCGGACGCGCCGTGCGCCTCAATTCTCCCGCACTTCATCGCCCACCTGGCATTCGCCGGCCACGATGTCGCCGACGGTGTGGTTGTCGCGGCGCGGGCCGGTGATCTTGATCTCGCCCACCTTCAAGCCACCGCGATAGACGTTGAAGCGGCGGTCGTTGGCCGGCGCGTTGCCCAGCGGGAAGGCGAGCACGGCGAAGCGCGCGGCACCGTTCACCGACGCCACTTTGCCCGTGAGGCTCGCCGGGGTGACGATCACGTTCAGATTGGTCTGCGCGGAGCCAGCGGGCGGCGCAGCGAGGCGGCGGGCGGACGCGGAATTTTGTTTGCCCGCGCAACCGGCCAGCAGCAATGCCGCCAGACAAACGACTGGAAATCTCATGGCGCCAGTTAAGTAACCGCCGCCGCAGTCGTCAACTGGCAAAGTGCCGGGGCGGATTCCACCCGGCCCGCCGCCGCGCGGCCTAACGCGCTCTGAGCCGGAAAAACTGCGCGCCATGCGACGGCGGGGTCGCGGTGTGCGTGTTGAGACCGGTGCCGGCTGCCGGCACGACCGTTACCGGCATCCAGTCCCCCGGCTCCAGGCCGGAGCCGGCTTCGAGTTGGAACCCCGTCGCCCATTCGGGCCACTCGATGACGATCTGGCCACCGTTGACGCGAACGCCGAGCGCGGGCAACGGCGCCACCAGCGCGGCGTTGTCCAGATCGCCCGTGTCCAGCGTGGTGCTGTACTCGCCCCGGATGCGGATGTCCGTGAGATTGGACAGCACGAGCAGGAATTGCTGACGGGTCGGCGGCAGGAGCGTGGCCAGGTTCGTCCATCCGGCGGACTCGACCAGTTGAATCTTGTAGGAACTCCAACTGGTGCCTGGATTCCTGGAGCGATCGTGAAAAAGTTCCAGCGCCGCGCCGCGCAGGATGATGTCGTGCGGGTCGGCCTGCTGCGCGTCGGTGGACGACTGTTTCAAGTCGAACTCCAGCCAGCCACCGTAAACGGCCGCCTGGTTGCCGCGAAACGGCGGCGGCGCGTTCCAATACCAAAACGGACCGAGATGCGAATCCACGGCGGAAACATAGCCACCGGGATTGCCACCCGTCGGGTGATAGGTGATCGCGGTCACGTCGCCGATCGCGCCCCAGCCGTCGAGATCGTTGTCGAAGGTGCTCTTGGCGAGCGCCAGCCGGGTTGCGTCCACGGCCAGCTCGCCCGCCGGCACGGTCACGGCGCCCAGCGCGTTGCTGACGACGACCTCGTAGAGGCCGGCGTGTTCGGGCATGACGCTGGGGATGACGAGCGTGACGTTGGTTTCGCCCGCGAGCGGTTGGCGGTTGTGGCACCATTGGAATTGCGCCGCCGGAACGGCCCCGGCTTGCTGCACGCGCCAGGTGACGCGCTCGCGCAGCAACGCCAGGCGGCTGGCCGGTGGCGGGTGGATGCCGATGGCCGCCGGATTGGGCGGCAGGCCGAGCACCCAATGGAAATCGATGTTGCCGACACCGCCGCCAATGCCGTCCACGGCGATCGCATAGGTCAGGTTCGGCGTGGCCGAGAAGTCCACCTGGCTCCGTCGCGCGCCCGGTTCGCTCACCCCGCACGTCTGGAAAATGAACGGCGTGAACGGCGGATTCTCCGATGCATAAACGTTGATGACCGTGTCAAAACTGGCGCTCGTGGCGGTCAGCACCAATCGCAGGCCGGACGCCTCCGTGCCCAGATACTGCCACCGCGTGGACCCGAAGATGCCGCCGCACGAAAGGCTGCCCGGCGGCGCGGGGCCTCCTTCCGAATTGTTCAACGTCTGCGAATCGGGCAACCCCGGTTGCACGAGGATCGGTCCGCCCGAAATTCCGCCAAACGCCGCCCGCGGCCCCAGCCCGAACGGATTGCTCAAACCCAAAAACAAATCCTGCAACTTGCCGACGGATTGCACATTGGGGTTGGGCCCAAACTCCAGCAGCGCCGTCGCGCTCTGCGCCTGGCGTTGGTTGCCGTTCGCGACCCGCACGAAGTAGTAGCCCACGTTTCCGTCCTGCACGTTGGCCAGGGTCAGTTGGGTGCCGATGGCTCCGGGAATGGGATTGCCGTTGAAATACCATTGGTAGGTCAGCCCCGCGCCCGTCGCGCCGACGGTGTAGGTCACGTTCGTGCCCGCGCGCACCGTCCGGCTTTGCGGCTGGTTGGTGATCAGCGGCAGCGGGTCGGGCGTCGGCTCCAGATACCACGTCAGCGCGTAATATCCGGCGGCTCCCGCGTAGCCGTCCACGACGATGTAATATTCCAGGTCCGTCGTCGCTTTGAACTGCACGTCGCTCGTGAGAAAGCCGCGCTGGTCGCCCGCCGCGTTCGCGCGGTCCTCGTCGGCGGCCACTTCGATCAGGGTGCTTAGGTTCGTGCCCGTGTACACCGCCAGCAGCGTATCGAACGTGCTGCCCACCGTGCGGAACGTGGCGATGCCATTGGCCAGCGGCTTCCATTTGTACCAGGCCGACGGCCCGCCCAGCTTGCCGACGTGGTTGGTTTCCCCCGCGCCATGCGTGAAGCCCGTGTTGTCTCCCGACACCGTGTTCGTCACCCCCGCCACGCCGGACAACCGCGTGGCCGAAGCGAACAGATCATTGCCCGCCAGGTTCGTCACGCCCGTAATCGTCAGCACCGCCGGCGCGCTGGCGATGACCCCGCCGGGGCCCGCCACCACCACGCGATACGTGCCGCCGTCGGCCACCTGGACGTTGTAGATCGTGAAATTCGTGGCGGTCGCTCCAGGGATGTTGATGCCGTTCAACTGCCACTGATATTGAAACGGTCCCGTGCCGGTGACGGCCACGCAGAACGTCACCGTCGCGCCCGGAGCGACGTTCGTGCTGGCGGGCGGCTGCTTGATCAACATCGGCAGCGTCACCACCGTGAGGGCCGCGTTGGAACTGGTGACGGAGCCGAAGGCATTGGAAACCATCATGGAGTAATTGCCCGCATCCGCCACAGTGACGCCGTTGAGCGAGAGCGTCGGACTGGTTGCGCCGGGCAACACCGCGCCGTTCTTGCGCCACTGGTAACTCAGCGGCGCGCTGCCACTGGCCAACACACTGAACACCGCCGTCTGCCCCGCCAGCATCGTCTGCGGCTGCGGCTGGGCCAGGATGGCTGGCGCGGACAAGACGGCGACGGCCACCGGCTCGGCCTCCGCGGACTCGCTGAAGTCGAAGTTGTAAGCCACCGCGCGGATGGTCGCGTCCTCGGTGAGAACGAATGGCCCGGCGTAAATCGCACCGTAGTCCGGGTCCGAACCGTCGAGGGTGAAGAAGATGGTAACGTTGGCGAAGGCGCTTTGCATTTCGACGACGGCGGAATTGGTGACCGACACAACGAGGCCTGGACCACCGGGCCGGAACACGCCGTTCACGAAAATGCCCGGCCTGCCGAATGGGGGCGGGCACTTGCCCGCGCTGTTGGCGGCGTGGATGTCTTGTAGCACCTTGCCGCTGAGGGCGCGGTGATAGACGGACACCTCGTCCATCAACCCCGCCATGTCGTAACCGCCGGCGGCATAACTGCCGAGACGCACGACGCCGGTCACGTTGGCAACCGGCGCCGCGTTGAAGTTCCCGCTGTTTGGTAATTGCTCTCCATCCACGTAAATCCGGGTGAACCGGTTGCTGCGGGTGACGGCCAGGTGATACCAGACGTTCGTTTGTGCAAACCACGTTCCCGAGTCGGCGACATCGCTGGAATTGAGGCCGAACATCAGCCGCGTGTTTCCAGGCTGGTAATGGAATTCAAACCCGCCGTAGCTCGCCCCCGACTGCTGTGAGATGAACATGGTGTTCTTGCTCTCGGCCAGCTTCACCCACATCTCGATGGTGAAATCGTTCGCGCCAAAATCCCACACCGGGCCGTCCGGGATGGAGACGTAATCGTCCACTCCGTCGAAGCCAAACGCCTTCTCAACCTTGCCCACGGTGGAATCCGTGCCATTGATCGATGTGCCGTGGTTGTAGCCCACCGCATCCTGCGGGGCGCTCCCGCCGGGCCACCACGCCACCAGCCCCGCTGGCGGTGGAACGCAGATGTCGGGAGGGAGGCTGAACGTCGCCTGTTGCTCCACCAACCCGGAGGAGCCATTGTAAATGCCGCCAGTGGTGCGGGCGCGGGCGCGGATCGTCCCGTTGGTCGGCAGGCTCAGGCCAGTCCGTTCCCAACCGCCGCCGATGCGTGTGCCGGGGCCAAGGGTCGTCCACGTCATCCCGTCTGTGGAAAGCTCGAAGGTCACTTGCGTCGTCTCCGGCGCGGTGCCGCCGCGCAGCCACTCCACGCGCGCCGTGCTCGGCGCGGTGAGGGATTGAGTGGCCGCGCCGTTGAGCAGCCGCGCGATATAGTTGCGCGTCGTGCCGCCCAGGTAGGTGAAGTTGCCCCCGACCAGGATCCGCCCGTCCGCCTGCACCGCCGTGCTCACAACGTAACTGTCCGCGTTGGGATTGAAGCCGGGATCCAGCGAGCCGTCGGCATTCAGCCGCGCCAAGTAGTTGCGCGTCGTGCCGCCCACGGCGGTGAACAGGCCCCCGATCACGATTTTCCCGTCCGCCTGCACCGCCGTGCTGTAAACTACGTGGTTCGCCCCGGGATTGAAGCCGGGGTCCAGCGTGCCGTCCGCATTGAGCCGCGCCAAGTAGTAGCGCGTCGTGCCGCCCACGGTGGTGAAGAGGCCCCCGATCAGGATCTTTCCGTCCGCCTGCACCGTGGTGCTGAAAACGCGTTCGTTCGCATTGGGATCAAAGCCGGGGTCCAGCGTGCCGTCGGCATTGAGCCGCGCCATCCGGTTGCGCGCCGTGCCACCCACGGTGGTGAAGCCGCCCCCGATCAGAATCTTTGTGTCCGCCTGCACGGCCGTGCTGTAAACGATGTTGTTCGCGTTGGGATTGAAGCCGGGGTCGAGCGTGCCGTCGGCACTGAGCCGCGCGATAAAGTTGCGCGTCGTGCCGCCCACGGTGGTGAACACGCCCGCGATCACGATCTTCCCGTCCTCCAGCACCGCCGTGCTGTAAACTTCGTGGTCCGCATTGGGATTGAAGCCGATGTCCCGCGTGCCGTCGGCATTCATCCGCGCCAAGTAGTTGCGCGGCGTGCCGCCCACGGCGGTGAAGTTGGCCGCGATCAGTATTTTTCCATCCGCCTGCACCGCCGTGCTAAAAACGTTGGGGATTACGTTGGGATTGAAGCCGGAGTCCAGCGTGCCGTCCGCATTGAGCCGCGCGACATAGTTGCGCGTTGTGCCGTCCAAGGTTGTGAAGTCGCCTCCGATCACGATCTTCCCGTCCGGCTGCGCCGCCGTGGTGCGTACTTGGTTGTTCGCATTGGGATTGAAGCCCGCGTCCAGTTCCCCGGGCACGACGGCCGGCACCGCGAAAGAAAACTCCGAGGTGTTGCCGTCCGGGTCGGTGGCCGTGGCGGTCACAAACGCTCCTGTAGAAAGATTGGTCGCGGCTATGAACGTGAAGCTCACGTTGCCGCCGCCGTCGGTCGTCACATTGGTTGTGCCGAGAAACGTCTGGCCCTCGCCGTAGCCGGAGGGGTCAGCGACGGTGCTGGCGAAAAATTCCAGCGTGAAAGTCGTGCTGGCCATGCTGTTCAGCGCGCCTTGAACCGCAGTGACGCCGCCACCGCTGATCACCTGACTGATCACCGGAAAATTCTGGAAATGATTCGGACTCCCGTCGCCATCGCCGGGGTCGTTGGCGGTCACGCCATCGGCGCCCAGATCAATGCCGAGGTCGCCATTGGCGAAGATGCGGTTGCCGAGCACAGCGTTGTTCGTCGCGTTCGTGCCCATGACGGACACGCCGAATTGTCCGTTGTGCGCGATGATGTTCCCCATGCCCGTCGTCGTGCCGCCGATAAGTGTGCCCCTCGCATCGTCAATGGAGATGCCGGCGGCTCCATTCCCCAAAGCATTTGTACCGGTGCCGTCCGTGCCGATGAGATTCCCCTGGATGCGGGTGCCCGTGACGTTGTCCTCCATCAATACGCCGTACGGCAGATTGCCTGAAATGACGTTGCCCGCACCAGGCACAGCGCCACCCACGGTGTTGTTGGCGGTCCGCTTGACGTAAATGCCGATGCCGTTGCCGAGTGCGGTTCCGCCCGAAACGTCCGTGCCGATGTAGTTGCCCTGGATGACGTGCCCGCCACCGGAGATGATGACTACCCCGAGAGGATTCGCTGCAATCACGTTCCGGGCGGCGGCGGACGGCCCGCCAACTATCGCATCGGTTGCGAAGTCAAGGTAGATGCCCACGTCGTTGGGCAGAGGATTCGTGCCCGAGGCGTCCGTGCCAATGAAATTACCTTCGATCAGGCAGCCGCTGACATTGTCGCTGAGGATGCCGGTGCTGAAACCGCTGACCACCAATCCGCGCACCAAGCAGTTGCTCGTGCTCAGAGAAAGCCCGGTCACACCGTTGGTGCCGGCGCCGGCACCGCTCAGTTCGATCCGCAGCGCGGCGTTGTTGCCACTGGCCAGCGTGTTCACGCTGCTGCCGGGTTGCGTGTAACCGTCAATCGTCACCGGGCTGGTGATCGGCGGCAGGGCCGTCAACGGCGAAATTGTCCTCACACCGCCGCCGGGGATGTTAAAGCGGATGGTGACGGGGCCGGGAATGGCGTTGGCGTCGAAGATGGCCTGGCGCAGGGAGCCGGAGCCGCTGTCGTTCGTGTTGATTACCACGAGATTCGTCGGAGGAGCGAGGCTGAAGGAGGGGAACGTGTTCGCCGTCGGCGGGAAGAATCCGGTCACTAGCGCGTTGGTGGTGGAGCCTCCGAACTTGCTGCCGTTGAGGATCGCCGCTTCGTAGGTGGCGCCATGCCCGCTTTCCCACACGCGCAGTTGCACATAGATAGCTGCAACCTCCGCCGCGCCGGGAATCGCGAGGAGCCCGGAGTTGATGTAGCCCGCCCCGCCCCCCGACGACACGAACGCCACCGGGCTGCCCACCGCGCTGAGGTTGCCCGCACTCGTGCCGGCATACAGTTGGCCGGAGAACGCGCCACCGACTGGCGTGCTGCCGTCCACATCGAAGACCCGTCCGTAACCAGGCTCCCCGTTGTAGGTGAAGAAATTCACCCGGCCACCGGCGGGCGAGTGCCACTGCTGCGTCACGGAATAGTAGGTGTTCTGGCTGTAAACCCCGCCCGCGCCGATCTCGAAGCTTCGGGTCCAACTCGCGCTGAAAAGTTTCTGCACGAAGAACGCCTGGCCGACGGCAACTAGAGGATTGTCAGGAACCCAACCAAAACCGGCCTCGTACAAATAGGGATCGAACTGGCGTGTTGCCGTGTCGTAGAGGTAAACCACATCCTCATCCATCGCGGGAAACAGCAGTTGCGATTGCAGCGTGCCCGCCTGCGGCACGATGGACGCGCAGAGCGAAAGCCCGGCGGGCAGGTTGTTCACGAGATCGCCTGTCAGCAGTTCGCCCCGGAACGTCAGCGTGACGTTCGTGGAGTAAGGATGCGACACCAGCGCGCCTTCGCCCGGCTGGAGCGTCATGGCCGGTTGCGACCAGCCGTTGAAATAATTGTTCGCCGTCATTCCGCCGCCCGCGATCACCTTGCACAGAGCCACCCCATTGGGCAGCACGGGAAACATCTGACCCAGGTTCTCCAGAGCGAAGAACGGATTGGCGATCACCTTGCCGCCCGGCGGGATCGTATGCTTGAAGAAGCCGACGATTTTTCCCCCGTAGAGATTGAGGTCCACGTTGAACACGCGGTAGAGACGCGAGCCCAGACTCGATGCCGACGGATCGGCAACCGTGATCGTTCCGGCTCCCGTCAGGTACCATCCAAGCGTCACCCAAACCGCGCCGTCCACAGAAGTTTCAACCCGCACCAACTGCCCCGGTGCATTGGTGAGCGTGAGCGTGGCGCCCGTCGCGTCCGAGTAGCCGGTGATCGCCAGCGCCGGCCTCTGCGCGATGTTGGCCGCGCCCGGCGTCGGCGTGGCCATCGGGGTGACAGTGCCAATGCCGTTCGGAAAAAGGCCCTCGGTGCGATTGGCTGTTTGCGGCCCGAACGTGACAGCGTTGATCAAAGTGACGCCGTCGGGCGCGAACAGGCCGAGCGCCTCGCCGCTACCGTCCAATTTGAAATTCGTGTGCAACGCGCCCTGGGATGTCTCATTGTCCGCCCAGAATCGCAGATAACCGCCCGCCGGGATGATGGTGGCGGCGGGGATGGCATATTTGGTTTTGTTCGCCAGGAAGTCGGTGAGGTAATACCCGGACAAATCCACGACGCTGCCGTTCGGATTGTGAAGCTCGAACCAATCTTCAAAATCCCCGTCCGCCGGGTCCGCCCCATAGCTCACGTTGTCGGCCATCCATTCGTTGATGGCGACGAAGTTGGCTGGCACCGCGATCGTCAGCGTGGCCACGGAACTGGTGGTCGAGCCGTGAACGTTGCTGACGACGACCCGGTAATCGCCCGCGAGGGCGGCGGCGACATTCGCAAAGGTGAGCGTGGCGTTGGTCGCGCCGACCATCGGGGTCGCGGCGGCATACCATTGATAAGTCAGCGGCGGAGTCCCCTGCGCAGTCACGCTGAGCGTGACCGTGTTCCCGACTGCAACGGTGGTGTTCGTCGTCGGCGTGATGACGAAGGGATCGGGATCAGGCCGCCCGATTCGAATGGTGTTGTTGGCGGTATCGGCGACGAACAGGTTTCCGTCCGGACTCAAGGCAATACCGCGCGGCCGATAGAAAGTGGCGTTCGTGCCCCGGCCGTCGGCACTGCCATTGACTCCGGCCACTCCTGCGATTGTTTTCACCGTGCCATCCGGAGCGATGCGTCGAATCGTGTTGTTCTCACGATCGGTCACCAGGAGATTGCCTGTGGCCTCAAACCTCAATCCCCATGGACCGTTAAAACGAGCGAATGTGCCCACACCATCGTTCGTGCCGATGTTTCCTGGTGATCCCGCAAATGTGCTGACCATTCCGTCCGCGCTGATTTTTCGGATGGCGTGGTTATTAAAGTCGGCCACGTAGAAATTGCCGTGGTTATCTGGAAGGCAATAATGGGCACCATTGAATAAGGCGTTGGTCGCAGGGCCATCCAGTTTCCCGGGCACACCCGCCACACCGGCCAACGTGCTTACGTCGCCAGCGGGGGTAATCTTCCGAATCGTGTGGTTGCCGTAATCACCGACGTATAAAAATCCTTGATCGTCCACGGTCACGGTCACAGGGACATTGAACCTTGCGGCACTTCCATTGCCGTTGTTGGTACCGGTCACTTGGGCCAAGCCCGCCACGGTACTGACGACGCCAGCGGGGGTGATTTTACGAATTGTGGCACTGCCAATTTCCGCGACGA
Source organism: Verrucomicrobiota bacterium (assembly GCA_031378375.1). GTDB lineage: Bacteria > Verrucomicrobiota > Verrucomicrobiia > Limisphaerales > JANNEF01 > JANNEF01. The sequence goes on along the minus strand of JANNEF010000178.1, from coordinate 15,489 downwards.
ACACATTCCCATTGGTATCCACGCAGACGCCTTCGGGCGATCTGAACTGCGCGCCGGTACCGCTCCCGTTGTTGGTTCCCGCGACCCCGGCTTGTCCGGCCAGAGTTGTCACCTCGCCCAAGGGAGTGATCTTGCGAATGAGGTGATTCTGAGTATCCGCCACATAGAGGTTGCCCTGCCGGTCCGCGGCTATGGCATGTGGCGATCTGAAGCTTGATGCCGTGCCTGTGCCATTGTTGGATCCAGCGACACCAGTCGTTCCCGCAAAAACACTGAAAGTGTATCCAAAGTAGCCATTGCTGATGACCACCTCCGGGACATTGGTAAAACCGCTGAAGGTGAAGTTGTCGATCGCCAGCACGGGATCGGTGGACGGATCATTCACATCCAGCCAGCGCAGATGGATGGTCCCGCCGGGCGCGAGAGGACTGGGCAGCGCAAAGACACCACCCAGATCGGCCACCGAATTCGCCGGGAGATTGCCGTTGAGCGGCGTGCTGGCCGGGCCAGTAACGGGACTTTGAAAATCAAAGGCCAGTCCCATGAAGACGAAGTTCGATCCGTCCGTGCCGTATTGAAGGTAATTGGTGAACGCCTGCCCAGTCGCGGAACTGCTGGTGCGCCACTGCTTGCCGACGTAGGTGACGTTGATGGCCTTGAGGGTCAGGCTGGAATTGTTCTGGATCTGGACACCGATAAAACGGTTGGTACCATTCGGTGAACTGGCGGAGGTGGGGCCGGTGCCGAGTGAGCGATCCAACCCGGTGGTCGCGTCATTGGTCCCGCAATTAAAGCCCGCGATGGCTCCGCCCGGCCCCGTGGTCCCGGTATTTACGGTGACGCCGTTGTTTGACACCACGGTTCCGGCGGTGCCGGGCGGTGGGCCATTGTGCCAGCCGACGAACCATCCGGTCGGTGTGGTGGTGCCGGCTGGTCCCATGCTGTCGAAGTTCTCCGTCAGCGTGCCTCCGGTGTACGAGATGGGTTGAGCGTGAGCGGTGTTAGCAGAGGCGACGAGGGCCACGATGATGGTCAGCGTGGAAATGAATGCATTCTTGAGTAAGCCGAGAATCCCGCCCGCCCGGCAGCAACGGCGAACTTCGACAGGGCACTGCGTTGATAAGCAAGATGGAAGGGGGCTCATAGAGTTAGTTTTCTAATAACAGATTTGAGAGTGTTTACAACTTGAAATCCGCATTGTCGCCACACACGGGGAGCGCGGGGAATCGGAACTTCTGCTGACCGGAGCAATAGAGGCGTAGGTTGTTCATGTCTTTCTAAAGAGGGTTACGCTCGTCGTCGGGTCCTTCTTACCATCAAAATGCAGAAATCGGCAGTCGCGCGGTCGGCTTCGATGAAACGTCCGCTTTCAACTGACCCGAACGGGTCGCCGCCTCTGGAGCATCACCGTGCTACGTCGCCGCACGCGCAGGTCACTGTGGCGCTCCTGCCGACGCCGGCTTTCTGAGCCGCAACCGGGGCAGGTTCTTCGCCACCGGCGGATCAAACTTCGTGTCGAATTCCAGACTTCCCTGTGCCACGCCCACGCGGCAACCTTCCCGCCATGCAAAATCCGATCATCGTTGCCCTGGACGTGCCGCGCGCGGAACGGGCGTTGGAACTGGCCGTGGAACTGGCGCCGGTCGTTGGCGCGTTCAAAATCGGCAGCGAACTGTTCGTCAGCGCCGGGCCGGACATCGTTCGCCGATTGCGCGAGACGGGCGCGGCAGTTTTTCTGGACCTGAAGTTTCACGACATTCCCAACACGGTCGCCAAGGCGGTCGCCGCCGCGACGCGCCTGGGCGCACAGATGCTGACGGTTCATACCAGCGGCGGGCCGGCGATGATGCTGGCCGCCGAGGAGGCCGCGCAGGACACGGCGCGGCAACTGGACTGCGTGCCGCCGCTGGTGCTGGGCGTCACGGTGTTGACCAGCATGGATGGCCGCGAGTTGAACTCGGTGGGCCAGCCGGACAACGTCGGCAAACAGGTGGAACGGCTGGCCGCGCTGGCCGCGCATTCGGGGTTGCGTGGACTGGTGTGTTCACCGCTCGAACTGGTGGCGTTGCGCCAGGCGTTGCCCGGGCAAATGCAGTTGGTCACGCCCGGCATCCGGGGCGCGGAGGATGCCGCAGGGGATCAGAAACGGACCTTGAGTGCGCGCGAAGCGATGGACGCCGGAGCGAGCTGGCTGGTGATTGGCCGGCCGATTTACGCGGCGGAAAATCCGCGCGCGGCGGCGGAAAAAATTCTGGCGTCGCTCGCCTGAGCGGGCAGACCGCGACCGGCGTCAACGGTTGGTCTCAAAGGAGACGGCTTGCGGCGTCAGACGCGGGGCGGGCGGGAACTTGGAGATGGGCATGGCCTGCGGCAGCAGCGACACGAGCTTGCGCCAGGTCTGGCGGTCGTCCTCGTTCATCGCCTGCCAGCGCTCGGCGGATTGCAAAAATTCATCCCGCTCCGCCGGGGTCAGGTCGGAAAATTTTTTGAACCCGCGGATGCACAGGTCCTGCTGCTCCTTGGGCAGTTTTGTGAAATCCTGGAGCGAGCGATCCATTTCCTGCCGCTCGGTGGCGCTCATCATCGTTGCGGGTTTGGCGACTGGCGGCAGCACGAAGAGGCGCCCGAAATTCCAGTAAATGCTCTGCCGCCGGTCCGGCGGCAGCGCCTGCCATCGGGCGATCTCGGCCTCGGTTTTTCTGCGCTGTTCAGGGAGCATGTTCGTGAGGGTGGAGATCTGGTTGGGCAAACCGCCGGCGGATGGCGTGGAGAAGCGGATGGCGGTTTCGTATTCCAGGATTTCCTGTTTGGAAAGTGCGCCCATGCGATCCCAGTGGTTGAGGCGGTCTTCGACGAGCGGACGATCCGCCGGCGGCATGGCCACCAGACGGGTCGTGCGATTGGAGGGAGGAAGGTGCATGAGGCTCGTGAGATACCACCGCAGTTCCATCGTGCGCAGGACGAGTTCACGCTGGCCTGGCGTGAGCAGTTCATATTCGCGCAGTTTATTGAGAAGCAGCGTTTTTTGCGTGGCGGAGCGATTGGCCAATAGCGCGTCGCGTTCGGCGGGGGGGGTGGCGAGCAACTGGCGAAACAGGTGAGTTGGAGGGGTGGGCGGCGGTAGAAAATCCGGCAAACCCCGCATCTGTGAGTTGGTTTTTGGAAGGTCACCCCCTGCTTCCGCACCGTGCGTAAGGTGCGCGGGATGGGCTGCCAGACCGACCACGAGCAAAAGCTTAAACGACAACTGGCTCATGAACGGTGTAAATCACTGGTTAAGCGCCAGCCACAAGGCTTCGTCGGACGGCGGCGGTATCTGACCCAGGCGCTGGATGGTCTCGAAGTCTTGAAAAATTTTCGGCTCCGGCAAAGCGGCGGCGCGCGTGAAACGGAGGAGGCTTTGGGTGAGTTCCGTGCGGGTGTGCGACTGGTATTGCTGCACGCTGAGGAACAGCGTCGCGACCAGGAGCGTCGCCCACGCCATGCGGGGCATTGGCCGGAGCGCGAGCCGCTTCATCCAGTCAAGCAGGCGGTTGACGCGCGTTGGGGCGGCGGCCTCCCGTTCGACTGCCTGCATCACCTGGGCGGTGAAATTTGAGGCCAGCGGCGCGTCCGGCAGTTGGCCCAGCAACTGGTTCAGGCTGCCCTCGGCTTCCCAATCCCCGCTCGCTTCGGCACGTCCGGCCAGCCAGGCCTGCGCGCGAGCTTCCTCGTGGGCGGTGAGTCTGCGCCGCCAGCCGGACTCGCGCAGTTGGTTGAATTCGGACTCGTTCATAAGGTTCCTTTCGTTCTAAAAACCGTTGGTCGCGCAAAGTTTCTGTCAACTTCCGGTCTCGCGCCAGACACCGGTCTGCAAATACGGCTTGAGTTGTTGTTTCAACGCCTCCCGGCCCCGGTGAATGAGCGACTTGGTCGCGGACACCGAGCAGCGCAGCACGCGGGCGATTTCCTCGTAGGAAAGCTCGTCTTGCCGACAGAGCAGGATGGCGGTGCGTTGTTTCTCCGGGAGCGTGGCGAGGGCTGCTTCGATCTTGCGTTCCAGTTCTCCCTGCAAAAGCGCGTCGGGCGGAGAAAAAGTCTTCACGTCCTCATACTGTCGCAGGGGCTGGTCGTCGTTTTCCCCGGAAGTTTCATCCAGTGAATCCGCCGGATGCCGCGAGCGTCGCCGGATTTCGTTCAGGCAGAGATTGCGGGCGATGGTGAAAATCCACGTCGAAAACTTCGCGGAAACTTCGTAGCGATGGGCAGATTTGAAGACTTGCAGGAAGACATGCTGCGAGAGGTCTTCCGCCTCGGTGGCGTCGCGCAGGGTGCGGAAAGCCAGGTTCATCACCGGCTGTTTGTACTTGTCCACCAACGCGGCAAAAGCGTCGCGATCGCCGTCTTTCACGCGGAGCATCAGGGCGGCATCGGGATCGCTGTGCATGGACATGTTCGGTGCAATGTAGCAAAAACCGGCGCGGCGACAAGGTTGCGGAATTTTTCCGTTCTGCCGCCATGCGGGGCGACAAAGAAGCCATCAGCGGCATTGTCGACATCCAGCGGATGAGTCTGGCCCCGATTCCGCTTGCCCGCCACGCGTTTGGTCCCGACGCTTTGGGCTTGGCCGCAGGTCATCTGCGCGCAACTTTGGACGGCGCCCGGTTTTTCTCTGACAAGTCCGGCGCGGTTGCGTGGTGCCGCCGGCGATTATTGAACATTTTATCGAACTCGGATTCAAACGAATGACATTTGTTTTATGAGCATGACCAAAATTAAAATTCTCACGGCGATGGTGGGCGCTACGACCCTGCTCGCCTTCACTTCCACCCCGGCGCTTGCCAAGGACGATTCACCTGCCCTGGACCTCGCCAAGAAACTGAACGAAGCCTTCGTCGAGGTGGCGGATCAGGTTTCGCCCGCAGTGGTCGTCATCCGCGTGGCGCACAAACCCAATCACATGGATATGGAGGATGGGGACAATCCCTTGTGGGAGATGTTGCCAGAGCAGTTCCGGAAGCAACTGGAGGAACAGCGCCGCAAGGAGCGCCGCCCCAACCGGGAGCGGTCGTCGTCGCGCGAGCCGGTCTTTGACGGGCAGGGGTCAGGTGTGGTCATCCGCGAGGAAGGTTATCTGCTGACGAACCGTCACGTCGTGGACGGCGCAGAGAAGGTGCGGGTGCGATTCAAGGACGGCAGCGAATTCGAGGCGGAGGTGCGGGGCGTGGACGCGCAGTCGGACGTGGCGGTGGTGAAGATTGATCCGAAAGGCAAGAAGCTCACCGTCGCCAAACTGGGCGACTCGGACAAGACCCGTGTCGGGGAGTTCGCCATTGCGATCGGCACGCCGTTCGAATTGGATTACAGCGTCACCATCGGCCACGTCAGCGCCAAGGGGCGGACGGGCATTCTGAATGATCCCAAGGCCGACCAGGATTTCATCCAGACTGACGCGAACATCAACCCCGGCAACAGCGGTGGCCCGCTGGTGAACATCTCCGGCGAGGTCATCGGCATCAACACCCTCATCCGCGGCCTGCGCACGGGCATCGGCTTCGCCATCCCCGTCAATCTCGCGCGCGAAGTGGCCGACCGGCTGATTGCCGATGGCAAGTATGTGCGCTCCTGGCTGGGAGTCGGCATCAAGGCGCTGCGCGACGACGCCGACTATCGCGGGATGGTTTCGGGCGTGAGCGACGGCGTGGTGGTGACGCAAATCCAACCCGACGGCCCCGCCGCCAAGTCCGAACTCAAGCCCAACGACATCATCACCGCCGTGGATGGGAAGTCAGTCGGCACCCCGCAGCAGTTGAAGAACGAAATTCGTTCCAAAAAGATCGGCGCCAGCGTGAACCTGAGCGTGCATCGCCTCGACGCGCAGCTCAAGGGCCGGAACATCCAGGTGAAGGTCAACACCGACGCCTGGCCGGACGACACGATCCCGGTGGTGAGCAAGCGGCAGCCCGAGCCGGAGGAGAACGCGAAAAGCCTCGGCCTGACCGTGCAAGCCTTCACGAAGGAACTGGCCGACCAATACAACGTGGAGAAGACCGATGGCGTCGTCGTCACCGAGGTCGAGCGCGACAGTGCCGCCGAGCGCAAGGGCATCCGTCCCGGCGACATCATCACCGAGGTGAATCAAAAGACCGTGACGACGCCCAAACAATTCCGCGACGCGCTCAAGGGTAGTGATCTGAAGAAAGGCGTGATCGTCAATTTCACCAGCCGGGGCACGAGCCGGTTTGAAGTTCTCAAGGAGACGGGCGAATAACCTCTCCCACATCACTTTTCACAACTGCGCCCGCCGCGAGGCGGGCGCATTTTTCTTTGCGCCCGGGCGTGCTGAAACGCCTTCGGCTGCCGTTGTTACCCTTCGGCTTCCAGCTTCTTCAAGTCCTCGGCCAGAAACCGCGCGACGTCCTTGAACTTGGGAATGTTCGCCGGATTGAGGTTCATCAGGGCCAGGTGGGCTTCGAGGCAGGTGCGGGTGATTTCCTTGCGGTCGGGCTTGTCGGTGGGTGCTTCCATCGCGATCAGCCCGTCGGTGGCTGGCAGGGGGCCGGTGACGGTCTTGAACAGTTTTGCCACGCCGAGTGAATCAAGCAACCGGACGATATACGCGTTGGGGTTGAACAGTTCGATCACGCCGGCCGGAGTGCCGTTGGGCGTCGCGCCCAGCTCGAAACCGACGCGGGCAAGCACGCCGAGGAAGGTGCTGTCCATGAGGGGGCATTCCGTCAGATCCAGCACGAAGTGGCGGTGGTCATCCTTGCGGAGGCCGTCCATCAGCTTTCCGAAATTCGCGCTGCACGGGAAGTCAGGGCGGCCTGCGATTTTGATGCAGACGACTTTTTCTCCGACCCAGACCGACATGTTGGCTGCGGGCGCACTCATCTGATTTCAAACGGTTCCGGAGGGCAATATGTGTTCTGTGAAAAATGCCGTCAAGCGGCGCGACGCGTGGTCATCGTTTGCCCGCGGGTGCAAGTTCGCGATCGCCGCGCACGATGTGCACCAGGGTTTGCTGCAAGACCAGGACTTCATCGAGACTGCTGGAAACGAGCCGCCGGTTGCACTCCAGCAGCAGGTCCATCGCTTGAATCAATTCCTCGGGGGAATACTTGCTCATCTGCGGCAGCGCGTTGTGCAGCATGAACGGGTGCATGGCGAGCGGGTTGAATTTCTTGTCCTGCGGCAGCCGCTCCGCCGGCACGCGCTCCAGTTGCGCCTTGAAGCGGTTGTAGTCGGCATCGGGCTTGAGCCAGCCTTCGCGCACCATTTCCTTGAGGAAGATCATCGTGCGCACCTTGCTGATGAGTCCGTAGAGCAGGCCGATCTCGCTCTTGTTCTTGTCGAACTGCATGCCCCACAGCTCCTGGTCGAGCGTGCGCAGGACGCGCGGCAAATCGCGGTTGCCCATGGCGTCGGCCAGGGCAAACGCGCGGGCCTGTTTGTTGCGCGTGACGATGCCGGTCACGTCGCCGAGGGTGATCTCGGCGCCCTCGCCGACGAAGAGGCTCAACTTCTCCACCTCGCTGGCCAGTTGCTGCCGGTGCGGGCCGACGCAGGCGACCAGTTCGGACAGCGCCTCGTCCGAAATTTCGTGTTTGCGGGCGTGCAGCCCGCGCCGCGCCCACTGCTCCGCCTCTGCGGTCCAGTTCTTGTCTTCGAGCGACCAGGCGGCGTGCACCTCAACCGTGCCGAGTTTTTCGAGCGTCTTGTAGAAGGTTTTCCGCTTGTCCACCTTGCCGGCGCTGATGAGCAGCCGGACGTTTTGCCAGGTGAACTTTTTCAACTCGTCCGACAGCTCGGCGAGCGTCTCGGTGACGGCCTTGGCGCCGCCGGTGCGGTCGTCGCCGAGGAAGTTGCAGTTCTGAAACCAAATCGCCTTGCCGCCGCCGAAGAAGGGGAGCGTCTGCAAGGCTTCGCGCAAACGCCCGAGCGCCCGGAGTGCTTCACCGCTGTTGGCGGCCTGCGCGTCCACGGTCTCGTGGTCCATCCCGCCCAGTTCGGCGCACCATTGCTGATGAAGCTGGCGGGCGCGTTGTTTGACGACGAATTCGTCGTCGCCATGGATGAGGCACAGCGGGGCGGACGGGGCGGCGGGCGGCGGCATCGCTTACTCGGTTTCGCCGCCGGTTTCGCCGCCGCCGGTGGCACCGGTGCCGCCTTCGTTCTCGTTGATTTCATCGAGCCATTTGGACATATCCTCGACCTGGTTGAAGAGCGCGGTGGCGACGAAGAGGGGACGTTTTTGCGCCGTGGCCAGGGCCAGGCAATCGCTGGGGCGGGCGTCAATCTCGACGAGCTTGCGGCCCAGTTCGTTTTGCTGCTGGAGGATCAGGCGGGCGAAGTAGGTGGAATTCCTCAACTCGGTGATGACGACGCGTTCGACCGAGATGTTGAAGCCCTTGAACATGTTGTTGATCAGGTCATGCGTCAGCGGGCGTTCCTTGGGCGTGTCGCGCAGGAACATGCCGATGACCGCCCCCATGTTGTGCTCCACCTGGATGACAAACACCTTCTGTGCATTGCCCAGAAAGATGGCGCAGCCACTATTGGCCGGGAGAATGCCGCGGATTTCCACGGGCACCACGTCGTTCTTCATGGCGCAAGTTTATGGCCCGCGCGCAAAAACACAAGTCCGCCCTTCGCGCCGCCTCTGCCGGAAAACTTCCCCTCGCTTTGGTTCCCGCCTTTTGGCTACTCTCCCCGCCCGGATTCAGTAATCAGTGAAACAGTAGTCAGTGAATCAGTGAATCAACCTCCGGCGCGATGCCACTGATAACGGTTTCACTGGTTACTGACCTACTGACTACTGACTACTGACTACTGAACACATGACCAGCACGCAAATCCGCCAGTCGTTCCTCGACTTCTTCCAGTCGAAGCAACACACCATTGTCCCGTCGAGTTCCCTCATGCCGGACAGCCCGAACCTGCTCTTCACCAATGCCGGCATGAACCAGTTCGTGCCCATCTTCCTTGGCCAGACCCGCTGCCCGTACACGCCCGGCCGCGCCGCCGACACGCAAAAGTGCATCCGCGCCGGCGGCAAACACAACGACCTCGACGACGTCGGTCTCGACACCTATCCTCACACGTTCTTCGAGATGCTCGGCAACTGGTCCTTCGGCGATTACGTCAAGCAGGAAGCCATCGAGTGGGCGTGGGAATTGGTGATTGGCCAGTGGCGATTCCCGGCCAACCGCCTCTACGCGACGGTCTATTCCCCGGACAAAAGCAAGGGCGACCCCAGCGACTTCGACCAGGAAGCCTGGAACTTCTGGGCCGAGAAATTCCGCGCCGCCGGACTCGACCCCGCCGTCCACATCGTCAACGGCAACAAGAAGGACAATTTCTGGATGATGGGCGAGACCGGCCCGTGCGGGCCGTGCAGCGAACTCCATGTGGACCTCACCCCCGCCGGCGACACCAAGGGCAGTCTGGTGAACCAGGGCGACGCCCGCTGCATCGAGATTTGGAACCTCGTCTTCATCCAGTTCAACGCCAATCCCGACGGCACCTTCACGCCGCTGCCCGCCCGGCATGTGGACACCGGCATGGGCTTCGAGCGCGTCACCAGCATCATCCAAGGCACGAAAAACTTCACCGACTTCGCCCACGCCCACATCTCCAATTACGAGACCGACATCTTCCGTCCCATTTTCGATGAACTGGAGCGGATGAGCGGTAAAACCTACCGCAGCACTCTGCCCAGTGGTCAAAAAGAGCCAATCGCGCCTCCAATTGGGGGTTTACACCCAAAAGAGGACCTCTCCCGACCATCCGAAGGCGTCTTCCGGTCATCGGGAGAGCCTTCCCAACGTTCGGAAGACAACTTCCGACCATCGGAAGGCATCACCGGACGACCGGAAGAGACCTTCCGACCCTCCGAAGAGACCTTCCAATCACCGGAAGGGGTTTCCCGACAGTCGGAAGCGGCCACCCGACCATCGGAAGGAGCCTTCGGGTCATCGGGCGCCGCCGCCCGAACGTCCGGCGGTGCTTCTGCAATCTCCAATCTCCAATCTCAAATCCAACAGGACATCGCCTTCCGCGTCATCGCCGACCACCTGCGCACCCTGAGCTTCGCCATCGCCGATGGCATCCAGCCCGGCAACACCGACCGCCACTACGTCCTGCGCCGCATCCTGCGCCGCGCGGTGCGCTACGGCCGCACGCTGGGCTTCCACGAACCGTTCTTCTACAAACTCGTGGACGTACTCGCCGCCACCATGGGCGACATCTTTCCGGAAATTCGCGCCCGCAAAACACACGTGCAAGCCGTCATCCGCACCGAGGAGGAAACCTTCAACAAGACGCTGGACCGCGGCATCGAGCTGTTCAACAAGGAAGCCGAGCGCGTGCGCAACGACCTGGTGCAATTGCGCACGCCGCAGGAAAGCCCGTTCCTGACGATCACCGACTTCGGCAGCAAACGCATCTCCGGGGAATTCGCCTTCAAACTCTACGACACTTACGGCTTCCCGCTCGACCTCACCGAATTGATGGCGCGTGAACGCGGCTTGAGCGTGGATGTCGCCGGCTTCGGCATCCGGATGGACGAACAACGCGCCCGCGCCCGCGCCGCGCAGAAGAAGGAAATCATTTCCCTCTCGCAAATCGAAACCACGCGCCCCACTCGCTTCGTCGGCTTCGACCAGGGAGAAACCCCCGCGACCGTGCTCGAAGTGGTGAGCCTCAAGGACAAGACCGCCGTCATCCTCGACACCTCCACCTGCTACGCCGAGATGGGCGGCCTGGTCGGCGACACCGGTGAATTAAGCGGCCACGGCCAGACCTGGCGCATCGTCAACACACAAAAGAGTGGTAACACCTGGCTCCACTTCCTCGGCGATTTGCCATCGGCTATCGGCGATGCCGGCGACGCCCCCACCGTCGGCTCCGCCGTCACCCTCAGCGTCGAGCGGCCCCGCCGCGCCGCCATCCAGCGCCACCACACCGTCACGCACCTCCTCCACTGGGCGCTGCACGAAGTCGTGAGCAAGGAGGCGTCGCAGAAAGGTTCCTTCGTCGGCCCGGACAAGTTGACCTTCGACTTCAACAGCGCCGCACTCACCCCCGCGCAAATTGCCGACATCGAGCAACTCGTCAACGAACGCATCGTCGAAAACGCCGCCGTGAGCTGGACGGAAGTCCCCCACGCCAGCGTGAAGACCCGCACGGACGTGATGCAGTTCTTCGGCGACAAATACGGCGACACCGTGCGCGTCGTGCAAATCGGCGGTCACGCGGCGAAGCTGGATGGTTACTCGATGGAACTCTGCGGCGGCACGCACACCCGTGCCACGGGCGAGATCGGCCTCTTCCGCATCACCGGCGAGAACGCCATCGCCGCCGGCGTGCGCCGCATCGAAGCCGTCGCCGGCCTCACCGCCTACGACGCGATGAAGCTCGACCGCGAATTGATCCAGACCCTTGCCGGCAAGGTGAACTCGCCCGTGCACGAACTGGAAAAGAAAGTGGACAGCCTGCTCGCCCACCAGAAGGAACTGGAGAAACAGGTCAAGCTCGCCCTGCTGCGCAACGCCTCCAACGCCGCCAGCGAACTGCTCGCGCACGCCGCGATCGCCAATGGCATCCCGCTCATCGCGCACAACCTCGGCGACGCGGAGGGCGATTTCCTCCAGGCCATCGCGGATTCGTTGAAGGGCCGCTTCAAAGGCGTCGTGGTCCTCGGCGGCGCGGCCAACGGCGCGGTCACGTTGATCGCCACCGTTTCACCGGACTTCACCGCGAAGGTGCAGGCCGGGAAAATCATCCAGACCATCGCGCCCATCGTGGGCGGCAAAGGCGGCGGCAAACCGGACCACGCGCGCGGCGGCGGCAAGGACGCGGGCAAGTTGGAAGAAGCACTGGCAAAGGCTAAGACGCTTCTGTAGCTTTTCCACATGGCTGTCCCTGATTACCAAACCTTCATGCTCCCGGTATTGCGTTATGCCGGGGATCACCCCAATGAGGAGATACCCACCAAGGTGCTGGTGAATGCGATGGCAAACGAGTTTGCTTTGAGTGAGGACGATCTGCGCGAGCTGCTGCCAAGCGGGGTTAGCACGACACTCGGAAGCCGTGTGGGTTGGGCCTGCACCTACCTGAAGAAAGCGGGATTGCTTTCCGCACCCAAGCGAGCACACATCCAAATTACAGAATTGGGCGGGAAAACCCTGGCAGGAAAACCCAAGGTGCTCAACACAGTGTTCCTGAGACAGTTCCCAGACTTCGTTGCCTTCCAGAACAAGACAAAGAAGGTGGATGGTGAGGATGCGTCCGGGAACGACGCGGTTCCTACCAAGACTCCTGACGATTTGATCGCGAGTGGATACCGAAGTCTCCGCGCAACTCTTGCCGCCGAACTGCTCCAGAGGGTGAAAGAATGCGCACCTGATTTCTTTGAACGGCTTGTCGTCGAACTGCTCGTCAAGATGGGCTACGGCGGCTCACGTGCTGATGCAGGCAAGGCGCTCGGCAAGTCAGGCGACGGCGGCATTGACGGCATCATCAAGGAAGACCGGCTGGGCCTTGACGCGATCTACACGCAGGCCAAACGATGGAATGACCGGCCTGTTGGGCGGCCGGATGTGCAACAGTTTCAGGGTGCCCTTTCGGGGCATGGCGCAGTGAAAGGGATATTCATCACAACCTCGCATTTCACACAGGAAGCGCGTGACTACGCCGCCGGTCTCCGCAACAGCAAGATCGTGCTCATCGATGGCGAGGAACTCGCGGAGTTGATGATCGACCACGGCATCGGCGTGGCGACGGCTGCGACCTACGAGGTAAAGCGTGTTGACTCGGATTACTTTGCCGAGGGAGCGGAGTAGGTATGGCACTCGACGAACCACTCACCCCAGAACGGATTGAGGAGCTTCGGCGCATGACGCCGCAAGAGAAGCTCAAACTGGCTGAAAAACTGTATTGGGATGCACGTCGGGCCAAGGCGGATGAATTGCGCCCGCTGCACCCGGATTGGTCGGAAGACGAGATTCAAAACGAGGTGAAAAGGATTTTTCTGGCTGCATCGATGAAGGAAGACTGACCAAACTGTGGCCGCGTTGTTGAACGGAAGGAGGAATCACATGGACTGCAACCGCGCGCGAGCCAAAGATCCGGTTCAGTGGCTGGAGACGTGCCCGGAATTTTCCCTGCCGCTGGTGGAGCCACTGCGCGAGTGGATTCTCACCTGGGAACCGGACCTCACCGAGACGGTGAAGTGGAACAACCTCTGTTTCTCCGGGCGCAAGCTGGTGCTGGGCATCGCCGCCTGCAAACACCACCTGAGCCTGTTCTTTTTTCAAGGGACGGAGTTGCCCGACCCGGCGGGGCTGTTCACACCGGGCGGCGAGCACAACACGAACATCCGCAGCCTCCGCCTGACGACCCTGGATGGCTTGAACCGCGCCGCCCTGCGCGCGTTGTTGCACGCCGCCGTCGAACTCGACGCTGACCCCATGGTGCCGCCCGCGCCCAGAGTGAAGCGGAAGCTCTGGCCCGTGCCCGCCTACTTCAAGAAGGCCTTGGCCGCGAAACAAAACCGCGCCGCCGCCGAAAACTTCCGCAAGCTCGCGCCCAGTTGCCAGCGCGAATACCTCGTGTGGCTGACGACGGCGAAGCGCCCCGAAACGCGAGCGCGCCGTCTCGCCGAAACCCTGGCGGCCCTGGCGCATGGGCGAAAATGGGCGCAACGCCGGTCCGCGTAGCATCGTGGCGCCGTGTTGCCGCGCGCACCGCAACGCGATCCAATTCTTCCAGCCGTTCTGATCGCTCACCCGCAGCGTTGTTACGCCGCGATCGCCTCCGCCACGTCCACCTCCAGCGGCAGACTCGCCGCGCCTTCGCCGTGCGCGTTGGCCGGCACCACCTGGTAAGAGTGCGCCCCCACGGCGGCGTCCACATGGATGTAAGTCTTCGCCGTCAACTTCTCCGCCAGCACGGTGAACGCCGTTTCGCCCGGCCCGCGATGCAACAACTTGAACTCCGCGGCCCGCGCCGCGCCGAACGTCAGCCGCACCTGCTGCTCCGTCAGCACCGCGAACTCCAGGAACACGCCCTTGCCCGGCAGCAGCGGCTTGGTCTCCGTGCTGATCAGGCTCAACGCCTGCCGCTCCGGCGTGCCCGCGGCGAACTGCCCCAGCCACGCCTGGAACCACCGCTTGTTGTTTCCGTCCACGCGCTTGACGGTGCCGCGCAACTGGCTCTTCTTCTGGCTCAACACCGACCGCTTGTTCTCCACGTTCTGCAGAATCTGCGCGTGATTGGCCTGCATGCTTTGAAAACTGCCCACATCCGTCGTGCCCACCAGCAAACCCGGCACCGGCGGAACCTGCGCGGCCCGGCGCGCGTCCACCGTCTGCCACAAGCTGATCAGCCGCCGCGCCTTTTCCAGCGCGCCCTGCTGCGAACGGCCCTTGAGGCCCGTCACGTCGCGCACGTCCTTGCGCATGGGATCACCGGCCGCCAGGGTGCCGGAGATGACGCGGCAGCCGCGCGTGCAGATGTCGAACACGCCGGCGCAGGAGGAGTCGCGCCCGTTGCGCGCGGAGTCCAGCGCTGCCTGCGCCGTGTCGCGCTCCTGCGTGTGCGCGTTGAGCAGATTCACCTCCGCCGCGTGTTGCCCCAGCGTGACTTCGCCGACGTGCAACGTCGGCGAAAACGTCGTCCATACCGCCACGGTTTCCAGACCGCGATCGTAGATGTCGTAATAATATTCGTTCATTTGATTTGTCCGTATTTGATGTTCGTTCTGTTTCGCGCGGCGTTAGTTTGGTTGTCCCGCGCCCACCCTCCACATAGCAACCCGCGTACCCGCCCGAAACACCACCGACGGCGCGCGGGCCTCCGGCCCGCTTAACCGGAACGCCGGGGTTGTGCCCGCGAAACACACGAAAGGACACGAAAGGGAAAGGAGTTGAAGAGCCTGGCCGCAGAAAAGAACTTTCGAAGCTTACGTTCCATTCCAAGGCGCTGTTTTCGCGCCTTTTCGCGTGTTTAGCGGGAACCCATTTCGGTGTCCGGTTTAAGCGGGCCAGAGACCCGCGCTCCCGGGCGTGGAACAATTTTCCCGTGACGACGGAAAACTTTTCCCATCACGCCCGCCGCACCGGCAACAATAGCACTCCGAAGCGCATTGCAACCGCTGCACGGTTCATCGCATCGCCTCCGAGGTTCATTGCACGCGCCCGAAGGTTCATTGCACGCGCCTGAAGGTTCATTGCACGCGCCTGAAGGTTTACTGCATCGCCTCTGAGGTGCGTTGCACGCGCCCGAAGGTTCATTGCATCGCCTCCGCGGCGCGTTGCACGCGCCTGGAGGTTCATTGCGCCGACCTCACGGGTCATAACCGATGTGTGAATGCACCGTGGAGCGCGTGTTTCCGTCCGTGGAGCCGCTGTTCCCGCCCTTGTAGCGGCGGGCGGGGGCCGCCCGCCCACAGACCAGGCCACAAAACGGCGGTCACAAAACCCCCCAAACGGCCCCCACCGCGGGCGG
>JANNEF010000177.1:0-2152 GCA_031378375.1 Verrucomicrobiota bacterium | reverse complement strand
ATCTCCTTCGAGCCTTCCGGCCATTCGAGATCGAAGATGTAGTGGTTGCGCGGATCGCCCGGCACGTCCATCCAGCGCGTCTGGCCGGTGGCGAGTTCGACCGCACCGACGCGGCAGGACGAGTTCATCTCGCCCGTCTTGGGATACTTGATGAGCTGCGTCGTCGGATAAAGTCCGTCGGTGTTGGTCACGAGCGGCACTTCGCGCACGCCCTCGGTATCAAGCTGCCAGTAGGCGATGAACCGTCCGTCCGGGCTCCAGCGAAAGCCATCGCGCAGGGAAAACTCCTCTTCGTAAACCCAGTCGAACGTGCCATTGATGATGTCGGGCGAAGCGTTGGTGGTCAGCGCCGTGATGCGGCGGCTCTGCAAATCCTGGACGTAAATGTTCCGCTCGCGCACGTAGGCCACCCGCCGCGCATCCGGCGAAAACTTCGCGAACATCAGCGTGGAAGGCAGCGCGTCGCCGCCAAGCTTGAACAACTCGTGGCTCGACCGATCCAGCACCCAGTAATCGCCCCGGCTGTTCGTGCGCCAGACGCGCTTCGTGTTGGTGAAAAGCAGCAGGCGCGACCGATCCTTCGACCAGATGTGGTCGTCCAGCCCCAGCGGCGATGAAGCCCCCGGCGGAACAAAGTCCGCCGCCGGCACCAGGATTTCCTTCGTGCCCGTCTTCGGCTCATGGCGCACCAAGTCCCTGCCGCCCGATGGATCCTTCGAACTCTCGAACGTCGTGTAGCCAGAGCTGTCCGCGAGCCAGCGCGCCGAGAACCCGTCGCCACTGAACTCCCCCGCGTCGAAGATGCGCTTGACCGTGAGCAGCGGAGAATTCGTTTTGTCCGCCGCAACCATCGGCAACGCGCCGAGCAGCATCACCAAGCCCAGCCACCATGCGGCGGGGCGAAGAAGTCTTTGAGAAGATGAGGTGTTCATTTGTCGGAAAGATGGTCATCGGCGACGAAGCGTCGGTAAAGAACGGATTGGGAACTGGCCCGGGTTCGTGGGTGAGTGAAGCATGGCCCATTCACGGAGGTAAAGCGTAAGGCACCCGCAGTTCAGTCTGAAAATGCCGCCCGTGCTTGCGACGTGATGGCCAGCACGGCCGGGTGGGTCAGGTTGCGTTCGGCGCTGATGGCGTAGAATTGCTGGTGGCAGCCCTCGATGCGGCCAATGGATTGGAATCCGTAGCGCGCGACCGCTTCTTTGACGACCAGGGTCGGCAGGGCGAAGAAGCCCAGGCCGTCCACCGCCGCCACGGTCATCAGGGCTGCGTCGTCGAATTCCGCCACCAAGCGCGGGCGAATCTGCTGCGTTTGAAACCATTTCTCCAGCGATCGGCGCAGGGCGGCATTGCTCGCGGGCAGCAGCACGGGCGCGTCAGTCAACGACTGGGGAAACCGGCGCCTGAGCGCGGCGGCCAGTTTGCGCTCGGCGCAAACGGTCACACCACATTCGCCCAGCAGGTGGTTGAAGACTTTGATGGGGAGTGAACTGGGGGCCGGCTCATCGGCGAGCACGATATCCAGCCGGTAAGCCGCCAGTTGAGCGAGCAGGTCGGCCGCTTTGCCTTCGCGGCAAACCGCCTGGACGGACTGCTCCAGGTTGAAAATGGGCTTGATGATCTCGTAGCTCAACAGTTTCGGCAGCGAGTCGGTGATGCCGATGTCGACGCGCATTGGACGCGCGGTGGGCTGCTGCCGGGCTGAGTCGAGGAGTTCCTGGCCCAGCGAAAAAATTTCCTCGGCATAGCTCAACACCCGATGGCCGGCTTCGGTCAGGGTCAGGGAACGTCCGCCGCGCCGGAAAAGTTTTTCTCCCAGCACGCCCTCCAGCGCGGCAATCTGCGCGCTGATGGTGGGTTGGGAGACGTGCAGCTTCTCCGCCGCCTTGCGCAAGCCGCCTTCCTTGGCCACGACCCAGAAGTATCGGAGGTGATGGTAGTTCAGGAATTCCACGCGGACAGGGTATTTGCTTTAACCTAAGAGTCCATTCCAAAAGTCGTAATGGGCTAAGAGTTAAGCCGTCCCTATTCTGCCGCCGTGAGCACTTCGAAAATGACCTGATATGCCATCTCATCAGCCACCGCTGGTCCGTGCGAATGAACGGAAACGATCAAGCGCGCCATGAACACCAAGACCGCAGGCTACCTGATC